>NZ_CP019420.1:1525680-1830817 GCF_001984215.1 Mycobacterium sp. MS1601
CGCGAACTGGTCTTCGAGCGGTTCTCGCGTGGCTCCACCGCCTCGCATTCCGGCTCCGGCCTGGGGCTGGCCCTCGTCGCGCAGCAGGCCCACTTACACAGCGGGACAGCGAGTTTGGAAGTCAGCCCGTTGGGTGGGGTCCGGATGATGCTGCGCTTGCCGGGCCCCGGTCCCACCACTCGCTAGCGGGTGCCGAGCAGGTCGATCACGAAGATGAGCGTCTTGCCCGACAGGCGGTGCCCACCACCGGCGGGACCGTAGGCCTGCTCCGGCGGGATGGTCAGCTTGCGGCGACCGCCCACCTTCATGCCGGGGATCCCGTCCTGCCAGCCCGGGATCAGGCCACGCAGGGGGAACTCGATGGACTGGCCACGGTTCCACGAGCTGTCGAACTCCTCGCCCGTGTCGTACTCGACTCCGAGGTAGTGCACCTCGACGTTGGCGCCGGGAACGGCTTCGGCGCCGTCACCGATCGTGATGTCCTCGATCACCAGCTCGGCGGGGGCGGGGCCGTCGGGAAATTCGATCTCCGGTTTTGTGCTCACAGTGCTCACCCTACTGGGGTGTCTGAAGCCATTCGGTCGGTCTGAGCAACACGACTTCGGGCACGATGCACGCCGGTGACAGGCGCGTGGTCATCCGCACCACTTCGGCCACGTCGGTGGGCGCGATCATGGTGTGGGCCGGGATGTCATCGCGGTAGGGGTCGGCCATCGGGGTGTCCACCACACCGGGGCAGATGGCCGTCGCCCGGATTCCCGAGGTGGACAGCTCGTCGTGCAGCGCTTCGGTGAAGCCGACCACCCCGAACTTGCTGGCCGAGTAGGCGCCCAGGGTGGACTCGCCGCGCTTGCCGGCGTTGGACGCCGTGTTGATCACCTGCGCGCTCCCCCGCAGGCCCACCGCTTTCCGCAGCATCGGCATGGCCTTCGCGGTCAGCAGAATCGGTGCGCGCAGGTTGACCGCCAACTGCTCGTCCAAGAAGTCGGCAGTGATGTCGGCAACCGCCCGATGTCCGGCGATGCCTGCGTTGTTCACCAGGACGTCGAGGGCACCGAACATCTCCTGGTGCCGGGCGACGATGTGGTCCAGGAAGGCCTCGTCGGCCAGTGACCCGGACAGGGTCTGCACATCGGCCAGGCCGTCGGCGGCCGCGGCGAGTCTTGCGCCGTCACGACCGACCAGCGTCAGCCCGAACTTCTCCTCACTCAAGACGCGGGCAACGGCGAAGCCGATTCCGCTGGACGCACCGGTGACGAGGGCACTACGCAATTCCATCTGCGGATTATCGCCGGTGTCGGGCAGACTGGTCAGGTGGCGACAGATCAAGACATTCTCTCCGAAGTGCACAAGCTCGTGGCTGAGGAGAAAGAGCTGCGAGACAAGTTGCAGCACCACGAGATCGACGAGACCGAGGAGCACCAGCGGCTGCGTGCGGTCGAGGTCCAACTGGACCAGTGCTGGGACCTGCTGCGGCAGCGGCGCGCACTGCGTGAGACCGGGTCCGATCCGTCGGCCGCCCAGGTGCGCCCGGCCGACCAGGTTGAGGGCTACCTCGGCTGAGCGCTACTGCGAGCCGTCGGCCGGGCAGTTGATCATCACGTAGGCCAACGGTGAGGCGTGCGTGTCGATGCTAGTGACAGTGCATTCCGACAGCGGGATGTTCGACGGCTCGCCCGCGGTGTACTGAGCCTTCACGTCGTAACCCAGCGCGGTGAGGCTGCGCATGGTGTCACCCGGCGACTCGCTGCCCGCAGGCGGCGGTGGGGGCAGCGTCGGCGACGGCTCCGCCGACGCCGGTGCGGCAGCCGCCAGGATCACAGCGGTGGCGGCGACGATCATCCTGACCAGCAACGGTCTCCTCCTACTGGGACGTGTCCGGTGGGCAGGAGATCATGATGTACGCCAATGGGGGCGCGTGCACGTCGATGTTGGTGACCCGGCAGTACTTGAGCGGAATATTGGACGGATAGCCGCTCACCCACTCGATCTCGACGTCGTAGCCCTGCTTGCCCAGCGTCTCGACTGCATCCATCGGCGCCTGTGTGCCCGCCATCGGCGGGGTGGGCAGCTGAGTCGTCGTGGGGGTGGGATCAGCCGCCGCCGGTGCCGCGGTGATCACCAGTGCGACGGCGGCGACCACCCAAGAAACAGGCAGTGTCACTCGGCGACCGTGGATTCGTCGGCCTCGGGCCCGGCGTTCCCGGTCCCGTTGTCCACCGCGGTGGGCACCTCTTCGTCGGCGGGCTCCTGTTCGTCGGTGGATTCCTCTTCGACGGTGGGCTCTTCGTCTGCGGATTCCTCTTCGACGGCGGGCTCTTCATCGACAGGAGCTTCTTCGGCCGACTGGTCATCGCGGGTGTCGTGCCGATCGGGCTCCGCCTCGCTCGGCGCAGCGGAATCCACACTGGAAACCGCGGGATCGGAGTCCGCGTCCGGCAACTCGGTGGCGGGCACGTCATCAACGGGCACGTCTTCGATCTGCTCCTCGGGTGTGGTCGCTTCGGCCTTGTCCTCCACCGGATGTTGCGCTGACGGCACGGGGATCGGGGCGATCGAGCGGCCCACCAACTTCAAGATGGTGTTGACCGCCTGGATGAGGTTGTTCAACGAGACCACGACGTCCTCGGATTGGCCGGTGATCACCTGGAACGGGATACTCACCAGCAGCAGCGGCCCGGCGACAGCAAGATAGGCCGCAGCGCCGATGGCATCCAGGTAGTCGATCGGGGTCAGCCCGGTGGACGCCGGGTCGGACTCCACAGCTTCGGTGACAACAGGCTGAGCCTGTTGACGATCACCCGAATGAGCAAGCACCACTTCGCGGTACACCACCGGCAGCGCCGGCGGCGCGACAAGAGGTGCAGTTGACGCCGTCAACACGACGGACGATCGGTGAGCCGCGGGCGGGTCTGCGGCGGGCAGCTCCACGCCGCACAGCACCAGACAGGACGCCGCAGCTGCGGAGAGCACGGGCCGAACCAGAATCGTTGCGCGCATGCGGTTTTCTCCTAAGGCAGGGACGGTTCTACGGGCAGTGGTTTACCGACACCCTCGACGGGGTTCTGTCCCAGCAGGCCACCTTCCAGACCGCCGTCCCGGTAGGTGTCGATCAATCGCTTCAGGTAGTCCAGGCGGGAGACATCGGCGTTCTCCTGACCGGGCGCCACTCCGACGATCACACCGTCACCCGGCGCCGCCGGAGTCTGGTTCTGCGACAACAGGTACTGGTTGTTCCAGGGATTCAGGTTCGGCGCTACCGTGGCCGCGGTACCGGGTGCCGACGGTACTGCATGCTGGCCCAGCACATCGGGACCTGTGATGGGCACCGACGGCCCGTTCTGCTGCAGCGGGAACAACGGACTGGCCGGCGGTGGCGGTGGCGGTGGAACCGGATCAGCATGGGCGGCCGCAGCGGCTGAGATCCCGATGGCTGCCGAGACCATGGCTGCCATAAGAACTTTCACCATGTCAGACCACCTTCGCCACGCCGTAGTAGGCGACGATGTCATCGGCGGTCTCGGTGGAGCTAGTCAGGATCGCATACGACCGCAGGAACGACTGACCGACGCAGCCGTCGATCTTGATGTGGATGTCTTTGAGGGTGACGCGAGGAGCAGTGCCCTCGAAGCTCTTCGTGGTCACCGTCGACGTGATCACCTCACCCGGCTGCGGGAACACCTCCATCTGGGCGGTCACCGGAATGTTGGTGTTGCCCAGCCCTGTCGGCCCGACTGACGGCTGAAAGCCCACCGAGCCGTTGAGTTTGACCACGTTGAGTTCGATACCGCAGCCGATCTGGTAACCCACCTCGAGGGTGCCGCCGTCCAGCGCGGCGCTGCCGTTGCCTGCGACGGCGCCGGTGAAGGTGCCGCCCACCAGGTACTCCCGCGACGACGCCGCCGTGGTCAGGGGTGCGACGGCCAGCTGGGTCTCCTCCT
Organism: Mycobacterium sp. MS1601; assembly: GCF_001984215.1. Classification (NCBI taxonomy): domain Bacteria; kingdom Bacillati; phylum Actinomycetota; class Actinomycetes; order Mycobacteriales; family Mycobacteriaceae; genus Mycobacterium; species Mycobacterium sp. MS1601. The sequence goes on from NZ_CP019420.1 coordinate 1,529,622, forward strand.
GGGCGCCAACGGTCAGTTCCCAACCATCAGGTGTGACAACAAATCCCGGAGGATCGGAGACCACCGCACCGCTGGGAGGTGCAGGAGGCGACACATCGGCGACCGGCTCCGCGGAGACCGGCGGCGCGGCGACAAAGAGCAGCGATACGAAGACCCACCCGGTCAGTGCGATTCTCATACGACGGTGACCTGACCGGCGTAAGTGACGATGTCATCGGTGTCGCTGCTCGAGCTCTTGAAGGTCGCATAGGACTGGATGAAGGACTGCCCCACGCAGCCGTCGACCCTGACCCGGAAACCCGTCACCGTCACCCGCACCTGTTCGCCCTTGACCTCCTTCTGCCCCACCGGCACGGTGGTGACCGTCCCTGGCCGCAGGTTGACCTTGATCTGTCCGTTGACCGGGAACTGCACTGCCCCGATCACCGCGTTGGAGCCGAATGTCGGTGTGGCTCCTACTGATCCGAGCATCTCCACCGGACCTCCGATGATGCCGCAGCCAATTCGGTAGCCGACCACCAGCGATCCTCCGCTGAGGGTCGTTGACCCGCCGCCACCGACGGTCCCGGTGAACGTGCCACCCACCAGGTACTCCCGTGAGGTCAGTGCTGTCGTCAGCGGTGCGACCGCCACCCGCGTCTCGTCCTTGCCTTCGACCGACAACTCCCACCCGTCCGGCGTCTGCAGGATGCCGGGGGCCGCGGGAGCAACCGCGCCGTCGGGCGGCGGTAAGGGCTCCGCAATCACTTGGGGCGCAGCACACAACGCCGCCGAAACCGCGGCCGCAGCCACGGCCGTCGCCCGCATCCGCATGTAGATGACGTCCTCCAGAATTCGATTGGCCTAAATCATCGAGGTGACAAATGTCGGGACAGCGAACACCCGGAGAACTGTGCGCACACAACCGCCGTCGCTCACTGGTTTCCGGCGTGGCACCGGCAGTTCATCCGCGTGTCAACCACACGACGCCGTCACACCCGATCGTCATGGACGCCCACGCCGAGATCGAGGAGGTTGCCATCAACGTCGTCACCACAGGGTTGGCCGTGTGTGGGGTCGCCCTGTTGGCCACCGCACCGGCCGCGGCCGAGCCGGCGCCCGCCGCCGAGGCGGTAGCGGCGTGCACTCGGTTCGCCACGGCCCTCGACATCGCCTCACTGAGTTATCAGGGCTTTGCCAACGGCCTCGCCCTGGGCGACGAGCACGGCGATCCCACACTGAACGCCGACAACGAGTCAGGACGGACGGGTCTGCGTCACGCGGTCAGCACCGCGCTGGCCGCTTCCCGGACGCCCGGGGTGGCGCCGGAGATCTCCGCACCGATGCGCGCCTGGTCGTTCGACGCCACCAAGTTGGTGCTGCTCATGGGATTGCGCGTTGATGTCGACCGCTACAACTCGGCGGCCACCGAGCTCAACGCACACACCGAGGCAGCACAATCGGCCTGCGCGGCGGCGGGAACGCACGCCTAGGTCGACGCCTCAGCCCGAGCTCAACCGGTCCAGGATCCGCCGCAACGCAACGAGGTCGTCACCGGAGAGTGCAACAAGCTCTGCCGGAGCTGGATCCTCGACGGCATCGATGTCAGCCAGCACCGCCCTTCCGGCCTCGGTCAGTGATACCAGTTTGGACCGCCGATTCGACGGGTCGATCTCGCGGACCACCAGCCCACGAGACTCCAGGTCGTTGACAGCCACCGTGGCCGCCGGCGCATCCATCATGGCGTAGTCGGCCACCTGCTTGACCGTGAGAGGCGAGCGCTTCAGGCGGCGAACGATCCGCACCCGGGAGAACGGCAACCCGGACACCTCGACCACGGCGTGGCGCCAGGTGTCACGGTTGTCGAAGACGAAGCGCAGCAGGCCTTTCCACACTTCCTCAGCGGTGGGCTCAGCAGACATGCACCCGCCCTCCCGGCGCCGGCACCTCGCCGATGAGCGGTGCCACCCGGTCGGCCGACCGTTGTGCACGCCCGGATGTCGAGAACAAGCCCAGTGCCACGATCACCAGTCCGAAGGCAGCCACCACGAACCACAGCGGTCGCGCCGCGGCACCGAAATCGGCATGCGGCGACTCCAATGCCGCACCTGCCACCGAGCCACACAGTGCCACACCGATACTCACACCGACCTGTCTGCTGGTGGAGGCCACCGCCGACGCCGCCCCGGCGCGGTCCAACGGCATCCCGCTGACCGCGGTGTTGGTGATCGGCGCGTTCACCACCGCAAAGCCGATGCCGAAGAGCGCGAAGATCACCAACACCGCCCAGATAGGGGTGTCGGACCCGAGGAACGACAGCAGTATCGCCGCCGTCGTCAACAGCACACCCGATGCCAGCAGCGACGGCCTCGGGCCCCAGCGGCCCACCACCCGGCCCGACAGAGGCGAAAAGACCAGCGCACCAAGGGCGATCGGCAGGTACAGCAGACCGGTCTCCAGCGCGGTGAAACCGCGGAAGCCCTGCAGATACAGCGCCATCATGAACAGGAACGCACCCCAGGACGCGAAGGCGCACATCGCGATGACGGTGGCGGAGGCAAAGGGGATGCTCCGGAAGAAGCGCAGGTCGATGAACGGGTCGTGGTGACGCGCCTCGTAGCGCAGGAATGCCGCGAAAGCAGCGACGGTGATCACCAGGGCCGCCAGGGTGACGGGGTGAATCCAGCCGAGGCCGGGGCCTTCGATCAGGACGAAGACGATGCCGAACAGGAATGTGGCGCCGAGGATCTGACCGATGGGGTCCAGTGTGCGCATGGTCGCCGACTTGCTCTGCGGGACGAACAGCGCCGTCAACACCAATGCCAGCGCACACACCGGCAGGTTGAGCCAGAACACCGCACGCCAGTCGACATACTGGATCAGCGCACCTCCGACGGTCGGTCCCAACGCCATCGCGATACCGAGCACCCCACCCCACAGTCCGATGGCCCTGGCGCGTTCGACCTTGCCGGTGAACACCGACGTGATGATCGACATCGCAACGGGATTGAGCATGGACCCACCGATCGCCTGCAGGAAGCGGGCTGCGATCAGCATCTCGATGGTGGGAGCGACGCTGCACAGCAGTGATCCGAGCGCGAACACCGCCAAGCCGATCTGGAACACACTGCGGCGACCGAATCTGTCCGCGGTGGCACCGGCCAACATCAGCAGAGAGGCCAGCACCAGGGTGTAGACGTCCAGGGTCCACTGCAGCTGGGTAGCGGACGCGTGGAGGTCGGTACGGATGGTCGGCAGGGCGACGTTGACGATCGTCGCGTCCATCGACACGATCAGCAGACTCAGGCAGCAGGAGAACAGAATGACCGCCTTGCGGCGGCCACTGAGCTGCCCAACAGTTGTAGACACACAACTATTGTGAAACTACAACCGTCCTTGGCGCAAACAAACTGGTCAACGGGGTGTCAGTTCCTTCGTCGCCACATCGGCAACTGTCTAGCGGTCGCCCATCCCGATGTAGTCACGCTCGGTGTAGCCGGTGTAGATCTGGCGCGGGCGGCCGATCTTGTTGGGCTCGCCGTGCATCTCACGCCAGTGAGCGATCCAGCCCGGGAGCCGGCCGAGCGCGAACAGCACGGTGAACATGCGAGTGGGGAAGCCCATGGCCCGGTAGATCACGCCGGTGTAGTAGTCGACGTTGGGGTAGAGCTTGCGCTCGACGAAGAAGTCATCGGTGAGCGCGATCTCCTCGAGCTCCTTGGCAATGTCCAGCAGCGGGTCCGAGACCCCGATCTTGCCGAGGATCTTGTCGGCCTGCTCCTTGACGATGCGGGCGCGGGGATCGTAGTTCTTGTACACGCGGTGCCCGAAGCCCATCAGCTTCACGCCGTCTTCTTTGTTCTTGACCTTCTTGACGAAGGTCTGAACGTCGTCGTCACCGGCTTCGATCTTCTTCAGCATCTCCAGCACCGCCTGGTTGGCGCCGCCGTGCAGCGGGCCCCACAGGGCGTTGATACCTCCGGAGATCGAGGTGAACAGGTTGGCCTGCGAGCTACCGACCAGGCGCACCGTCGACGTCGAGCAGTTCTGCTCGTGGTCGGCGTGCAGGATGAACAGCATGTCCAGCGCCCGGACGATCTCCGGGTCCACCTCGTAGGGCTCGGCCGGGAAGCCGAACGTCATGCGCAGGAAGTTCTCCACCAGGGTCAGCGAGTTGTCCGGGTACAGGAACGGCTGCCCCTCGGACTTCTTGTAGGCGTACGCCGCGATGGTGGGCAATTTGGCGAGCAGCCGAATGGTGGACAACTCGACCTGCTTGGGGTCGAAGGGGTCCAGCGAATCCTGGTAGTAGGCGCTCAGCGCATTGACCGCACTGGAGAGCACCGGCATCGGGTGCGCGTTGCGGGGGAAACCGTCGAAGAACCGCTTCAGGTCCTCGTGCAGCAGCGTGTGGCGCTGGATGTTGTTGGTGAACTTCTCCAGCTGGTCGGCGGTGGGCAGCTCACCGTAGATCAGCAGATAGCTGACCTCGATGAACGTCGACTTCTCCGCCAACTGCTCGATCGGGATACCGCGGTAGCGCAGGATGCCTGCGTCACCGTCGATGTAGGTGATGGCCGACTTGGTGGAGGCGGTGTTGACGAAACCGCCGTCGAAGGTCGTGTAACCCGTTTTTGCCAACAACGATCCGAGCGCGATCCCGTCGTCACCCTCTGTTGCATGGACAATGTCCAGGTCTATCTCTCCACCCGGATACCGGAGAGTGGCGGTGTCCTGGGATGAACTGTCGGCCACAAGAACCCCTTCTGCGCTCGTCGGCGAAGACGCAAGCTGTCTGTACCTAGGAAGGTAGTCGCTACGGTGTCGGCCCGCTTGCGGGGGGTTGTTGGATCGGTTGCGAAGTCGATTCCCAAGGTTGCCAAGTTCGAACGAATGTCTGGTAGGCCGCACTGATACGAGACCGGACCACCTCCAGTTCGATGGGCGGGTGGCCGGGCCGACCCAAGCCGTAACACGCGGCGTTCATCACCGCGGTCCAACTCTCGATCACCAGGTGCACGGCATCGTGATCGGTGGGCAGGCCCATCCGCTTGGCGGTGACGACCACGGTGGGGAACCGGTCGGGGTCCACACGGAACGGAATGGTGGACATCGCCAGATTCGCCGAGGAGTTGACAATCTGGATCAACGCCGCATGCCTGCTGAAGTGCGCGGACACCGACGCAAGGTGCGCGCGCCGCAGGGCTTCGTACTCGGTGATGCCCAGTGGCTGCGCGGCCAGTTCGGCAGCCACGAACTGAGCGACGTCCTCGATGATCGCCATGATCACCGCGTCCTTGGTGGGAAAATACCGGCTGAACGTCCGCGGTGACACGTCGGCAGCGTCGGCGATCTGCTCGACGGTGGTGTTGTCGTAGCCCTGACGCAGACACAGCTCGGCGGCCTTGTCCACCAACGTGGACCGCGTGCGCATTTTTTTGCGCTCCCGCAAACCCGGAGCTCTGCCGCTCACGCCGTCAACCACAGCTGCAATGCTAGCCGCTGGCTGGATCGCCACCGACGCTCAGCTGGTCAGTTCGGTGGCGATACCGACGAATTCGGCAAACATCGCGTCGATTCTGGAAACCATCAGATCCGGGCCGAGTGCCAGGCCGTCGCAGTCCACCACGAGGTCCCCGCAGGCAGTGACGATGATGGCCGACCACACCGACATCACCATCCAGACCTTGCGGTCGGCCGGGTCACCGCCCATACGCTCGGCCAGCGCATGCACGGTGGCCTCGGGCCGGAATTCGGTGGCGGCCGCCTTGAGCGCCGGAGTCGAGTTGATGATGCGCAGCATCAGCACGATGCGCTCGGTGGTCAGATCCGGCACCGCCCCGTCGGACACAGCCCGCAACACCCTGACATGTGCCTGGTACAGCGCTTCGAGCACCGGCACCGAGAGCGGGATGAGGGTCAGCTCGACGGCGATGGCGTCCACCAGGTCCTCCAGCAGCGTCATGACGACGGCGTCCTTGGTGGCGAAGTAGCGGCTGAAGGTGCGAGGTGAGACGTCAGCGGCGGCCGCGATCTGCTCGACGGTGGTGCGTTCGTAGCCCTGCGTGAGGCAAAGGCTCACGGCGGCGTCGATCAACGTCGCTCTGGTGCGCTGCTTCTTGCGTTCACGCAGCCCGGGTGCGGCTCCCCCCAGCACGTCCACGGTCACGGATCGTAGCCCGCACTACGCGGCAGATGTGGCGAACTGCCGAGATCCGCATTTTGCAGTCGTCATAATTTGTCAGTGTCAGCCGGTTTCGGGTTTTGGGGCATGATGCTGACGCGGTAGCGCACGAAGGCGGGGACCGCCAGCGCCGCGATCACCACACACACGACCACCGCTGCTCCCCCACCCGCGGCGGCGACCGCGGTCCCCATGGACGCCGCGGCGGCACCGTGCAGAGCGTCGGCGATCCGCGGACCACCGGCGACCACCACGACGAACACCCCCTGCAGCCGGCCCCGCAACTCGTCGGACGCGGCCTGCAGCAGGATCGTGTTGCGCAGCGCCGAGGACACCATGTCGGCCGCTCCGCCGACGGCCAGACAGCCCACCGCCACCCACAGCAGCGCCCCCGCCTGTCCACCGGCCCAGCCCGCCGCCACACCGAAGCCAACGATGGCCAGGCCCCAGACGATGATGGCGACCACTACCGCCAGGCCCTGCCTGCGCACCCGCGGCAGCCACCCGGAGAACACACCACCGGCCACCGCACCCACCGACATGGCCGCGGCCAGCAGCGCCATCGTGACACCGCCATCGACGGGTCCGCCGAAGTTCTCATGGGCCATCTGCGGGAACAACGCCCGCGGCATGCCGAGGATCATCGCGATGAGATCGACGACGAATGACATCAGCACCACGGTGTTGCCGGCCAGGTAGCGGAACCCGTCGAGCACCGCCGCGATGCCCAGCGTCGACCCCACCTGAAGCGGCGGCATCGCCGCGAGTCGGAACGTGGCCCAGATGGGCAGCAGACAGGTGATGGCGTCGATGAGATACAGCGTGGACAGGTCCACCCAGGCGAGCAGCAGGCCGGCCAGCAGCGGTCCGACGATCGCGCCGAACTGGGTCACGGTGATGTTCAGTGAATTGGCCGCGGCGATCTGGTCACTGGGCAGGATCCGCGGGATGGCCGCCGATCGGGTTGGCGAGTTCACCGCGTAGAAGGCCTGCTGCAGCGCCAGCAGTCCGAGCACCACCCACACGTTGTTCAGATGCAGTGCCGCCTGCACCCACAGCAGCACCGAGGACACCGCCAGACCGCAGGACGCGACGATCAGCAGCAGACGCCGGTCCATCGCATCGGCCAGCGCACCGCCCCACAGTCCGAACACGATGAGCGGTACCAGCGCGAACACCCCAGCCAGACCCACGTAGGCCGAGCTCTGCGTCAGCGCGTAAACCTGAACTGGGACAGCGAAGATGGTGAGGTTGGCACCGATGACGGTGGGGATGCCCGCCCACCACAGCCGGCGGAAGTCGCGATGTCGCAGCGGCGTCGTGTCAGCGAACAGCCTCACGGCTGCAGACGCTCGATCAGCCCGTCAGTGACACGAATTCGGTTGTGCACGCGGTTTTCTCGACCCTGCCAGAACTCGACCACTTCCGCAGCGATCAGGTAGCCACCCCAGTTCGGGGGTGCTGGCACCTCGGTGTCGCCTGCGAAGCGCTCGGTGACCTCGGCCAGTTGAGCCAGCAGTTGCGCCCGTGAGCCGATGGGCCTGCTCTGGTGTGAGGCCCAGGCTCCCAGCTGGGAACCACGGGGACGCTTGGACCAGTAGCTCTCGGTGGCAGCGCGATCGACCTTGGTGACCGGCCCGCGGACGTGCACCTGCCGGCCCAGCTGGTACCAGGGGAACGTCACCGACGCATACGGCGTGGCGGCGAGTTCGTCGCCCTTGTCGGACTCGTAGTTGGTGAAGAACGAGACCCCGGCCTCGTCGACCCCCTTGCACAGCACCGACCGAGTCACCGGACGGCCGTCGCGCACGGTGGCCAGCACCATCGCGTTGGGCTCGGCAACACCTGCCTGCTCGGCCTCGGCAATCCATTTGCGCAGCAACACAAGCCATCCGACCGACAGCCAGTCGACATCCAGGTCGGGACTGCCGTCCTTGCCCACCGAGCCGTACTCCACCCGCATGGCCGCGAGATGCTCGCGTTCCGGTTCCACCACCGGGGTAACGGTACGCCCAGCTGGTCTCGTCACGGCGGCCGCGACGCCCGCAGACGTCGCGCACCATGTCATCGCCCGTTACCGGCCAGTAGACACAGATGTGCTGGCAGGTGCGACAATCGGCGCCATGACTGAGGTGCCCAAGGATTTCGTGCCCGGCTTGGCGGGCGTGGTCGCATTCGAGACCGAGATCGCCGAACCCGACAAGGACGGTGGCGCACTCCGGTACCGCGGCGTCGACATCGAGGACCTGGTGGGCGAGCGGGTGACTTTCGGCGACGTGTGGGCGCTGCTGGTCGACGGCGCGTTCGGCCGCGGACTGCCGCCCGCCGAACCGTTCCCCCTGCCCATCCACACCGGCGACGTCCGCGTCGACGTCCAGGCCGGACTGGCCATGCTGGCACCCATCTGGGGTTACGCACCGCTGCTCGACATCGATGACGAGACTGCCCGCGACCAACTGGCCAGGGCCTCGGTGATGGCGCTGTCCTATGTGGCCCAGTCCGCGCGCGGCATCTACCAGCCCGCGGTGCCGCAACGGCTCATCGACGAGTGCACCACCATCACCGCCCGGTTCATGACGCGATGGCAGGGCGAGCCCGACCCGCGCCATATCGAGGCCATCGACGCGTACTGGGTGTCGGCCGCCGAGCACGGAATGAACGCGTCGACGTTCACCGCCCGGGTGATCGCCTCGACCGGGGCCGACGTGGCCGCCTCGTTGTCCGGCGCGGTCGGCGCGATGAGCGGGCCGCTGCACGGCGGCGCCCCGGCGCGGGTGATCCCGATGCTCACCGAAGCCGAGCGCACCGGTGACGCCCGGTCGGTGATCACCGGGATCCTGGACCGTAAAGAGAAGCTGATGGGATTCGGGCACCGGGTCTACCGCGCCGAGGATCCGCGTGCCCGGGTGCTGCGAGCGACGGCCAAGCGCCTGGACGCCCCGCGCTACGAGGCGGCCGCGGCGCTGGAGCAGGCCGCGCTGACCGAGTTGCGTGAGCGTCGCCCGGACCGCGCCATCGAGACAAATGTCGAGTTCTGGGCGGCCGTCATCCTCGACTTCGCGAAGGTGCCGCCAACGATGATGCCCGCGATGTTCACCTGCGGACGGACCGCGGGGTGGTGCGCCCACATCCTCGAGCAGAAGCGCTTGGGCAAGCTGGTGCGGCCGTCGGCGATCTACGTCGGACCCGAGCCCCGGCGGCCCGAGTCGGTGCCCGGCTGGGACACCGTGGTGCGGGGCGCGATGAGTTGACGCGGCACCTTCGGTCTGTACCTGCAACAGTCACCGACCGAAGGAGCCACCATGGCCATCGAAGTCCACCCCGTCCTGGTGCCCCATCTCGTCGTCGACGACGCCGCAGCGGCCATCGACTTCTACGTCAAAGCGTTCGGGGCCACCGAACTGATCCGGCTGCCCGGACCCGGGGGCAAGCTGGCGCACGCGGCCGTGCAGATCAACGGCTTCATGGTGATGCTCAACGACGACTTCCCGGAGATGACCGACGGGAAGTCGATGACACCGACCGCGCTGGGTGGCACTCCGGTGACGCTGCACCTGACCGTCACCGACGTCGAATCCTGGTTCCAGCGCGCGGTCGACGCGGGAGCCACCGTGGTGGCGCCCCTGGCGGACCAGTTCTGGGGCGACCGGTACGGCGTGGTGCGAGATCCCTTCGGGCATCAGTGGTCACTCGCCCAGCCGGTGCGAGAGGTCGACATGGCCGAGCTGGTGAAGTCGATGAGCCAGTGAGTACCCGGCTGCGTGCTGTGGTCCTACCTCTAGCAAGCTAGGGGTATGCACCACGTCATCGAACTGCAGGATGTGACCTTCCGACGCAACGGTAAACAGATCCTCGACGGCATCTCCTTCGCCGTCGCCGAGGGAGAGCACTGGGCGTTGCTGGGCCCCAACGGCGCGGGCAAGACAACCATCCTGGGCTTCTGCGGCGCCGAGACGTTTCCCACCTCGGGGACGGTGCGGGTGCTGGGCGGCCACCTCGGCAAGGTCGAACTGGCCAAACTGCGCAAGACCATCGGACACGTCAACCCGCGCCACCCGCTGGACTTCCCGCTGCGGCTGCGGGAGGTGGTGATGACCGGTGTCACCGGAACCATCGACATTCCGATGCGCTGGGAACCCACCGCCGAGGACGTGGCTCGGGTGGATTCTCTGGTGGACACCCTCGGGCTGCGGCACCGGGCCGAGGAACGGTGGCCCACACTGTCGCAGGGTGAACGAGGGCGCGCGCTGATCGCCCGAGCCCTGGTGGGCCGGCCCCAGCTGCTGCTGCTCGACGAACCCTCGACAGGCCTGGATCTGGCCGCCCGTGAGCAGATGCTCGAGACCGTGGACGCCCTGGTGCACAGCCACCCCGAGTTGGCGTCGATCACGGTGACCCACCACCTCGAGGAACTGCCCGTCACCACCACACACGTGCTGTTGCTCGCCGAGGGCCGGATAGTCGCCCAGGGACCCATCGAGACGACACTGACCAGCGCGGCGGTCTCGGAAGCCTTCGCCCATCCGGTGGAGGTGCGCTCCGACGGCGGCCGGTGGACGGCCCGCGCCGCCCGAACAGCCGACCGCTGACCCTCAGCGCGCCGTGTCTGCGATCAACAGATCGACAACGTCACTGAGGCGGCCGCGCCGCCGCATCGCCATGCGTTGCCGGGCCGCCGAGCTTCCTTGTGAGAGTTGTTGCTGCACAAGGCTGTAGACCTGTTCCCAATCGCCGGCAGCAGTCAGTTGTGCCCTGAGCATCACCACGAGATCGGTCACCACCGCGTGCGCCGCCCGGGCTGTCGGCACTCCGGCATCAACCAGGACACCCTCCAACCCGGAGCGGGCGGCACGCCACAGCGCCGCGCGCCCCAGCGGCGCCGGCACCGAAAGTTGTGGCAGCCCCTGCCGCAGCCCGTCGAGTTCACGTTCGACCAGCGCGCGAAACAGCCCGGCGATCAGCACGATGGTGTCCGTCGACGGACAGCTGTCGCAGATCCGCAGTTCCAGGGTGGGTGCCGAATTGGCCGGTCGCACATCGAAATACGCCATACCGGAGTCGGATATCACCCCGGTGGCAACCAAGTCTGCGATCAGCCGGTCGTAGGCTGCCGCGCTGTCCACCGGCGCCGCGGGCCCAGCGGTTGGCCAGCGCTGCCACACCAGCGTGCGGCCGCTCGCGTAGCCAGTGTCGGTGCCGTCGGCACGGAACGGCGAGCTGGCACTGACGGCCAGCAAGGTGGGCAGGTACGGCGTCACCCGTTGTGCGACCAGCACCGCGTCATCTCGGTCCTCGACCCCGACGTGCACCTGGGTCCCACAGATCAACTGTTCGCGTGCCAGCAGTTGGTAGTCGGCGAGCATCCGGCGGTATCGAGCGGTGGCGGTGACCTGCAATTCGGCCAGCAGCGCCAACGGAACCGACCCGGCGGCCACCACCCCGATGCCCGCGGCCGCCGCCGCGGCGATGAGCGTGCGACGGTGGAATTTCAGATCGCGGCGCAGGGCGTCGAGCGTGGTGACGACATCGCTGTTGGTCTCGACCACACACTGCTGGAGTTCGGCGACATAACTCGGCGACAGATGCGACAGCAGTTCGGGCGCACGACCGGTCAACCGCCTGGTGTCGAGGTCAACCAGGTGGAATTCTTCCTCCACACCCAGGGTTCGCATCTCGTCCTTCTCCCCGAAATGTACCTCCTGGCCGGCAGCTGAAACTCAAACCTCACCGGATCCTCAGAATGGCTGCTGTACAAGCGATTTCGGTACATCCGTCACCAGGATAGGCGCAGCGGACACATAGCCCACTCATAGCCGACGCTCCTAGCGTCGAAGAGTCGGGGTCAATCGGACGACATCGCTCGAAACAGGAGTGAGACGATGAACCTGAAGAGAAGCATTGCAACCTTGTCTCTGGCCGCTGCTGTGACCGCCGGCATGATCGGCGCCGGATCCGGCGTGGCGATCGCGGAGCCGGGCGGCTGCGGACCGCATGCCTGCGGTGGACCGCCTTCGGCAGGTCCGCCCCCGCCCCAGGGAGGCCCGGGACGCGAGTGGCCGGGCCAGGGGCCTCCGCCTCCGGAACACCCGGGCGGCTTCCACGATGCGCCGTGGGGCTGGGGACCGCCGCCTCGCGCCGGTTGGCGCGGCCCGCTTCCTCCCCCGGGCGGCGTGTGGAACGCGGGACCGGTGAACTACTGGGGATACAACGTGCAGCCGGTCTGGAACCCCGGTTTCGCCCAGTGGGGCTTCTGGCTCTTCGGAGTCTGGATCCAGCTCTGAGCTGGTTTTCAGCCGCGCAGCATCGACATCAGGCGTTGTCGCGCAGTCGGTTTCGGAGCGCCGGCCGCGACAGCCAGCATGTCGGCGATATCGGTGAATTTGCCACGCGGCCGGCCGGTGGCCTCACCCCTGGCGATCTCGGCGGTGTCGATCGCCCGCCATCCGGCCGCGTCCACCACCTCGGGTTGCCTACTGCGCACCACCCGGTCCAGACCCCGCCCCGTGGGGTCGGAGAGCTTGCCGTTGTTGTAGTCGGCAACCAAGCGCTCCACGGTTTGCAGGGCACATGACTTGTTGGTGCCGATGAAGCCGGTGGGGCCGCGTTTGATCCAGCCCGCCACGTACACCCCGGGGCTCACCCGCCCGTCGTCGTTGGGTACCACCGCAGCCTGGTCGTCGAAAGGCAGTCCGTCCACCGGCGTGCCCCGGTAGCCGATGGACGTGAGCACCAGCCCGGCGTCCAAGGCATCGGCACCGTCGAATTCGATGCCCGTGACCCGTGTTTCACCCAGTACCCGCACCGGCGTCCGCCCGTAGACGAACCGGATACGCGGTCTGGTGATCGGCGCGGCACTGTCGTCGAGTTTGGTCAGGATCTCCAGCTTGGCGCGGGTCAGTGGGTCACGCTCGGTCTCGAGATCACGCTGCACCCACCGGTGGTCGTCGGAGTCGAGCACCACCGCGTTGGTGGCGGTCAGCCCGATCAGCTCCGGCAGCGTGAACGCCGAGGCAGCCGGTCCGCGGCGCGCGGCGATGACGACCTCGCGAACCTTCGAGGCGCGCAGCACCTCCAGTGCGTGGTCGGCGATGTCCGTGCGGGCCAGCGTGTCAGGGTCGGTGGTCAGGATGCGCGCGACGTCCAGGGCGACGTTGCCGTTGCCGATCACCACCACCCGATCTGCGCTGAGATCAACAGAGAGTGTGGCGAAGTCGGGATGCCCGTTGAACCAGGCCACCAGTTCGGTGGCCGTCGCGGTGCCGGGAAGATCCATCCCGGGAATGTCGAGCCTGCGGTCTTCTGCGGCACCCACGGCGTAGAGCACCGCGTGGTGGTGTGCCATCAGGTCGGCGTGGGTCAGGTGCTTGCCGATGTCGACGTTGAGATACATCGAGAAGCCGCGGTGGCCGGCGATCCGGTCGAACAGCGCGGTGACGCGCTTGGTGCTCTGATGGTCCGGTGCGACCCCGGCGCGCACCAAACCGTAAGGGGTGGGCAATTTTTCGAACATGTTGACGCGCACGCCGGGCTGGGTCAGCAGCTCGTCGGCGGCATACATCGCCGCCGGACCCGACCCAACGATGGCCACGGTCAGGGGGCTGGCGCCCTGCCGGACAGCCGGCGCCGGGATCACCGGAGCCAGCTTGGAGGTGGGCGGCAGCTTCTGCCCCTTGGGCCGCGGCGGATAAAAAGCAGCGTTGAGTTCGACGAACGGCAGTTGCTCGGGGCGCAGCTTCGAATCCGGAGCGATGGCACCCACCGGGCACGCGCTGACGCAGGCGCCGCAGTCCACGCAGGCGTCCGGGTCGATGTAGAGCATCTCGGCGGTGGCGAAGCCCGGTTCATCCGGCGACGGATGGATGCAGTTGACCGGGCACGCGAAGACACAGGACCCGTCGCTGCAACACGACTGGGTGATCACGTGAGGCATGAGCTCAGGCCGGAACGGACTCGGGCTGCTGGGTCGGCAGATGCGCACGCTGCGGTTCGCTGCGGTAGCGCGACGGTGCGCCGTTGATCTTGCACAGCCGCCAGATCAACCGGGCGACCGGGTTCATCAGTCCGGTTTCCTGGCAGAGCATGCGGACGTCGCCGAACATGTCCCGCAGCATCTGCCGCGACTCCGGCGCAGAGAAGAACACGTCCTTTTTCACCGACCGCGGGATGTCGAATTCTTTCCAGAAGGCCCGCGGCGGCACCAGGATGGCCTGGCACAGCACCCGCATGATGATCGGGACGTGCAGCGACAGCCAGAACCGCTTGCGCGGAGGCATGTGCGGGACACGCTTGCGCAGGTACTCGTGGGCGAAGGAGATGTGCCGTGCTTCCTCGGCCACGTGGATGGCCATGACGCGCTCCATGATCGGGTGCAGCGACCTGCCTTCGCGCAGCACGCTCTTCTGCGTGTGATCGATGGGCTCCTCGCCGGCGAGCACACCGAAGAAAAAGACAATGGGCAGCGGCCCTGCGGCCAAGGGGATGAACTGCGAGAGCCACTTGAGCATCCGGGGCATACCGGGAACGTCGGCGCCGATCCGGTTCACCATCTCCTGGAACATCATGGTGTGGTTGCACTCTTCGACCGACTCGTGCAGGCAGTAGCGATACTCCGGCGAGCCGTTGGGCACCCAGAAGGCGTAGTTCATCAGGCCGCGGATCAGAATCGACTCGAAGTGCAGGCCGACTTTGGCGACGTTGGCCTGGCGCCACATCCCGATCTCGATCTGCCGTTCCCGCGACTGCGCCTGGTACCACGGGTGCCTGCCGAACGGGTCCGTGGCGGGCAGGATCCAGCGCTGGTCATCGGGAATCACCGCAAACTCCGGGGAATCCCAGTCGATGTCGGTGTAAGGGTTGAAGTTCCGCCGCACCGACCCCTCGGACAGTGTGGTGAGCATGTCGACGTAGGGCTGATCGTCGCGCACATCCATGTTTTTGCGCCAGCGCCGGATGATGCGCGTCCGAGCGGTCTTGACAGCCATATCGAATCCTCTCAAGAGGTTTACATTCGCACGCTTGCTGTCCAACAACAGTACCCGCGGTCCCAGGATTCAACCAGGACTTTGTCCGCAGTGTGGCCCAGCCAGGTTATTTACATCACATGTGATACAGATCACTATGTCGGCCGCGGAAATTACCCCTCGGCAGACCGAATAGGCTTGCGGCATGGTTGAGCAGCTGACGATCCCCGACAACCTCAAACCCGCCGACGGACGGTTCGGGTGCGGTCCGTCGAAGGTTCGTTCCGAGCAACTTCAGGCACTGGTCTCCCAGGGCGCCGAGCTGTTCGGCACCTCGCACCGACAGGCACCGGTGAAAAACCTGGTGGGCCGCGTGCGCGATGGCGTCCGCGCGCTGTTCTGCGTGCCCGATGGGTACGAGGTGATCCTGGGCAACGGCGGTTCCACCGCCTTCTGGGATGCGGCCGCCTTCGGACTGATCAACGAGCGCTCACTGCACCTGACCTACGGAGAGTTCAGCTCCAAGTTCGCCTCCGCGGTGGCCAAGAACCCGTTCGTGGGTGACCCCATCGTCATCAAGGCCGACGCGGGCAGCGCACCCGCGTTGGCGGCCGACCCGTCGGCCGACGTGCTGGCCTGGGCGCAGAACGAGACGTCCACCGGCGTCGCCGTCCCGGTGGCGCGGCCCGACGGAGCCGGCGACGCCCTGGTGGTCATCGACGCCACCTCGGGCGCCGGCGGACTGCCCGTCGACATCACCGCGACCGACGCCTACTACTTCGCCCCGCAGAAGAACTTCGCAAGCGACGGCGGCCTGTGGCTGGCCGTGATGTCACCGGCCGCACTGGCCAGAGTGGAGTCCATCGCGGCATCGGGCCGTTGGGTGCCGGAGTTCCTGTCGCTGCCCATCGCCGTGGACAACAGCCTCAAGAACCAGACCTACAACACCCCCGCCATCGGCACGCTGCTGCTGATGGCAGAGCAGCTCGACTGGCTCAACGGCAACGGCGGACTGGACTGGGCGGTGGCCCGCACCGCGGACTCCTCGCAGCGGCTGTACACCTGGGCCGAGAAGACGCCGTACGCCACGCCGTTCGTCGCCGACCCGGCGCTGCGCTCACAGGTGGTGGGCACCATCGACTTCAACGATGATGTCGATGCTGCCGCCGTCGCAAAGGTGTTGCGCGCCAACGGCATTGTCGATACGGAGCCCTACCGCAAGCTCGGCCGCAATCAGTTGCGGGTGGCCATGTTCCCGGCCGTGGACCCCGACGACATCACCGCGCTGACGCAGTGCATCGACTGGGTGGTCGACAAGCTCTGACCTATCAGTTCGAACAACCCCCGCGTGTCTGCGCGGCGGGCGGTCTGAACTGCCGTAAGGTGCGGGGCAATCGGGCCCGGCGCGGTGGCCCCAAGGAGGTCGTCATGCGAGATCTGAAAGTGGTCGGACTCGATGTCGACGGTCGGCACATCCTGCTCGGAGACGACTCCTTGAGCTCCCAGTCGCCCGCGTCGGACACCTTCCGCCTGCGTATCAACGACAAACTGAGGGCGGCGGTGCGCGGCGACAAGGCTCGCCTGGACCAAACTCAGATGGACATCGAGGTCACCAGCGTGCTGCGCCCCAAGGACATCCAGGCCAGGATCCGTGCCGGGGCATCGGTGGAGCAGCTCGCCAAGAGCGCCGGCGTCGAAATCTCCCGCGTCGAGCGGTTCGCGCACCCGGTGCTGCTGGAGCGTGCCCGCGCCGCCGAACTGGCCGGTGCGGCCCATCCGGTGCTGGCCGACGGCCCCTCGGTACTGACGCTGATCGAGACCGTCACCACCTCCCTGGTGGCCCGTGGCCTCAGCACGGAGGCCACCAGCTGGGACGCCTGGCGCAACGAGGACGGCCGCTGGACCGTTCAGCTGGCGTGGAAGGCGGGACGCTCGGACAACGTGGCGCACTTCCGCTTCACCCCCGGCGCCCACGGCGGCACGATCACCGCAGCCGACGATGCCGCCAGCGAGTTGATCGATCCCCACTTCGACCGGCCGCTGCGTTCAGTGGCCCCGTTGGCACAGCTGGACTTCGACGCCGCGGTCGAGGCACCCGTCGCCCCGACACCCAAACCGGCACCCAAGCCGACTCCCGAGCCCGCGAAGGCCGCTCAACAGGAACCCGCCCAGGCCCCAAAGCCTGAGCCCACCCAGCGTCCCGCTCGGGCCCGTAAGGCCAAGCCGTCCGTACCCGCCTGGGAGGACGTGTTGCTCGGGGTCCGCTCCAGCGGCGACCGCTGATCAGCGGCCTGCGGCCACCAGACCCAACAGCGATATCCAACCGACGGCCACACCGGCCCCCACACCCAGCGCGAACCAGCGCACCACCGGTTTGTGCCGCCATCCCCAGACCGTCGGAGCCAGCCCACCGACGGCCACCAGGTTCAGACCGACGGCCAACAGCAGGTGCACCCGGATCAGGCCCAGGCTCAGCACCACCACGGCAGCGCCGGTGACGGCGGCGACAAAGGCTGCCACGGTGAGGCCGGTGGCCCAGGGGGTCGAGTCGTCGATCACGCTCGGAGCTTAAACCCGGGCACGCTCGTAGAACGCCAGCGCCGCGGCCGTCGCCACATTGAGAGAATCCGTCCCCCGCGCCATCGGGATGCGCACCCGCACGTCGCTGGCGCGCATGGTCGACTCGCGAAGGCCGGGCCCCTCGGCGCCCACCAGAATGGCCAGCCGCTGATCCGCCAGTGCCGGTACCGCCTCCGACAGCGCCAGGGCCTTGGCATCTGGCGTCATGGACAGCAGCCGAAAGTGATTGTCGCGCAATATGTTCAGATCACCAGGCCAGCTCTCGGCCTTGGCGAACGGCACCAGCAGGGCATGGCCCATCGACACCCGCACGGCGCGCCGGTACAGCGGGTCGGCGCACCCGGCGCCGAACACCACCGCGTCCACGTCCAACCCCGCGGCGTTGCGGAAGATGGACCCGAGATTCTCGTGGTCGTTGACCCCCTCGAGAACCGCGATGGTGCGAGCACCTTCGATCACCTGCGCCACCGTGAGCTCGGGCGGTCGGCGCGCTGCGGCCAGCACACCGCGATTGAGATGGAAGCCGACCACCTCAGCCATCACCTCGGCGCTGGTGCGGTAGCAGGGCACGTCGACACCGGCAAGGTCGGCTGCCAGTTCCTCGAAGCGCCGGGCGGTGCCCAGCAGCGCATGCGGGGTGAACCTGGACGCCAGCATGCGTTGCGCCACCAGGACACCCTCGGCGATCACCAGGCCTTTGCCGCTGGGCAGATCGGGGCGGCGGTCGATGCTGTTGAGGTCGCGGAAATCGTCCAAACGCGAGTCGGACGGATCCTCCAGGTCAATGAACGTCGACAAGCGCGCGGCTCACGCACCTTCTTCGACGATGGCCGACATCAGATCGGCCGCGCGTTTGAGGGTCACGCGTTGATCATGGTCGAGTTCGGCCAGTTTGCGCTGCAGCCACTCCTGGCTGGCGCGCCGCTCGGATTCCACCAAGTCCACGCCGGCGTCGGACACCGACACCAATACCTGCCTGCCGTCCACCGGATGCGCGGTGCGGGCCACCAAACCCAGCTCGGCCAACGACGCCACCACTCGCGTCATCGACGGTGGACGCACCCGTTCGCGGACGGCGAGGGCGCCGGGTGTCATGGCGCCTTCCTTGTGCAGGGTGGCCAATGCGGACAGCTGTGACATCGACACCGGGGATTCAGGACGACGGAACCGTAATTGACGAGCCATCCGAACAATTGCGAGCGACAGGTCACTGGCCAGACGGTGATCGACGTCTTTCACATCGCAAACGATACGACAGGGGCGACAATAAGTTCGGGCAAACCCACCTGAGCCACGTCACACACCGGCGCGGTCGACTAGTTTGGACCTCGATGACTTCCGAACAACGGGCCGCTGCGCAGCCTCCCCCGCTGCCGCCGGGACTCCTGGAGCCGTGGCGGGTGATCGCGGTCGGGGCCGCCGCATGGGTGGTGGTCACGGTTCTGTCGTTCACCATCTCCGCACTGCACGAGTGGCGACCGATCAGCATCGCCGGGCTGGCCACCGGTGTGGTGGGCACGTTGATCTTCCTGTGGCAGCGCAGCGCCGCTCAGCGTGGTGCACGTGGAGCGCAAACAGGCCTGACCATCCGCGACAACCGCACCTGAGAGTGCGCCTAGCAAACTATTCGGCTGATCCGGCCTCGGCCGCGACCGGGTTCTGCGCCACGTCGATGAGACCGTCGTCGTACGGGTCGAACTGGGGCGAACCGGCACCTGCGGGCGCCGGAGTGTCCGAGTGCGCTCCGCACCCGTAGGAGAAGTCCACCACGTGTCCGTCGGCGGCCATCTCGTTGGCGCACACCCCGAACATCACCCCGAGCGCACCCGCCAGCGGAAGGTAGAACCCACAGTCCCGGCAGACCCGCTTGGTCGACCTCGCCATCGCCGACTCCGGCCCGTAGTCACCGTCATGCCAGCGCTGGGCGGCGTCGTCGCGCCCCCACTGACCGAGCACCTGGCGCCGGCCCAGGCCGATCTCGGCGGCGGTCTCGTCGATCTCGGGATCACCGGTGAGCAGAAAGCCCGGCACCAGGCGAGGATCACCGGCAGGCGGGGCCAGCAGGTCACCCGGGCTGAGGTCGCCGGGGCGCACCCGCTGATCCCACGGCACCCACTGCGGCGCCAGTAACGCCGTCGGGCCTGGGACCAGCACCACTTCGCTGATCGTCACGTGATCGGCACCCGGGTAGGCGGCCACCACCACAGCCCACTGCCAACCCCGGTATCCGGCCAGATCGGCCAGGAACCGGTGGGTGGCGGAGGTGGGATCCTCATGTGTGACGCCGAGGTATTCACCGACCGAGCCGCCGCTGGACTCCTCCACCGCTGCCCGCGCGACGTCGACTGCGCCGGTGAGCAGGGACGCCAGAGGACCCGACGCCGGCGTATTGTCGGCCCGGAATTCGGTGGTGTCCACGGTTTCGGTGGTGTGAGTGGTTTCGGTGGCTTCGGTCATGCTGTCCATCGCCACTCATAGTGCCTGAACCAGCCCACATGAGCCACACCGGTAAGCCATCCGACCGCCACTGCACCCATAGGGAACAATCGACGCTGTGTCGGAGCGGCGGCGTGACCAACAGAGCCCTGGGCCGGACCGCCGCCGTCCGCACCAGCACGGCGAGCACCCGGGAATGGCCAACTACCCCAGCGAGGAACCCGGCTACCGCCAGACCCGCCGAAGCACTCCCACTCCGAGCGCCAACCGGTATCTGCCGCCGCTCGGCGAGGAACCGGCTGAGCCGGCACCAACCGATCCGCCACGCAGACGCACCGATCCAGCGGACCGCATCACGGTGACCAGAGCCGCCAGGCAGCGCAGCCGCGAGATGGGCTCGGCCGTGTACGGCCTGGTGCACCGAGCCGCCACCGCTGACGGCGCCGACAAGTCCGGACTGACGGCGCTGACCTGGCCTACGGTGGCCAACTTCGCCGTCGACGCCGCGATGGCCGTCGCACTGGCCAACACCTTGTTCTTCGCGGCTGCCTCCGGCGAGAGCAAGGGCAAGGTGGCGCTGTACCTGTTGATCACCATTGCCCCGTTCGCGGTCATCGCGCCGCTCATCGGACCCGCGCTGGACCGGCTGCAGCACGGGCGTCGGGTGGCCCTGGCCCTGTCCTTCGGCCTGCGCACCGTGCTGGCGTTGCTGCTGATCGCCAACTACGACGGCGCCACCGGCAGCTTCCCGTCCTGGGTGCTCTATCCGTGCGCGCTGGGCATGATGGTGCTCTCCAAATCCTTCTCGGTGCTGCGCAGCGCCGTGACACCGCGCGTGATGCCGCCGACCATCGATCTGGTGCGGGTGAACTCCCGACTGACCATGTTCGGGTTGTTGGGTGGCACCATCGTCGGTGGAGGTATCGCCGCCGGGGTCGAGTACGCCTGCACCAGGCTGCTGGGTGCCCCCGGAGCGCTGTTCGTGGTGGTGGGCGTCAGCCTGGCCGGCGCCTGGCTGGCCATGCAGATCCCCAGCTGGGTCGAGGTCACCGCAGGAGAGGTGCCCACGACCCTGAGCTACCACGACCACAGCGGTGTTTCCCGGGAGTCGGCGGCACCGGCCAGTTCGCTGCGACAACCACTGGGCCGCAACATCATCACGTCACTGTGGGGCAACTGCACCATCAAGGCGATGGTCGGCTTCCTGTTCCTGTACCCAGCGTTCGTGGCGAAGTCGCACGACGCCAGCGGATTGGAGCAGCTGGCGATGCTGGGCCTGATCGGTGCGGCCGCCGGAATTGGCAACTTTGCGGGCAACTTCACCGCGGCGCGCCTCAAACTGGGGCGACCGTCGGTGCTGGTGGTCCGCTGCACCATCGCGGTGTGTGCGGCGGCACTGGCCGCCGCCGTCGCCGGCACCCTGGTGGTGGTGGCCATCGCCGCGCTGATCACCTCCGGCGCCAGCGCCATCGCGAAGGCCTCGCTGGACGCCTCTCTGCAGGACGATCTTCCCGAGGAATCGCGGGCCTCGGCCTTCGGCCGGTCGGAGTCGGTGCTGCAGCTGGCCTGGGTCCTGGGCGGAGCCATCGGAGTACTGGTCTACACCGACCTCTGGGTAGGGTTCACCGCGATCACTGCCCTGCTGATCCCGCTGCTGGCCCAGACCGTCGTCAGTTTCCGCGGCAACTCACTGATCCCCGGCTTCGGCGGCAACCGACCGGTGATGGTTGAACAGGAGACGGTGGATCACACGGTGGTGACCAGGAAGTGAAACGAACGATCGCGGCGGCCACCGCCGCCGCTGTGGTGCTGGCCTCTGCGGGTACCGGCACGCTGGCGTGGGCCCTGACCCGGGGTGAAGGAGGCGGCCACGGGCTCCCGGAGATCAGCGCGTTCACCGGCGGACAGCTGATCCGCGTCGGTCCGTTCCTGTACTGCAATGTGCTGGACCTCAACGACTGCGCGACTCCACAGAGTCAAGGTGAGTTGCGGGTGACCGAGCGCAATCGGGTACAGCTGTCAGTCCCCGAAGCCATTGCCGCGGCGCCGTGGCGGCTCATGGTGGTCTACGAGAATCCCGACAACACCACCATCAGCACCTTCCGACCGGACAGCCGGCTGTCGGCGACCATTCCGACGGTGGATCCCCAGCGTGGCCGCGCGACGGGTCTTGCGGTGCAGTTGCTGACGCTGGTGACCGACGGCAACGACGAGATCCGCGAGGTCCCGCACGCCGAGTGGTCCGTCCGCTTCGTCTGGGAGTGAGTCACCGCGCGTGGTTGCGCAGGTACTCCAGATCCGAGGCGATGCCCTCGCCGGGAGTCTCGATGATGACGTCGCTGCCCGCCGCCCGGCAGATGTCGGCGATCACCGCCGAATCAAAAGTGCCCGCGTCAAAATTCGCATGCCGGTCGGCTCCCGAGTCGAAACCGTCGCGGGAGTTGTTGGCGTGGATCAGATCGATGCGACCGGTGATGGCCTTCACGCGGTCGACGATGTTGTCGAGCTCTTCACCGCCGGCCCAGGCATGGCAGGTGTCGAGCACAAAACCCGGCTCGTACTGTCCCACCGCGTCCCACAGCATGGCGAGGCGGTCGAACTTGCGGGCCATCGCGTTCTCGCCGCCCGCGGTGTTCTCGATCAGGATCGGCAGCGGGAACCCGCCGTCCTGTTCCTGACGTTCGAAGGCCTTTCGCCAGTTCTCCACTCCGACAGCGGGATCGTCCTTGGCGGTGACGTGGCCGCCGTGCACGATCAGGCCCTTGGCACCGATGCCCGCGGCGGCTTCGGCGTGCTGCAGAAGCATCTTGCGACTGGGGATGCGGATCTTGTTGTTGGTGCTGGCCACGTTGATCAGGTACGGCGCGTGGATGTAGATGGTGACGTCGCTGTCGCGCAGCGCGTCGGCATGCGGATGTGGTGGCGGCTTCTTCCAGCCCTGGGGGTCACCCATGAAGAACTGGATGGTCTCGGCACCGATGGCCTCGGCCGCGGTCAACGGGTCTTCGGAATCGACATGTGCACCCAGTAGAGCCATGCCGTCAGCCTAAACCGCGGCGATGACACCTCCCGGGAGTGTAATCTGCAATCGATTGCAGTCCGCACGCTTCACAATGGAGTGACATGACCACGAGTACACCGGACGACGACGTCGCCTCGTTCCACCTGACCGTCAACGGCCGTGGACACGACGTCGACGTTCCCGTGGGTACCTCACTGCTCGAGGTGCTGCGCAACGACATCGGTGACAAGTCACCGAAGTTCGGGTGCGGACTGGGTCAATGCGGCGCGTGCTTCGTGCTGATCGACGGCCATCCGACCCCGGCGTGTGACACACCCGTCGAGTACGTCCACGGTGAGGTGCGCACGCTGGCCGGGCTGGATCACAACCCGGTGCAGCGCGCCTTCCTGGAACTGCAGGCCGGTCAGTGCGGGTACTGCATCGCCGGGATGATCGTCAGCGCGACAGCGCTGCTGCGCGACAATCCCCGGCCCACGCGTGAAGCGGTGTCGGCCGCCCTGGACCGCAACCTGTGCCGGTGCGGAACCCATCTGCGTTTTGTCGACGCCGTGCTCGCGGCGGCAGACTCGGACGCGGGGAAATGACCGTCGAGCTGCCGCCCACCCTGGCCGCCAATCGCCGGATCTCGACGTGGCTGACCTTCACCGACGACGGCACAGTCCACCTACGGGTCGGCAAAGTCGAACTCGGACAAGGGATTCTGACGGCCCTGACGCAGATCGCGGCCCATGAACTCGACGTCGCACCGGAGACGGTGACCGCCACGGCCGCCAACACCGCGTCATCGCCGGACGAAGGGCTGACCGCGGGCAGCCTGTCCATCACGTTCTCCGGCGCAGCGGTCCGGCGGGTGTGCGCGGAAACCAGGGAGTTGTTCCGACGTGCCGCCGCCCACCAGGCGGCACTCGACATCACCCAGGTACGACTGGCGTCGGGTGTCTTCGTCAGAGCGGACGGCTCGCGCATCGGTTCCTATGCAGACCTCTCCAACATGGTCGACCTGCACGTCGACGTGGGCGATCCGTCCCTGGCCATCGAGTTCGCCCCGGCCACCTCGAAGGATCTGCCTCGGATTGACCTTCCCGACAAGGTGCTGGGCCGGCCCCGTTTCATCCACGATCTGGAGTTCGACGGCATGCTGCACGCCAGGGTGGTGCGCCCACCCGGCCCGGGTGCGCACCTGAACGACGTTGCACTGCACCGTGTCTCATCGATGCCCGGCGTCTTTGAGGTGGTGCGCGACGGTGATTTCCTGGCTGTTCTGGCCCGCCGCGAAGGCCAGGCCGCCCGGGCCGCCGAGACATTGGCCGCCACGGCCGCCTGGTCGCTGGGCATAGAGCTGCCCGACGTCGACGACCTGCCGAGTTGGCTACGTGCCGCCCAGGCCGAGACCCGCCAGATCCGTGCCGAGGGCGCCCACCACGGTGGAGCGGCCGTCGTCAGCGCGACGTTCTCCAGGCCGTTTGTGGCGCACGCGTCGATCGGACCCAGCTGTGCCATCGCACGCTTCGACGGCAGCCGGCTGCACATCTGGAGCCACAGCCAGGGCGTGTTCACCCTGGGACAGGCCATCGCGACGGCACTGGCCCTGAGCACCGACGACGTGGTGGTGCAGCATGTCGAGGGGCCGGGCAGCTACGGCCACAACGCCGCCGACGATGTGGCCATGGACGCCGCCCTGCTGGCGATGCAGGTTCCCGGCCGGCACGTGCGGGTGCAGTGGACTCGCCGCGACGAGTTCGGCTGGGAGCCGTTCGGCCCGGCCATGGTCGGCGACCTCACGGCCAGCGTCGACGACTCCGGCACCATCACCGATCTGTCCTATGAACTGTGGACCAACGGCCACACTGCCCGACCCGGCTACGCACCCGAGCACAGCCTGCTGGCCGACGCTCACCGCGACCGCCTGCAGATGCTGCCCCCGTCGGTCGACCCGCCTGCCGAACGGGGTCATGGTTCGGCGCGCAATGCCGAACCGTACTACGACGTCGCCAGGGTGGATGTCACCGTTCACCGTCTGCTGACGATGCCGATCCGCTCGTCGTCTCTGCGCTCCCTGGGTAGTCAGCTCAACACCTTCGCCCTGGAATCGGTGATCGACGAGCTGGCCGTGGAGACCGGTCGCGACCCGCTGGAGCTGAGGCTTGCGAACCTGTCCGACCCCCGCGCGCGGGACGTGCTGACCACCGCAGCCGCGGCGGCCGGCTGGGGCACTGCGCTGCCCGACGGGCTGGGTCGCGGAATCGCGTTCTGCCGCTACAAGAACCGTGGCTCGTACTGCGCTGTCGTCGCCGATGTGGAGGCCACCGACCGGCTGCGGGTAACCCGGCTGACCATCGCCGTGGACGTCGGCCGAGTGGTGAACACCGACGGCGTGCGCAACCAGATCGAGGGCGGCGCCATCCAGGCGACCAGTTGGGCTCTGTTCGAGCAAGTCCGCTTCGACCGCCACAGCGTCACCAGCACCGACTGGGAGGTCTACCCGATAGCTCGGTTCACCGATGTCCCCCGAGTCGACGTCCACGTGCTGGACCGTCCCGATCAACCATCTCTGGGCGCCGGTGAGGCCACCCAGGGGCCCGCCACAGCGGCCATCGGAAACGCTCTCGCAGATGCCCTCGGGATCCGGGTCCGCACATTGCCGTTCACACCACAGAACATCGTGGCAGCCATCGACAGCGCCGTCTGAGACGGCGCACGTCCCTCAGCCGCTAGGCCCCGTGTCCCTACCTTCTGGCCACGGTCTCCTGCACGGCTTCGTCCCTCAGCCGCTAGGCCCCGTGTCCCTGCCTTCTGGCCACGGTCTCCTGCACGGCTTCGTCCCTCAGCCGCTAGGCCCCGTGTCCCAACGGCACCTGTTCACCCGGCGGCGTCGTACCCGGCGGGGTGCCGTCGCCGAAAGGCCTGCCGCCCAACGACTCCCGCCCGTGCGGGGTCAGCCAGTTGGCCAGCTCCGGCCCCTTGGGCACCACCCGGGTGGGGTTGATGTCGGTGTGCACCATGTAGTAGTGCTGCTTGATCTGCACAAAATCGGTGGTGTCGCCGAATCCCGGCGTCTGGAACAGATCTCGTGCGTACGCCCACAGCACCGGCATCTCGGACAGCTTGGTGCGGTTGCATTTGAAATGCCCGTGGTAGACCGGATCGAAGCGCGCCAGCGTGGTGAACAGCCGCACGTCGGCCTCGGTGATGGTGTCACCCACCAGGTATCGCTGCGTCGAGAGGCGGTCCTCCAGCCAGTCCAAGGTGGTGAACAGCCGGTCGTAGGCGGCGTCATAGGCATCCTGTGAACCGGCGAAACCGCACCGGTACACGCCGTTGTTCACTTCGGTGTAGATCCGCTTGGCCACCACGTCGATCTCGTCGCGCAGTTCCTCGGGGTACAACACAGGGGCGCCGGGGCGGTGATAGGCCGTCCATTCCGTGGACAGATCCAACGTCATCTGCGCGAAGTCGTTGGTGACCACCTGCCCCGTGGCCACCTCGACGATGGCAGGCACGGTGATGCCCTTCGGGTAGTCCGGGAACCGGGCGAAGTACGCGTCCTGCAGCCGCGGGATCTTCAGTACCGGGTCGACGCCGCCCGGGTCCAGGTCGAACGTCCAGCTGCGCTCGTCGTGCGTGGGTCCGCAGAAGCCGATGGACATCACGTCCTCGAGCCCGAGTAGGCGCCGCACGATGATCATGCGGTTGGCCCACGGGCAGGCCCGCGCCACGATCAGCCGGTACCGGCCCGGCTCCACGGGATAGCCGTCACGGCCGTCGGCCGTGATGCGGGTGGTGATGTAGTTGGTGTCCCGGTTGAATTCGCTGCCCTGGGCGACGTAAGCCATGCGCCTAGATTGCCCGACCGGACGCGCGTTTACGCGTCGAGTTCGCGGGCGACGGCCTTGACCACCTCGGAAACCCGACGGGCCACCTTGCGATCCGGGTACTTGCCCTTGCGCAGCTCCGGCTGGACCGTGCCCTCCAGCAAGGTGATCAGATCGTTGACCATGCCGTGGAGCTCGTCAGGGGTGTGCTTGTGCTCGACAGGACCCGCCGACTCCCGCCGGGTACGCGACAGACTGGGCGGCGCTTCCAGCAGCTTGACCTGAAGGGCCTGCGGGCCGCGCCGGCCGGCGGCGACACCGAACTCGACCTTCTGGCCGGCCTTGAGACCTTCCACGCCTGCGGGCAGCGCCGAGGAGCGGACATAGACGTCCTCTCCTTCTTCCTGGGAGAGGAAGCCGAAGCCCTTCTCGGCGTCGTACCACTTCACCTTGCCGGTCGGCACTGGTCTCACCTGCTTGTCAAGTCTTGGCAACATAAGGAAGCGTCCCGCCTGCGCAGGACGCAATGACAGGTGATCCTACTCGGCCGCCGGCTCCGCCAGCATCCCCGTTACTCGGTAGGCTGGCCGTACCTCTGGAGGAGCGATGCGCCTGATATTGAATGTGATCTGGCTGATCTTCGGTGGCCTCTGGCTTGCACTGGGCTACCTGTTGGCCGCACTGATCTGTTTTGTCCTGATCATCACCATTCCGTTCGGTTTCGCATCGCTGCGAATCGCGTCCTATGCACTGTGGCCGTTCGGCCGCACCATCGTGGACAAACCGGGCACCCGTCCCGGCGCCCTGATCGGCAACATCATCTGGATCATCGTGGCCGGCATCTGGCTGGCGATCGGGCACCTCATCACCGCGGTGGCCATGGCGATCACCATCATCGGCATCCCCTTGGCAATCGCGAACCTGAAGTTGATCCCGGTCTCGCTGATGCCGCTGGGCAAAGACATTGTGCCGGTCGGCCAGGACCGTGCCGTTGCGGAGGCACTCCGGTGACGGTCACCGCCCTGGGCCTTCCTTCTATACAGCGGCCTCCCACAAGCGCTGCTCCCAGTGCGGGTCCTCTGGTCGACACCTTCGGCCGCGTCGCGACCGACCTGCGGGTGTCGCTGACCGACCGCTGCAATCTGCGCTGTACCTATTGCATGCCTGCCGAGGGCCTGGACTGGATGCCGCGCACCCAGATGCTCAGCCCCGAGGAGCTGATTCGACTGCTGCGCATCGCGGTCACCCGGCTGGGCATCACGATGGTGCGCTTCACCGGCGGCGAGCCGCTGCTGATACCCCATCTGGAAGAGGTGGTGGCAGCAACGGCCGCGATGCGCCCGCGGCCCGAGATGGCGATGACCACAAACGGGCTGGGACTGCACAAACGCGCAGCGGGCTTGGCCCGTGCCGGCTTGAACCGTGTCAACGTCTCCCTGGACAGCGTCGACGCCGCCCACTTCGCCGCCATCACCCGGCGCGACCGGCTCGACGACGTACTGGCCGGCCTGGCAGCCGCCGAGGCAGCCGGCTTGGGCCCCGTCAAGGTCAATGCGGTACTGGACCCGGTGACCGGCCGCGGTGATGTCGTGGACCTGCTGAGGTACTGCCTGGAGCACGGATACCAACTGCGGATCATCGAGCAGATGCCGCTGGACGCCGGTCATCAGTGGAAGCGAGGCGAGATTCTCAGCGCCGCCGAGATCCTGACGATTCTGCGCAGTCACTTCGTCCTGTCCCCTGATCCCCGTCCACGCGGGTCGGCTCCGGCCGAGCTCTGGCAGGTTGACGGGGGCCCGGCGACCGTCGGCGTCATCGCCTCGGTCTCGGAGGCCTTCTGCTCCGCCTGTGACCGCACCCGCCTGACGGCCGACGGCCAGGTGCGTAACTGCTTGTTCGCCACCGACGAGACCGACCTGCGCCTGCTGCTGCGCGGTGGCGCCGACGACGACGCCATCGAGTCCGCCTGGCGCGCCGCGATGTGGAGCAAAGCAGCCGGGCACGGTATCAACGACCCCGACTTCGTCCAGCCCGCGCGCCCGATGAGTTCCATCGGTGGCTGAGGTGACAGTGCGGTACTTCGCCGCGGCCCGCGCCGCAGCGGGTACCGAGGAGGAGACGCTGAAGGTGGCGGCGGGAACGACGGTCGCCGATGTGATCCAGATCCTCGCTCTGCGTGACAAGCAGCTGGACCGGGTGCTGCAGCGGTGTTCATACCTTTGTGACAACATTGCGATCCGCGATACCGCAACCGTGATCGAATCGGGACAAACGCTGGACGTGTTACCCCCATTCGCCGGCGGATGACCGTGATTTACATCACATAACAATCCGATAACGAGCTGGCTACGAGGGAATAGACACCATTTCGGACCTGGGAAAACACGTTCCCGTCGTGGCGTTTTAGAGCCTTCTTAGACTTTGCCCGGCCGCAAAACGCCAGGACAGAGCCAAGGTGACGCACACGTTTGAAGCCACTACCGTTCACTCCCAGGCCAGCCGAGCTCTTCCCAGCGGCAGGCTCATCCCTCCTCGTTGCGCCTAGCTCCATCCATGTGAGGCGGGATCCGACAAACCACTGGATGGAGGCGGGGGACCCACCGGTCCACCGAAGGACCAGGAATCGTCCGCGATTCCTCGGGGTGAAGCCGAGAACAGTTCGTGGAACTGGGATCGGCCGGGCAACCTCTCCAGCCCGAACCCGACAGCTGACCTCGCAGGCGCCACAGAGAGGACAACACCGACCTATGAGTGGACGGCATCGCAAGCCCACTACATCGGCCACCCAGGTAGCGAAAGTCGCCTTCACCGGCGCTGTGCTCGGCGGTGCCGGAATCGCGCTGGCCGGTCAGGCCAACGCCGCACCGGACGCCGAATGGGACACCGTCGCCAGCTGTGAGTCCGGCGGAAACTGGGCCATCAACACCGGCAACGGCTATCAGGGCGGCCTGCAGTTCTCTCCCAGCACGTGGTCAGGTCACGGCGGTGGCGAATTCGCGCCGTCGGCGCACCTGGCCACCAAGGAAGAGCAGATCGCAGTCGCTGAGCGTGTGCTCGCCAGCCAGGGCAAGGGCGCATGGCCTGTGTGCGGACGGGGCCTGTCCGGCGCCACCCCGCGCAACGTCGTCGCCGAGCCCGCACCGATGAACGCGCCGCTGGATGCAGCCGGCCTCAACGGTGTGCCGCTGCCTCCGCCGCCCCCGGCGCCGGACCTGCTGCCGCCCCCGCCCCCGCTCCCGAGGTCGCTCCGGTGGCGTTCGCCCCGGCTCCCGCGCCTGAGGTCCTGCCGCCGGCCCCGCTGCTTCCGCCGCCGCCCGCGCCTCCGGCCGATCCGACCGCTGTGGTGGTCGACGCCTCCCTGGCCGCTCCGGCCCCAGCCGGCGACTGGACTTTCGCCGATCCGGCCGCCGCACCACAAACGTGGTCGATGGATGCCCCGCTGCCACAGGCTCCCGTCCCGATGCCCGCCGAGCCCGCCCCGCTGCCGCCGCCTCCCGCGCCTCCGGCTCCGGTTCCCCCGGCTCCGCTGCCGCCCGCCCCGGCCCCGGTTGCCGCGCCCGCTCCGGATCCCCTGGCACCGGTCCCTGCTCCGGACCCGTCGGCACCGATCGTCGCTGCCGCCCCGGCCGAGACACCGCACCTGCCCAGCCCGGAGAACCTGCCTCCCGGTGCCACCGAACTCCCGGTCGGTCCCCAGGAGAGCGCCAACGTGGGCTACCTCAAGGAACTGTGGCACGCGGTCCAGACGCAGGAGATCAGCGGCGGCGACATGCTGCTCGCGCTGGCTCAGCGACCGATGACCTCCGGCCCCGCTCCGGCAGCCGTTCCCCCGCCCCCGGGGGCACCCATCCCGGCTGCACCGGCTCCGCTGCCGGTCGATCCGGCCGCTCCGGTGCCGCCCCCGGCACCACTGCCGCCCGCCTGACAAGACCCGAATACACGTCGAGACTGCACAGTGTGCAGTCTCGACGTGTTACTGGGGCCGTGTGGTCGGGGTGTTCTAGGCGCTGTTGACCCACTCGTCGGTGCCGTCACCGAAGAACTGGTGCTTCCACACCGGCAGCCGGTCCTTGATGACGTCGACCAGCAGCGCGCAGGTGTCGAAGGCGGCCTTGCGATGGTCGGCCGCCACCGCCACCACCAGCGCCGCGTCACCGATGGCCAGTGGACCGACCCGGTGACTGGCGGCGATGGCCCGGACTCCCACCGCACCGGCGGCGATCTCGTTCAGCACGTCGCTTATGGTCTGTTCGGCAGTGGGGTGTGCCGAATACTCGAGCCGCAGCACCCCGCGTCCGCCGTCATGGTCGCGGACCACACCGGCAAAGCCCACCACCGCGCCCGCAGCGACGTGTGCCACCAAGTCCTCGTGTTCGGTCAGCGAGATGGGCGCCTTCGTCAGGCCCGCACGCAGCACCACAGTCATTGCGAATGATCCTCTCCGGCAAGCTGATCCAGCGCGTGGTGCACCACATCGGCCAGCACCCCGAGGCCGTCGCGCACACCACCGGGCGACCCGGGCAGGTTGACGATCAACGTCGTGCCCGCCACACCGCAAAGGCCACGGGAGAGCACCGACGTGGGCACCTTCGGCAGACCCGAACGCCGGATCGCGTCGGCCAGACCGGGAATCTCGTAGTCCAGCACCGCACGGGTTTGTGCCGGGGTGGCATCGGTGGGCGAGATACCGGTGCCGCCGGAGGTGATCACCAGGTCGGCGCCGTCGGCCACCGCGGCCCGCAGGGCGGCGCCGACCGGATCACCGTCGGGGACAACCTTGATCTCAGGCACCGAAAAGCCTTGTTGTACAAGCCATTCTGAGATAAGTGGCCCGGTGCGGTCCTCGTACACTCCGGCCGAGGCCCGCGTGGAGGCGATCACCACCGACGCGGTACGCGTCATCGGGTCCAGGTCCCGGTGCGCCCGCCGGTCTTGCTGAGCACCCGCACGTCGTGGATGCTGCCCGCCGGGTCCACGGCCTTGATCATGTCGTAGACCGTGAGAGCGGCGACACTGACGGCAGTCAGCGCTTCCATCTCGACGCCGGTGCGGTCGGTGGTCTTGACGGTGGCGGTGATGTCGATGTGCTCGGCGCCGACGTCGAATTCGATGTCCACCCCGGTGAGCGCCAGGTGATGGCACAACGGAATCAGATCACTGGTGCGTTTGGCCGCCAGGATGCCCGCCACCCGCGCCGTCGCCAGCGCGTCACCTTTGGGCAGGCCGCCCGAGGAGATCAGCCCCACCACCTCCGCGGTGGTGCGCAGCGTGCCCGCCGCGACAGCTATCCGTTTGGTGGTCGACTTGTCCGAGACGTCGACCATGTGCGCCGCACCCCGGTCATCGAGGTGCGACAGCGGGTTGGAACCCGTGCCGCGTGCCACCGCTACCGGTTGACGACGGTGACCGGGTGGACGTACGGAATTTCCGACAAAGGAAGCGGAAAGACCAGGTCACCAAAGGGTGAGAGAGATCCCGTGCGGTCGGAGACCAGCTCGCTGACCGCGTGGTCGTCGGGTCCCACCTCGGGCCAGCCGTTGTCGACGTAGTTCTTCTTGTCAGCCACGAGGGCCATTGTGTCAGGTGATGGACGGATGGCGCGCACGAGAACCTGTTTTACGCTGGTCAACGATGACCAAGCACTCCCCAGGCGTACCGCTCGGCGCCTGGCTGGCCGAGCTACCGGACGAGCGGCTGATCCGGCTGCTCGAGTTGCGGCCGGATCTCGCCCAACCGCCGCCCGGCAGCATCTCGGCTCTCGCTGCGCGCGCACAAGCCCGCCAGTCGGTGAAGGCTGCCACCGACGAGCTCGACTTCCTGCGCCTCGCAGTGCTGGATGCGCTGCTGGTGCTGCATGCCGACACCGAACCGGTACCGCTGTCCAAGCTGGTGGAACTGGTCGAGGACCGGGCGCCCGAGGCCACCGTGATCGAGGCCCTCGACGACCTCAAGGACCGCGCCCTGGCGTGGGGCGACGCGTCGGTCCGGGTATCGGCCGAGGCGGCAGCCGGTCTGC
This sequence comes from Mycobacterium sp. MS1601, assembly GCF_001984215.1. NCBI lineage: Bacteria > Bacillati > Actinomycetota > Actinomycetes > Mycobacteriales > Mycobacteriaceae > Mycobacterium > Mycobacterium sp. MS1601. The sequence continues at coordinate 1,562,611 of NZ_CP019420.1, forward strand.
CGTGGTACCCGGGCCAGGTCATCCTCGAGGATCCCGCGCGGACGTCGGCTCAGATCACCGAACTGCTCGACGGGCTCGACGCCCCGCAGCGCGACCTGTTGGACCGGCTGCTCGACGGCTCTCCCGTGGGGCGCACCCGCGACGCCGCGCCGGGCGCTCCCGCCGATCGTCCGGTACCGCGGCTGCTGGCCTCCGGACTGCTGCGCCAGGTCGACGACGAGACGGTGATCCTGCCGCGCCAGGTCGGCCAGGTGATGCGCGGCGAAGAAACCGGACCGGTGCACCTCGTCGCGCCGGAACCCACCGTGTCCACCAACACCGTCAAGGACATCGACGCCGTGGCCGCGGGCGCCGTCATCGACCTGATGCGCGATATCGACGTGCTGATCGAAACCCTCGGTGCCACCCCCATCCCCGAGCTGCGCAGTGGCGGGCTCGGGGTCCGCGACATGAAGCGGCTCACCAAGCTCACCGGCATCGCCGAGCCGCGGCTCGGTCTGCTGCTGGAGGTCACGGCGGCGTCCGGACTGATCGCCAGCGGCATGCCCGACCCCGACCCCGAGGACGGCGCCGGACCGTACTGGGCGCCCACCGTCGGCGCCGACCGGTTCACCGAATCCCCCTTGGCCGAGCGCTGGGAACTGATCGCCACCACCTGGCTCACGCTGCCCTCCCGGCCCAGCCTCATCGGCCACCGCGGCCCCGACGGCAAGCCGTACGCAGCCCTGTCGGATGCGCTGTACTCGACGGCCGCTCCGCTGGATCGTCGGCTGCTGTTGACTGTGCTGACCGGGATGCCGAAGGGAGCAGGAGTGGACGCCGCGTCGGCGTCGCGGGCCCTGATCTGGCGTCGGCCCCGGTGGTCGGTGCGGCTACAGCCCGAACCCGTCGGCCAGCTGCTCGAGGAAGCGCACGCGCTGGGAATTCTCGGCCGCGGCGCCATCACCTCGCCCAGCCGCGTGCTGATCGACACCACCCGCGAGGATGCCGGCGACGCGGCCGTGGTCGCGATGAACAAGGTGCTGCCACCGCCCATCGACTACTTCCTGGTGCAGGCGGACCTGACCGTGGTGGTCCCCGGCCCGCTGGAACGCGACCTCGCCGAGGAACTGGCCGTGGTCGCAACGGTGGAGTCGGCGGGTGCGGCCATGGTCTACCGGGTCGGCGAGCAGTCCATCCGGCGGGCCCTGGACACCGGCCGCTCCGCTGCCGCCCTGCAGTCGTTCTTCAAGAAGCACTCCAAAACACCTGTCCCGCAGGGGTTGACGTACCTCATCGACGACGTCGCCCGGCGGCACGGTCAGCTGCGCATCGGGATGGCGTCCTCGTTCATCCGCTGCGAGGATCCTTCGCTGCTGGCCCAGGCCATCGCGCTGCCCGGCGCCGCGCAACTGGAACTGCGGCAGGTGGCCCCCACGGTGGCGGTGTCGCAGGCGTCCATCGCCGACGTGCTGGCGGTGTTGCGCCAGGCCGGGCTGGCCCCTGCCGCCGAGGACGCCTCCGGGGCCATCGTGGACCTGCGCTCCCGGGGCTCGCGGGTGCCCACGCCGCAACATCGGCGCTTCTTCCGGCCGCTGCCCAGCGCTCCCAACCGGGATACCCTGGGCGCCGTCGTCGCGGTGCTGCGCAAAGTGGTGGCCCTGCCGCTGCCCGGTTCCACCGGCGAGCGTGTGGACCCGACGCGGGCCATGGCTCTGCTACAGCAGGCCGCCCACCGGCAGGAGTCAGTGGTGATCGGCTACATCGACGCGGCGGGGGTGGCGACGCAGCGGGTGGTGTCGCCGATCTCGGTGCGCGGCGGGCAGCTGATGGCCTTCGATCCGGCCTCCGGCAGGGTGCGTGACTTCGCGGTTCACCGCGTGACGACGGTGATGTCGGTGGACGACTGAATAATGGGCGGGTGCCCAGCGTTGACCACGACGCCACGATGCGGCACACAGAAGGGAGGGGCGCATGACCGACGGACCCCTGATCGTTCAGTCCGACAAGACCGTGTTGCTCGAGGTCGACCACGAGCAGGCCGGCGCGGCGCGCGCCGCCATCGCCCCGTTCGCCGAGTTGGAACGTGCCCCAGAGCACATCCACACCTACCGCATCACCCCGCTGGCGTTGTGGAACGCCCGGGCTGCGGGCCACGACGCCGAGCAGGTGGTCGACGCCCTGGTGAGCTTCTCGCGCTTTGCGGTGCCACAGCCGCTGTTGGTCGACATCGTCGACACCATGGCCCGCTACGGCAGGTTGCAGCTGGTCAAGAGCCCGGTCCACGGACTGGTTCTGGTCAGCCTGGATCGGGCGGTGCTCGAGGAGGTCCTGCGCAACAAGAAAATCGCCCCGATGCTGGGCGCGCGCATCGACCCCGACACCGTGATCGTGCATCCCAGCGAGCGTGGGCACATCAAGCAGATCCTCTTGAAGATCGGCTGGCCCGCTGAGGACCTGGCCGGTTACGTCAACGGCGAGGCGCATCCCATCGCGCTGGACCAGGACGGTTGGCACCTACGCGACTACCAGGAGATGGCCGCCGAGTCGTTCTGGGCTGGTGGCTCCGGGGTGGTGGTGCTCCCGTGCGGCGCGGGCAAGACGATGGTGGGTGCGGCTGCCATGGCCAAGGCCGGCGCCACCACGCTGATCCTGGTCACCAACACCGTCGCCGGTCGGCAGTGGAAGCGAGAGCTGATCGCCCGCACCTCGCTGACCGAAGAGGAGATCGGCGAGTACTCCGGCGAACGCAAAGAGATCCGGCCGGTCACCATTGCGACGTATCAGGTGATCACCCGCCGCACCAAGGGCGAGTACAAACACCTGGAGCTGTTCGACAGCCGCGACTGGGGCCTGATCATCTACGACGAGGTGCACCTGCTGCCCGCCCCGGTGTTCCGGATGACGGCCGATCTGCAGTCACGTCGCCGCCTCGGGCTGACGGCCACCCTGATCCGTGAGGACGGCCGCGAGGGTGACGTGTTCTCGCTCATCGGACCCAAGCGGTACGACGCGCCGTGGAAGGACATCGAGGCCCAGGGCTGGATCGCCCCGGCGGAGTGCATCGAGGTCCGGGTCACCATGACCGACAACGAGCGCATGCTCTACGCGGTGGCCGAGCCGGAAGATCGCTACAAACTCTGTGCCACAGCACGTTCCAAGATGGCGGTGGTGAAGTCCATTCTGGCGCAGCACCCCAAGGAGCAGACGCTGGTCATCGGCGCCTATCTCGACCAACTCGACGAGCTGGGCGCCGAACTCGATGCGCCGGTGATCCAGGGCGCCACCAAGAACGCCGAACGTGAGGTGCTCTTCGACCAGTTCCGCCGCGGCGAGATCCGCACGCTGGTGGTGTCCAAGGTGGCCAACTTCTCCATCGATCTTCCGGAAGCATCGGTGGCCGTGCAGGTGTCGGGGACATTCGGCTCACGCCAGGAAGAGGCGCAGCGGCTGGGCCGGCTGTTGCGACCCAAGGCCGACGGCGGTGGCGCGGTGTTCTACAGCGTGGTGGCCCGCGACAGCCTCGACGCCGAGTACGCCGCGCACCGGCAGCGGTTCCTGGCCGAGCAGGGCTACGGCTACGTGATCAAGGACGCCGACGACCTGCTGGGTCCCGCCATATGACCGTGGTGCGCGTTGTGCCGGTGCTGACGGTCCCGGACCTCGATTCTGCGGTCAGCGCACACAGCAGCGTCCTCGGCCTGAACGTGGTGATGAACCACGGCTGGATCGCCACGCTGGCCGGTGCCGACAATCGGCATCAGCTCAGCCTGATGACCAAAGACCAAACAGCGCAGGTCAATCCGTCGGTATCAGTGGAAGTCGACGACGTAGACGCCGCCTACGAACAGGCGGTGGCCGCCGGGCTGCCGATCCTGCATCCCCTCAGCGACGAGCAGTGGGGAGTGCGGCGGTTCTTCTTCGCCGACCCGTGCGGCAACGTCGTCAACGTCCTGAGCCACCGCGACTGAGCCAGGGCGTCCATGGTGACCTTGGACCGGCTCGTCAACGTGCTCGGCGGCTACGGGTTCAGTTTGCGGGCATGCGCAATTGAGCGGTCGACGGAATTGCGATCGGTGGTTCTGCGCGAGGACCGCGACGTGGTGGGCGACGTGCTGCTGGGGGTCGGGGCGCACTGCCTCGACGACGCGCTGGACTGGGCTCGCAAGGCGCGCGCCTCGGTGCTGCTGGTCCGCGACGACGCCTGGGGTGAACAGGTCGAGCCCACCGCGGACATCGCCATCTTGACTGTCGCCGGTGACGTCTCGTGGAGCGAGGTCGCCGCCGTGGTGTTCGGGCTGGTGCTCGAGGGCAGGGAAACCGAGTCCGGCCGGGGCCCCACCGATCTGTTCGCCCTGTCGGACAGTCTCGCCGACGCGGTGGGTGGTGCAGTGACCATCGAGGACCGCGTGGGCCGGGTGCTGGCCTACTCCCGGATGCAGCAGCACGCCGACAACGCGCGCGCCGAAACCATCCTGGGCCGGGAGGTTCCGCAGCGGCTGCGTGAGCTGTTGGCCGAGCGCGGGGTGATCCGGCACCTGGCCTCCTCCGATCAGCCGCTGTTCCTTGCGCCCGCACCCGCCGACGGATTGTCGGGGCGCATGGTGGTGGCCGCGCGGGCCGGCCGGGAGGTGCTGGGCTCGCTGTGGGTGGCCAGCCCCACCGAATTGGTGGGCGAGCGACTGCAGGCGCTCACCGACGGCGCCAGGACGGTGGCGCTGCATCTGCTGCGCTCGCGAGCCAGCGCGGACTTGGAGCGTCAGGTGGAATCCGATCTGGTGATCGGGCTGCTCGAGGGCACCGTGGACGCACCCACCGCGGTGAGCAAGCTGGCGTTGCCGGCGTCCGGTTTACGGGTTATCGGGTTGCGCGCACGCGTGGGCGAGGAACTGCACGCGGCGCTTCTCATGACGTTCGAGCGTGCCACCACAGGTTTCGGTTGGTCGCGGCCGGGCCGCAGCGCGCTCGCGGCCAGCACGGTCTACACCATCTTGCCCGGCGATTCGGCCGTCGCTGCCCGCCGCTGGGTCGACGACGTGCGGGCCGCGTTGCCCGCGGAGTCGGTTGTGCACGCGGGGATCAGCGGTGCGGCGACGGTGTTGGAGTTGCCCGTGGCCCGCGACGAGGCGGACGAGTGCCTGGCGATGCACGAGCTGCGCCGCGGCGCGGCGGGAGATCCGCCCGCCTATGACGAGTCCTGGGACGAGATCGTGCTGCAGCGTCTCACCATCGCGGCACGCCTGGGCCGCACTCCGCAACGTGGCCCGGTGAGTGATCTGCGCCGTCACGACCAGTTGCACGCCACGCAATATGTGGCCACCCTGCGCGCCTGGCTGGCCGCGCAGGGTGACCTGCATGCGGCGGCGGCGAGCTTGGGGGTCCACGACAACACCGTGCGTTACCGGATGCGCAAGATGGCCGAGGCCACCGAACTCGATCTCACCGATGCTCGCAAGCGTTTCGCCATGACGGTGGAATTGGCTGCCGCCGACACCTTGTCCGCAGAGGACAATCAGTTGTAGGGATTTTGTTCGCCCTGTCCAACACCCGGTGCCACTCCGCGGGCCACTATCGATAGGAGTAGCTCATTCGACGGAGGTGACCTGATGGCCGGCGGCGTTGGGATCGACGGCGTGCCGCGATCGGTGCTTGTCGTGGGGGCGGGCATCGTTGGCCTGTCCACTGCGTGGTTTCTTGCCGAGCGTGGTGTCGAGGTGACGGTGGTGGATCGCACCGGCGTAGCCGCGGGCGCATCCTGGGGCAATGCCGGATGGGTGTCGCCGGCGCTGACGATTCCACTCAATGAGCCGGCGGTACTGGCCTACGGTCTGCGATCCCTGGTGAATCCCGCTGCGCCCCTGCATATTCCACCGACAGTCGATCCGAAGTTGTGGTCGTTTCTGATCCGCTTCGCCATGAACTGCCGCCGCTCGTCGTGGCAGCGGGCGGTGGCGGCCAACCTGCCGTTCAACCGGGAATGCCTCGAGGCATTCGATGTGCTGACCGGCAACGGGGTGGACGTGCCGACCACTGACGGCCCCATCACCGCGGTGTTCGGCGACACCCGCCAAGCCGCACATCTCGACGCCGAGCTGCGCGCGCTGCAACGCGCCGGCCAGGAGCTCGAGTACCGCATGTTGTCAGGGGCCGAACTGCGCGATCAGGCGCCGCTGGCATCCTCGGCAGCCGCGGTGGGTGTGAGCGTCGAGCATCAGCGCTTCGTGGATCCGGGCCGATTCACCCACGCCTTGGGCCGGGCTGTCGCGGCGCGGGGTGTCGTGATCGCCACCGGTGAGGTCACCGATGTGCGCCCGGGCCCGCATGGCGTCCAGGTGTTCCTCCGGGGCGAGCCTCCACGCCTGGCCGACGCCGTCGTCCTGGCCACCGGCGCCTGGCTCTCGAAACTGGCCGGCCGATGGGTGCGCACCCCGGTTCGCGCCGGACGCGGATACTCGTTCACCGTGCCCGTCGACCGTCCGGCGCCGGGGCCGATCTATCTGCCCGAAGCACGGGTGGCGTGCACGCCGTACCAGGGTGCGTTGCGGGTGGCAGGCACCATGGAGTTCCGCGACCCGGACGCACCGCCGGTGGCGGCGCGTGTCCGTGCCATCGTCGAGTCCGCGTCCCCGCTGCTTGACGGTGTGGACTGGGATCGGCGTAGCGATGTCTGGGTGGGCCCTCGACCGGTCACCTCCGACGGACGCCCACTCATCGGCGCGGTGCAGCCCGGCCTGTTCGTCGCCGGCGGGCACGGCATGTGGGGGCTGGCGCACGGTCCGGCCACCGGTCGTTTGCTGGCTGAGCTGATCACCACCGGAAAGCGCAGTGCGGCACTGGATGCCGTCGATCCGCTGCGCTGAATTCACCGGCCTGTACCGAGTCGTCAGGGGCGGCGTACCGACCCGCCCCTGACGGCGATTTTCCTGTTTCGGACAACTTTTGGGAGAGACCCATGACCACAGCGCAGCCGAGTTGGCTGACCACACAAGCGCACAGCCGGCTGATGGCCGAGCTGGATCTGCTCAACAGCCTGGGCAGCACCGAGCGCAGGGATGACGATGACGCCAATGCGGTGGCCGTCGAGCATGCCCGCCGCTCCCGGATCCAGCGCATCCACGACCTTCTGCTCAATGCCGTTGTGGGAGAGGATCCGCCCGACGACGGTGTCGCCGAACCGGGGATGGTCCTGACGGTGCGCTTCGCCGACACCGGCGAGACCGAGACGTTCCTGCTCGGCGTCGGGGGTGTCGAATACGGCGATCTGGAGGTCTACTCCGTCACCTCACCGCTGGGCGCCGCACTGGTGGGTGCCCGCCCGGGTGACCGCCGCGTGTATCACGTGCCCAGCGGCGCCGCGATGGAGGTGACGCTGGTGAAGTCGGTGCCGTACGGGATGCACATGCGCTGATCCACCGATACGCACTCCCCTACGTCAGGCCCGGCCGGATCACCACCGCCGACAGGGGATCTGAGCGTCCGGCGGCAATGTCGCGCCAGGTCTGGTCAGCGGCGTCCAGACCGGCCAGGGTGCGTACCTGCAACCACTGCGACGCCCACCCGTTGAGGTCCGTGCGGGCCGCGGGGTAGAGCTGCTCGATGGCGTCCTGGCCTATCTCGGCGGCCAGTTCCTGTTCGCGGTCACCGGTGTTGAACACCGACACCGTGGGGTCATGGCGACCGTCGGCCGACCATGTGCGCAGGTGGGTGCCGCCGACGATCACCGTGGCCGCCAGGCCCGATCCCAGGCGGTCTCGCACCGCGGCGCTCACCTCGGCCGCACCGGCCAGGTCGACGTAGACGACCTCACCCGCGGTCGGCAGCGCGGCGATGTTGTCGTAGCTCAGCACCTGCTCGTACACCCCGAACGACTCCACGGCGGTGCGGTGGCGCGCACTGGTGAGGCCGGTGACGTGGGTGCCCGTGGCGCTCAGCAGCCGGGCCAGCGCCGCCGCCGACCTGCTGGACGCGCTGGACAGCACCACCCGGTCCGCGTACCCCAGGTCGCGGGCCAACAGGGTGGCGAACGGGAAGACGGCCAGCAGCACGGTGTCGACGTCGATCTGGTGGTCGTCCCACTGCGCCAGCACCGGCGGCGCCGCGGTCAGCCGGCGGTAGATGGGCAGCATGCCGGCTCGGGGCTGATCGACGGCCAGCAACCCCTCGGGTACGGCGGTGGCTCGCAGCGCGGTGTGGGTGGCCATCGGCAGGTAACCGGTCACCACCGCCCCGGCCTCGGCGACCGCGCTCGGCGCGGACACCACGCGGGCGGCGCCCCAGACCGGCACCCGCCCCCAGCCCGGCGACGGTGACGGGTAGGCGTCCCAGGAGCGCAGGATGTCACCGAGCATCACATAGCCCAGGTTGTTGGTGGCCAGGCTGAAACGCTGCACCTCCAGAACCACGGCGTCGGGAGCGTCGGGCAGATGGTCGGACACGATCCGGGTGTGGTCGAACGCGGCGGCGCGTTCGACTTCGAGAACGGACACGGGCAGGTCTTCCGCAGTCATGCTTCGACCTTACTTGCTATTCACATAGCATGTTGCGATGACCGGTCACCGCCCCCGCACCCAGCAGCAGCGCCGCGCCGAGACCGAGCACCGCCTGCTGGAAGCTGCGCTGGCGCTCATCGCCGAGTCGGGATCCCGGGCGATGTCGACAGCGCAGGTGGGCACCACCGCCGGCTACAGCCGCGGGATCGTCAACCACCAGTTCGGTTCCAAGAAGGAACTACTGCGTCGCGCCGTCGAGCACGCCCAGATTCTGGTGACCGTCCCACCGGAGGCCAGCGGCCTGCAGTGGATCCTCGAGCTCACCAGGAGCTATCTGGCGCTGCCCGCCGAAGGCATCGCCGGGGTCACCCGCGCGTTCCTGCTGATGTGGGGTGAGGCGGCCGCCAACGACGTCAACGTCCGCGAGGTCTACCTCGAGCGCGACCAGTGGTTTCGCGACCTCATCACCACCGCGGTCACCGACGGCATCACCGCAGGCGACATCCGCGCGGACGTCGACGCGACGGCGTTCGCGTATCTCCTGGTCGGCATGCTGCGCGGGACGATGCTGCAGTTGATGCTGACCCCCGACCCGGCGATGCACGAACGGCTGAGAGCAGAATGCCTGGCGCTGGTGCGCCACCACCTGGCGGTCACGCCGTAGTGGCGACCTCGTCCAGGCTGGTGTCCTTGGTCTCGGGCATCACGAGAAGGGCGATGAACGTCAGCGCCGCCGCCGACGCCAGGTAGACCCCCACCCATCCGACGCTGTAGGTGGTGGCCAGGTAGGTGGCGATGAACGGGGCCACGGCCGCGCCGAGGATGCTGGAGAGGTTGTAGGAGATACCGGATCCGGTGTAGCGGACGTTGGTCGGGAACAGCTCCGGCAGCACCGCACTCATCGGCGCGAACGTCAGACCCATGAGGGTCATACCGACCACCAGGAACAGCAGCGTCATGCCTTCGGTGCGCGAACTGAGCAGCATCCCGAAGCAGCCGCCGAAGACGATGATGCCCGCGGTGATCACCAGTAGGGTCCGACGGCGACCGAACTTGTCGGCCAGCAGACCCGAGATCGGCAACGCCCCGGCGAAGAACAGCACCGAGATCAGTTGCAGGTACAGGAAATCCACGTACCCGAAGCCCAGTCCGCTGCCGTCGGGCGGGCGCTTGCCGGTGCCGTAGCTCAACGCCCAAGTGGTCACGATGTAGAACAGCGTGTAGGTGGCCAGCATGACGAAGGTCCCGATGATCAGCTGCCGCCAGCTACCGCGGAACACCTCGGCCAGGGGTGTCTTGACACGTTCGCCGCGTTCCACGGCGCGGGCGAACACCGGCGTCTCGGTCAGCTTCAGCCGAACGTACAGACCGATGGCCACCATGATCGCCGACAGCAGGAACGGCACCCGCCAGCCCCAGGTCAGGAACGCACCGTCCAGGTCCGGTTCGGTGTTGCTGTGCCCCAGGGCGATGATCAGTATCAGGAATAGCCCGTTGGCCAGCAGGAAGCCGAACGGGGCACCCAGCTGGGGCCACATCGCCGCCCACGCGCGTTTGCCCGGTCTGGCGGTCTCGGTGGCCAGCAGTGCCGCACCGCTCCATTCCCCGCCGAGTGCCAGGCCCTGGGCAAAGCGCATGACGGCCAGCAGCGCCGGCGCCAGCACGCCCACCTGGGCGTAGGTGGGCAGCAACCCGATGGCGAATGTCGCGATCCCCATCGTCAGCAGCGAGCCGACCAGCGTCGCCTTGCGTCCCACCCGGTCGCCGAAGTGGCCGAACAGGACAGATCCCACCGGCCGGGCGACGAACGCCAACCCGAACGTCGCCAGCGAGGCCAGCAGGGCTGCAGTGCCGTCGCCTTTGGGGAAGAACAGGTGCGGGAACACCGATACCGCCGCGGTGGCGTAGATGTAGAAATCGAAGAACTCGATGGTGGTGCCCACCATCGACGCCACCACGATGCGGCTGCGCGGCACCCCTGCGACGAGGTTCTCGTCGGTCCTGCTCATAAGCAACTCGTCCTTGTTAGCTCAGTGGGTCAACAAGGCATCTTGACATCACGGGTGCGTTCGGGTCACATCGTCGCGACGGCCGCTTCCAGATCGGCGATCACGATCTTGCGCATCTCCAGCATCGCCCTGGTGGCCGCGGCGGCGACGGCCGGGTCGGCATTCTCGATCAGCTCGTAGAGCCGTTGCGGCACCACCTGCCAGCTCAGCCCGAACCGGTCCTTGAGCCAACCGCACTGCGATTCCTCACCGCCGTCGGTCAGCTTGGCCCAGTAGTAGTCGACTTCGTCCTGGTCAGCGCAGCGGATCTCGAACGACACAGCTTCGGTGAAGCGGAACTCCGGCCCACCGTTGATCCCCAGAAAACGGTTGCCGTCGAGCACGAAGGCGCCGTAACAGACATCACCGGGTTTCCCGGGCCCGGCCTCGGTGTAGCGGACCAGAGACTCCACCGAGGAGTTGGGGAACACCGAGGTGTAGAACTCGATGGCTTCTTCGAGGGTGTAGTCGAACCATAGGCAGGGGGTGATTGTTGTCATGCCGGTACCGACTGCACCCGTGGCCGGAAGTCATCGAGGCGTCACTGCAGGGCGGGGATGACCTCCCGCTCGAACATCTCGATACCGGAGCGGTCATAGGCCGCCTCCGGGAAGTAGCAGATGACGTACTCGCAGCCCAGGCCGCGCAGATTCTGCAGCGTCTCGGTGACCTGCTCGACGGTGCCCGCGCCGGTGCCGGGGCCGCTCATCGAGGCGATCATGGCGTCGGTGGCAGCCTCCCCCGCCACGCCGGAGATCCGGGACCGGATGCGTTCGAGTCGGTCGGAGACATCGAATTCCGAGGTCCCGAGTACGACGTTGACGTTGGAGGACCGCACGATGGCGTCGAAGTCGGTGCCGACCTCGCGGCAGTGTCCGGCCAGGATCTCCGACTTGTTCTTGAAGACGTCCGGGGTCGAGGCAAAGTTGGTGTACTGCGCGTACTGGGCGGCGATGCGCAACGTCACCTTCTCACCGCCGCCGGCGATCCACAGCGGGATGCCGTCGTCCTGCAGGGGCTTGGGTGCCACGATCGCGCCGTCCACCTGGTAGTGCTTGCCGTCGAAGTTGACCACGCCGTCGCGCCAGGCCTCGCGCATGATCTGCACGCCCTCGTCGAGCCGGGCAAGCCGTACACCTGCGGACGGGAAGCCGTAGCCGTAGGCGCGCCATTCGTGTTCGTACCAGCCACCACCGATGCCCATCTGGACCCGTCCGCCCGAGATGATGTCGGCGGTGGCAGCCACTTTGGCCAGGTAGACGGGGTTGCGGTAGCTCATGGCCGTGCACATCTGGCCCAGCTTGATCCGCGAGGTCGTGGCGGCGTACGCCGACATCAGCGACCACGCCTCGTGGGTGGCTTCGCTGCTGGGCACCGGCACGGTGTGGAAGTGGTCGTACACCCACAGCGAGTCCCACGCCTGGGTGTTGTCGGCATAGGTGGCAAGCCCGTTCATCACCGCCCACTGCTCTGCGGGGTCGATTCCGACCAGATCCAGACGCCAGCCTTGCGGGATGAACAATCCGAAGCGCATGGCACCCGACTCTAGCCCGAGGACGGGGCACGGCAAGTAATCGGGAGTTCACTGCGTTACACGGCCTGGTAACACGGGTCGGCGAACGTGGACCGTGTGACCGTCACCATCAATGCGAACCCGTACGTATGGCCGTACGACGGCGACATCCCGCCCGACAGGACCGCACTGATCAACATCGACTGGCAGGTCGATTTCTGCGGCGAGGGCGGTTACGTCGACGCCATGGGTTACGACCTGTCGCTCACCCGCACTCCGCTGGGCCCGGCGCAGGAGGTGCTGGCGGCGGCCCGCGATGCCGGGCTGTTCATCATCCACACCAGGGAGGGGCATCGGCCGGATCTGTCCGACCTGCCGCCCAACAAACGGTGGCGCTCGGCACAGATCGGCGCCGAGATCGGCTCCGCGGGGCCCTGCGGTCGCATCCTCACTCGCGGAGAGCCCGGCTGGGAACTGGTGCCCGAAATGGCGCCGCTGCCTGGTGAACCGGTGATCGACAAGCCCGGCAAAGGCAGCTTCTACGCCACCGACCTGGATCTGGTGCTGCAGAGCAGCCGGATCACCCACATCATCTTCACCGGCATCACCACTGACGTGTGCGTACACACCACCATGCGCGACGCCAACGACCGCGGCTACGAGTGCCTGGTGGTCTCCGATGCCACCGGCGCCACGGACTATGCGAATCATGTTGCGGCACTGAACATGATCACCATGCAGGGCGGGGTGTTCGGCGCGCATGCCGACAGCGCGACGGTGGTCGAATCGCTGCGCCGTCTGCCTCAGAGTCCGAGAGCGGACATGGCTCCGGCGATGACGACTTCGCGCAGTTCCTGAGGCTGCGCGTCGGGGAACTGCAGACAGCAGTCCTGGAGTCCGCCGAGAGCGATCACGGCACGGGCCGCCTGCTCGAGTGTCGGTTCCGGTCCGAAGATCAATATGCCCAGCCGCTGCCGCCACGACAGCATCCTGTCGATGAGGCCGAGGTCGGCGATGGTGCTCAGTTCGGAGACCACCAGCAGCAGATCCGCCCGGTGCCCATAGTGGAAGTCGAAGTACCTGGCCAGGATCTCCCGCGGGGTCCACTCCGGGTGGGTTTCGCACTCCAGCGCCAACTGTTCACCGCCGTCGATCAGCGGTTGCACGATGCTGCGGACCAGTTCCTCCCGCGAGCTGAAGTGGTAGTACAGCGCCGGCTTCGTGATGCCGAGCCGCGCTGCGATGTCCTGCAGGCTGGTGCGCTGGACTCCTTTGACCGCGAACAGTTCCCGGGCGGCGTCCTGGATGCGCTGACGCGTGTCTGATCTCGGGGAACTCACGGACCTACCCTAACTAACCGATCGTTAGGTAAGCTCTCATCGACACTTACCGACCGTTAAGTAATTGAGGTTGTCATGCGAGTTCTGATCTCCGGTGCGAGCATCGCCGGCCCCGTGCTGGCCTACTGGCTCAACCGCGGCGGCTTCGAGGTCACCGTCGTCGAGCGGTCGCCCGAACCGCGGAAAACCGGCGGGCACGCCATCGATTTGTTCGGCCCCGCCATGAACATCGCCGAACAGATGGGCGTCCTCGACCGAGTTCTCGACCACGCCACCGGCACTGATCGCATCCTGGCGTACCGCGACGGGTCCCCCCGCCCAGCCCACATCGACTACCGCAAGTTGTCGGCGGCCATCTCGGACCGGCACGTCGAGATCATGCGCGACGACCTCAGCGAGATCTTCGTCGACGCCGGTACCGACATCGAGTACATGTTCGGCGACCAGATCACCGCGATCGACGGTGCCCGGGTGACGTTCGCCCACTCCCCGGCGCGGGACTTCGACGTCGTGGTCGGCGCTGACGGCCTGCGCTCCGGGGTACGGCGGCTGGTGTTCGGCGACGACGCTGGACGCACCGAGTTTCTCGGCACGTACCTGTCTGTCCTATCGATTCCCAAATCACTTGCCCGAGAGGGGGAATCATCGATGCACTTCGGTGCCGACCGCAGCGTGATGATGTACACCGCCAACCACCTCGACGACGCACGGGCGGTGTTCCTCTTCCGACCCACCACCGACTACCGCTATGACCACCGCGACCACGAGGGTCAGAAACAGCAGCTGCGAGCCCACTTCCGCGGTATGTCGGCCGACGTGGACCGCTGGCTCGATGAACTCGACGGCACGCCGACGTTCTATTTCGACGCCATCGACCAGCTGCAGCTGACCACCTGGTCCCGGGGTCGGGTGACCCTGGTCGGTGACGCGGGCTACTGCCCCGGCCCAGCTGTCGGCGGCAGTACCAGCCTGGCGGTGATCGGCGCCTACGTGCTGGCCGGCGAGTTGGAGCGCGCCGGCGGGGACCACGCCGCAGCCTTCGCCGCCTACGAGGAGGTGATGCGTGCGCCGGTGCTCGGTGCTCGCGCGTTGGCCAAGAGCATCGCCAAAGGGATCCTGCCGTCGACGCAGCTGGGCGTCCGTGCGCTGATCGGCGCCGGCCGGTTGATCTCGATCCTGCCCACACCGGTGACCGCGGCGCTGGCACGACTCAACAGCACGGGCATCCGGTTCTACAACTCGATCAGCGTTCCGGACTACGGGTTTCCTGTCAGCGCCGCGGGATAGCCTGAGTTTCATGGCCCTATCCACCGCTGATCGCGAACAGTTCCTGGCCCAGCCGCACATCGCCGCACTATCGGTGCACGCCGGCGCCGACCGCGGCCCCCTGACGGTGCCCATCTGGTACCAGTACACCCCGGGAGGTGAGCCCTGGATCCTCACCGGCACCGACTCCCGCAAGGCCCGGTTGATCCAGGCCGCAGGCTTCTTCTCGCTGATGGTCGAACAACTCGAGCCCAGCGTGCGCTATGTCGCGGTGGACGGCGCGGTCAGCCGGATCGAGCCGGGTACCGACGCTCAGATGGAAGAGCTGGCCTACCGGTACCTCGACGACGCCGCTGCCCGGCGCTATCTGGAGTTCGCGACAGCCAACTTCGGCGACCACGTGGCGATCTTCCTGCGGCCGCAGCACTGGCTGTCCTCGGACATGGGCAGCTTCTGAGGCAACAAAAGCCCCCAGCACACCGTTGTGCTGGGGGCTTTTGAGGTCTGCTGCTAGCTGGTCAGCGAGGCAGGCGGGGTGAAGCGCTCACCGTAGCGCTCGGCCAGCTGCTTGGCGCGCGCCACAAACGCTTTCTTGCCGACGCCGAGCTCACCCTGGTATCCGACGATGAACTGCGCGCTGCCACCGGTGTACGGCGGGAAGCCGATTCCCATGATGGAGCCGATGTTCGCGTCCGCGGTGGAGGTCAGCACGCCTTCGTCGAGGCACTTCTGCGTCTCCAGGGCCTCGGCGAACAGCATGCGGTCGATCATGTCCTGCAGCGGGATCTCGGTCTTTCCCGAGTTGAACGTATCGGCCAGACCTTCCCACAGACCGACGCGCTTGCCGTCGACGTAGGAGTAGAACCCGGCACCCTTCAGTCGCGACGGACGCCCGATCTCGATCATCTTGTTGACGACCTCTTCGGCCGGGTGCGACACATGGGTGCCGCCGGCCGCCTCGGTGGCCTTGCGGGTCTCGGTGGCGATCTTCTGCATCAGCTCCAGGTTGAGCTCATCGGAGAGCTGCAACGGCGCCGCCGGGTAACCCGCCTGGGCACCGGCCTGCTCGATGCTGGCGGCGGCAACGCCCTCGCCCAGCATCGCCAGCGCCTCGTTGACGAAGGTGCCGATGACACGGCTGGTGAAGAAGCCGCGGCTGTCGTTGACGACGATCGGGGTCTTGCCGATGGCCAGGGTGTAGTCGAACACCCGGGCCAGCGCCTCGTCGGAGGTCTTCTCGCCCTTGATGATCTCCACCAGCGGCATCTTGTCCACGGGGGAGAAGAAGTGGATGCCGATGAAGTCCTCTTGGCGCTTGACCCCGGAAGCCAGACCGGTGATCGGCAGCGTCGAGGTGTTGGAGCCCAGCAGCGCGTTGGGTTCCACGATGTCCTCGATCTCACCGAACACCTTGTGCTTGAGTTCCTGGTTCTCGAAGACGGCCTCGATCACGAAGTCGACACCCTTGAGATCCTGCGGGTCGGCGGCCGGGGTGATGCGGGCCAGCAGCGCGTCGGATTTCTCCTTGGTGGTGCGTCCACGCTCCAGCGCCTTGGCCTCGATCTTCTCGGAGTAGCTCTTGCCCTTCTGCGCGGCTTCGAGCGAAACGTCCTTGAGCACAACGTCATAGCCGGCCTTGGCCGAGACGTAGGCGATGCCTGCGCCCATCATGCCCGCGCCCAGCACGCCGATCTTCTTGATCTCCTGCTTGGCGATGCCGTCCGGGCGCGAGGCGCCGCCGTTGATGGCCTGCAGGTCCAGGAAGAACGCCTGGATCATGTTCTTGGCGGTCTGGCCGGTCACCAGCGAGACGAAGTAGCGGCTCTCGATGCGGGTGGCGGTGTCGAAATCCACCTGGGCGCCCTCGACGGCAGCGTCGAGGATGGCCCGCGGCGCCGGCATGGGCGCACCCTTGAGCTGCTTCTTCAGCAGGGCCGGGAACGACGGCAGGATGGCAGCCAGGGCCGGATGCGACGGCGTGCCGCCGGGCATCTTGTAGCCCTTCTGGTCCCACGGCTGGGTGTGGGCGTCAGGGTTGGCCTTGATCCACGCCTTCGCAGCAGGCACCAATTCCTCGGTGCTGGAGACCAATTCGTCCACCAGACCGACGTCCTTGGCCTTGCCGGGCTTGAAACGCGTGCCCTGGCTCAGGATCTCCATGAAGGCCTTCTGGATGCCGAACATGCGCACGGTGCGCGCCACGCCGCCACCGCCGGGCAGCAGGCCCAGGGTGACCTCGGGCAGGCCGATCACCACACCCTTGACGTCGGCAGCGATCCGGTGGTGCGTGGCCAGCGCGATCTCCAGGCCACCACCGAGGGCGGCGCCGTTGATGGCGGCCACCACGGGCTTGCCCAGCGTCTCCAGCTTGCGCAGGTCGGCCTTGATGAACTCGACCTCGGCGAACGAGGCTGCCGCGTCGTCGGGGCCGACGTTCATCATGCCCTTGAGATCACCGCCGGCGAAGAAGGTCTTCTTGGCGCTGGCGATCACCACGCCGGTGATCGAATCCTTTTCCGCTACAAGCTTTTCCACGGCATTGTGCATGGACTCCTTGTAGTGGGAGTTCATCACGTTGGCCGAACCCGTGGGGTCGTCCAGCGTCAGGGTGACGATGCCGTCGGCATCCTTGTCCCACTTGATGGTGTTTTCAGCCATTGGTCAGACCCTCTCGATGATGGTGGCCACACCCATGCCGCCGCCGATGCACAGCGTGATCAGCGCACGCCGGGCGCCGCGCCGCTCGAGCTCGTCGACCATGGTTCCGGTGATCATGGCGCCGGTGGCGCCCAGCGGGTGGCCCATCGCGATGGCGCCACCGTTGACGTTGAGCTTCTCGTCGGGGATACCCAGGTCCTTCTGGAACTTCAGCACCACCGAGGCGAAGGCCTCGTTGAGCTCGAACAGGTCGATGTCGTCGACGGTCAGGCCGGCACGGTCGAGCACCTTGCGGGTGGCCGGCGTTGGGCCGGTCAGCATGATCACCGGGTCGGCACCGCTGGTGGCGGTGGCCACGATGCGTGCCCGCGGGGTCAGGCCCTGCGACAGCCCGGCCTTCTCGCTGCCGACCAGCACCAGTGCGGCGCCGTCGACGATGCCGGAACTGTTGCCGCCGGTGTGCACGTGGTTGATCTTCTCGACGTAGTGGTACTTCTGCAGGGCCACGTCGTCGAAGCCGCCCATGGCGCCCAGGCCCTCGAAGGCCGGCTTGAGCTTGGCCAGGCTCTCCAGGGTGGTGCCGGGGCGCATGTGCTCGTCATGGTCGAGCACTACCAGGCCGTTCTGATCCTTGACCGGAACCACGGACTTGGCGAAGTAACCACCGGACCAGGCCGCAGCGGCGCGCTCCTGCGAGCGCACCGCATAGGCGTCGACGTCGTCCCGAGAGAAGCCCTCGATGGTGGCGATCAGGTCGGCGCCGATGCCCTGCGGGACGAAGCCGACGCGGTAGTTGGTCTCGGGGTCCGACGCCCAGGCGCCGCCGTCGGAGCCCATCGGGACGCGGCTCATGGACTCCACGCCACCGGCGAGCACCAGGTCGTCCCAGCCGGAGCGGACCTTCTGCGCGGCGGTGTTCACGGCCTCCAGGCCGGAGGCGCAGAAGCGGTTGAGCTGGAAGCCGCCGGTGGTCTCGGGCAGCTTGGCCACCAAACCGGCGGTGCGGGCGATGTCACCGCCCTGGTCGCCCACGGGTGAAACGACACCGAGGATGAGGTCGCTGATCAGGTTCTCGTCCAGGTCGGGATAGCGCGCGCGGATCTCGTTGATCAGGCCGACCACCAGGTTGACCGGCTTGATCTCGTTGAGGGAGCCACCGCGCTGCTTGCCGCGCGGTGTGCGAATGGCCTCGTAGATAAAGGCTTCTTCGGACATACGTTGTCTCCAGGTGCTGTTCAGGGTTGATGCAGGGAGGTTTGTCCTCTATTGCGCCAGCCTAGCAGCCTCGCCCAACCGCTTGGTTGGGAGCCTGTTCTCGCCCTGGTGGTCAGGTGGGCACCACCTGCCTGCGAGCACCTTCCACCACTCGCGACACGAGTGCCCCGAACACCAGCGCGATCGCCACCCACATCACCAGCTGGGTGCCGAAGGAGTACAGCCGGAATTCGTAGAGGTCGTCGGCCGGGAAGCCGCCGAACACGATCACCCCGGCGTCGTCGACGATGGGTCCCGGCGTCTCGTCGATGGTCGGCAGCACCAACATCAGCACCGCGACCGCCCCCACGTAGGCGCCTCCGGCCGACAGCGCGGCATTCCAGGCGCCCAGTTTGGTGGTCAGCCGGCGACCCAGGTGCACGGCCGCCACCAGAATCACCACCGACAGCACCACCATCAGCACATACAACAGCGTGCGCTGTTGAAGGGTGCCGTCCAGACTGACCGCAGGCGGGTTCGGTGGGTACTTCAGCGCGGGCACCACCCACACCGACAGCAACATCCCAGCGGCCAGCACACCCGACAGTGCCCGCGCCGAGATGTCACCGATATGTCCGTAGGTCACGCAGAAGACGACGGCCAACAGCGCGCCCATCGCCGCCGAGAACGCCAGGACACCGAAGCCCATCCCGATGTTGGCCTGGACGGCGCGGGTGAACAGTTCGACGCCCTCGCCGTGGGAGTGGCCGCCGTGGCTGGCCTCGTGGGCCGCGCTGACGCCCTCTTCGTATCCGATGGCCCGCTCGATCACCGGTTCCAGGAAAATCCGCGCGAACACGAATGCCGATACCGCGCCTGCGACGCCGGCCAACACGCCGCGCCCGATGATGTGCTTTTCCATGGTCGGCGACTCAGTGGCAGGGGAAGCCGAGGAGGTGACGGGCATCGTGGGTGAACTCGTGCACGTAGGTGTTGTTGCCGAACACCGAGGTTGCGCCCTGGTCCATCCCGACGAAGTAGAGCGCCAGCAGCGCGAAGAAGGCGGTGAGGGACAGCCAGGCCACTGCCTTGGCTGCGGAAAGATCCAGCGCTGTCGAGCGCTTCTGTGTGGTGTCCATGATGTGCCTTTCTCAGATGTGATTACGTGGGGACGACGGCGCGGTCAGGCCGGCTCAGTGCGCCGGCCAGTTGCTCGGCGACATAGCCGAAAGCGGTGCCCAGCACCATGGCCATCAGCGCGATGGCGGCAGGGTGCGAGATGGACGGTGCGTCGGCGATCGAGCGGCCGGTCACGCCGATGATGCCGACAGTCGAGGCGAAGCCGAAAAAGGAAGCGGGAGTGAAGGAGAACAGGTCGAACCGACCGATGGCCACCAACACGCCCGCTCCGAAGACTATGCACAGGGCAGTCGCCCACGGGCCGCCGCCGAGTGCATGCGCCACCAACAGGGTGGCGGTGGCGCTGACGATGCCCACCACTGCCATGGGCAGTGATCGGCGCATCCCGGCGATGCCGCCGCCTGCGGCGACAAACGATGCCCAGGCGATGAACAAGGCCCAGATGGGCACAGTCACCAGATAAACGGTGACCAGAAAGGAAGCAGCCCCCAGGACACCGATCACCAGGGTCGCCGCCAGACGTTCGTTCATCGGTGAGTCCTCGAGTTGGCAACCGGCTGTCCTGCGTACACCGCGATGGGTTTGATCCGGTCCCGGATCTCGGCCAGCGGGGTCATCGGATGGTCATGATCGTGATCATGTGCCGGAGTCGGGCAATCACGTTGCACCCGATGATGATTGGTCAGTTCGATGGGCTGCCCGTGTGGGGTACCCAGGTAGGCAAGGCGCCACTGCTCGTGCCGCTCGTCCACCATCTCGTCCGAGACCCCGGCGTGCCGGTCGATCATCCGGTTCACGGTGGTCAGCCACTGCCGATAGTAGGACTCGGTGACCGTCTCGTGCTCGCGTCGCGGCGATCCGTTGATCTCGGCGGAGAACTCGTCCACCCACTCGGTCCAGGTGAACATCTTCTGCCGGGTGAGCGCCACGACCAGCGCGAAAGCCTCTACCTGCCAAGGCTCTTCGAAGGCAACTTCCGGATCTTCGCCCGCGGACAGCAGCGCGTTCACAAGGCCCGTGCCGGATCGAGGTAGCTGTCCCACAGATCGATGTAGATCCACGAGTTGGGGGTGCCGCGGTCGCCGAACAACTCAGCGCTGCTGAACTTGATGCTGTAGAGGTGCTCGGGGTTCTCCCCGCGGCCATGGGCCATGGTGTCGGGGTAGACGAAGAACCCGTGATGACGGTCGACGACGCCGACGTGGCATTTGGCGTAACCCGGCAACCGGGTGTGACCGATCGGATTGTGGTTGCGCACCACAACGGTGTCGCCTTCGGCGAAGCGTGGCTCGACCGTGACAGGCCGAGTGAAGTCACCGGGAGTGCGGATTGCGCCGAGAACCTCGGCGGGAGCGAGCTTCTGCATGTCAGGCCTGCTTCTCTTTCTCTTCCGGGGCCGAGAGTTCCGCGATGCGGGCGTCCAGTTCTTCCTTGGTGAACAGGCCGTTGCCGTAGCCCAGGTTCTCGGCCGCGCGCAGCCAGTGCACGTAGTACGGGGTGGTGAGATACTCTGCCGGATCCATGATCTCGATGGAGTGCCGGAACTCGTCGAGTGGGCACAGGCCGGCGGCGAAGTACAGGCCGATCACGGAGAAGACGTCCTTCTCCCAGTCACCGTGGAACACCACCTCGTCCTCCTCGGTCTTGACGGCCCCCATCCCGTCTTTGCCGCCAACGTCGTGAATTCCGTTCATGCCGCCGCCCCCTGGGGTGTCGATGCCAGTTTTGTACCGATCATGGCGTCGCGGCTCACCAGGTCGGCGAGTTCCTCGACGGTCAATCCCTCTGTGCCGGAGGGGCGTTGCGGAATGACGATATAGCGGATCTCAGCAGTGCTGTCCCACACCCTGATCTCGATGTCGTCGGCAAGCGTGGTCCCGAACTCTGCGAGCACCGCCCGCGGTTCGAAGACCACCCGCGCCCGGTACTGCGGCGCCTTGTACCAGGCCGGAGGCAGACCCAGCACGGCCCACGGGTAGCAGGAGCACAGGGTGCACACCACGACGTTGTGCACGTCGTCGGTGTTCTCGACGAAGATGACGTGTGCCCCTTCGAAACCCGTCATGCCCAGCTCGGCCAAGGTGGCGGTGCCGTCGGCCAGCAGCTTGGCTTTGAAATCCGGTTCCGTCCAAGCCCTCGCGATCACCGCGGCACCGTCTTTGGGGCCGATCCGATTCTCGTAGATGTCGACCACTTCGTTGAACGAGTCGGGGTCGATGATGCCCTTTTCCACCAGCAACGACTGGACCGCCTTGATCCGCAGTTGGGCGTACGGCGGCGGCGCGGTGTAGCCGTCGCTGCGTGTGATTTCTTCCATGGGTGTGTGACCCCTTTCTGGTTGGGTTTATCCGGGCACGACGGACAGCGCCGGCGCGGGTACGGCGTCGGCGGTCGACAAGCTGCCGTAGTGGTGCGGCAGTCGCATACTCACCAGGTCCTTGCGGCGTACCACGTTGGCCGGGTACGGTCCGGGACCGTCGCTGGTGTTGATGGGTGTGGCCACCACCTCGGCGGTGGAACCGGCCACCCGCTCCCGACGTGGGAACTCGAAGGTATCCGGGCCGAATACCCCACTGCGGCCACCGAATTCGGGTGGGTTGGCATAAGCCAGGTACACGTTGTTCTCCCCGGCCCGCACCCGCATGTGATGCCAGTGCAGCGGGCTGGCGGCGCGTGGGATCGGGTAGTTCAAGGGCACCCTGGTCCCGGGGTGGCCGTGATGCAGCTTCGCCGCGATGCGCGCGGGTACGGCGATCACGTCGCAGCCGCGCAGCGCCGCCACCCGGCCGGACTCCGGACGCAGCACGTCGTCACCGTGCAACAGCGCCACCCGACCCACCCGGATATCGGAGTGCGTCCAGGAATCGCCTGCCGTGAAGTACATCTCGTCGACCTCGTTGAGGTGCACCTTGCGGTGCACGGCCACGATTCCCTCGGGTCCGAGCAGCACCACACTGTTGTAGGGCGATGTCCCGGGTTCACCGCGTTCGGCCACACCCACCACCAGGTAGCTGCCACACCCGGCGGCGGCATCCAGCAGCGGCAGCAGAAGCCCTTCGCCGTCAACACTTTCCGCGTAGTCGGCAGCGGCGCTGGGTGGACCCGAGACGCTGAGTTCGGGGAACACCACCAGATCCGCTCCTGCACCGACCGCCTCGAGAAAGGCGTCTCTGATGGCCGCGACGTTGGCCGCCGGGTCGGTGGTGGGGTCCTGTTGGACCACGGCCAGCACCGACTCGCGGCCGGGCGGAATCGGGTCGTTGCCGTAGAGGGTGAAGAAGTCCCGCGGATTCCACAGGAAGGTGTTGGTCTGCAGCTCCCGGTACAGCTCGGGGCGACGACCCGCCAGTCCGGAGTCCCGACCCGCCTTCGCGGCACGCACGGCAGCCAAATCGATTTCGGCGCTCACGATCTCGTCGCCGCTGTCACATACGGCCAGGATCTCGGAATCCGGTGCGATGATGCAGGATCCGCCGCTGAACTGGACGCCGCGCTCCAAACCCCAACGGTTGCTTTCCATCAGGTAGCAGGAGTTCTCGTAGGCGCGGCTGATCCAGTACGGCGCGGGTGTACGTTCGGCGAGCCAGTTGCTGATGTGGCAGATCACGTCCGCACCGTCGAGGGCGACCACCCGCGCGGTTTCCACGAAGTGGATGTCCATGCAGATCAGCACAGCGATGCGGCCCAGCGCGGTGTCGAACACCTGGTGCCCGAGGTTGCCCGGCGCAGCCCACTTGGGTTCAGCGATGTAGCCGTGGGTCTTTCGGTGCGTGCCGATGATGCCCCGGGGGCCGATGAGCACCGCGGAGTTGTACAGCAGCCCGGTGTCGAGATCACGTTCCGGCATCCCGATCACCAGGTGGCAGTCCAGGCGCGCGGCCAGTTCGGCGAACACATCGGTGGCCGGTCCGGGAACCGGCTCGGCCATGGTCTCGGCTTCGGTGATGTCGAAGAAGCAGTACCCGGAGATACCCATTTCCGGGGTGGTGATCAGCTTGGCGCCGCCGGCTGCGGCTTGCGTCACGAGTTCGGCCAGTCGGGCGATGTTGCCCTGCTTGTCGAACAGCACGGGTTCGAACTGGACCGCCGAAGCCAGGTAGGTCGTTTCCGACACGGTGTTCCCTTCGTCGTCGCTGCCACCGCACGGGTCGGTGACGGCTTGAACGCTAGAAACGTTGTGTGTCGATGAGTCGCAACTCAGGTTTCGTCAATGTTAATGACGTTTGGTTATGTTTCCTTTGTGTTACCTGTAGCGGCTTGAGCTGCTCTGTTGCTGATCCAGAAAACATTTTCTTCAGAAACTGATTCGGCCGATCCGAGGACATCCAGCGCATTGGCGACGGCCGTCTGCAGCGTGGAAAGGGCATCGGAGACCTCGGTGTCGAGGTGGGTGTCGGCGCGGTCGAGGACGTCGGCGCAAGCACGGTGCACGGCGGCCCCGCGGCTGGTCAGGTGGATGTTGATGCGGCGCCGGTCCGCCGGATCGATGCGACGGTAGAGCAGGTTGTTGGTGACCATCCGGTCCACCAGCTTCGAGAGCACCGACGGCGCCAGGCCGGCGTCCTTGCCGATCTTCGACATCACCGCAGGCCCGCCGGAGGCCACGTGGTCCAGGACACGCCACTCGTCGAGCGAACACCCCTGGACGGCAAGCAGAGCTTCCACGCGGCCTCGTAGCATGCGGACCAGGGCATCGGCCTGTAGTGCCACCTGCGATGCCGTTCCCATTGCCGGGTCCCTCCGATCGGTCTACCGTGGGCGCCAATGGCACACCACCGTCGGTGGCGACCTTAGTCGCCCGAATCGGATCGGGCCTGACGAAAACCCGTGCCGCTAGTCGAAAGTCACCACGATGCTCACATCACACCACGACGACGTCTTCAGCGTCGCGGTGGTGAACCCGCTGCAAGGTCCACTCGGCATCATCGGGCCGCCTGCACAATTGTGCACACAGCTGGCGGCCGAGGAGATCAATGCCGCAGGCGGCATCCTGGGTCGCGAGCTCCGGTTGGTGACGGTCGACGGGGGCCTGCCGCCCGCGGTCATCGCAGCCCGGCTCGATGCGTTGGTGTCCACCCGCCAAGTGCATTCGGTGATCGGCACACACACCTCCGCGGTGCGCAGGGCGGTGGCGCCGAGGTTGGCGGGGCGGGTGCCCTACATCTACACGTCGTTGTACGAAGGCGGCGAACGTGATCCCGGGGTGTTCGTCACCGGTGAGACTCCGGACACCCAGTTGCTTCCGGCGCTGACGGTGTTGGAACAGGAGTTCCGGGTCCAGGACTGGTTTGTGGTGGGCAACGACTACATCTGGCCGCGGTCCACCGCCCGCCAGATCGGCGCCCACCTCGCGGCAGACAATCGAGCATTGCGCGGAGCTGCGTATGTTCCGTTGGGGTGCAACGATTTTGCCGCCGTACTGGACCGTGTGGAGCGCTCGGATGCCACGGGAGTGGTGGTACTGCTGGTGGGGCAGGACGCGGTGGACTTCCACCGCCAGTTCGCCGATCGCGGCCTACACCACCAGATGGTGCGCCTGAGTCCGTTGATGGACGAGAACATGCTGCTGGCGGCGGGCGCCGCGGCCGCAGAACAGCTCTACGTGAGTGCGGCGTACTTCTCGGCGCTGCCCACTCAGGGCAGCCTGGACTTCACCGCACGGTATTCACAACGCTTCGGGCCCGACGCCCCGATGGTCGGGACCATGGCCGAATCCTGTTACGAAGGTCTGCACCTGCTGGCTGCGCTTACCGAATCCGCTGGCAGCGCTGCCGTCTCAGAGCTGTGTCTGGTGGCCGACGACGTCGAGTTCGAAGGCCCCCGTGGTGCGCAGCGCCTCACTGCGCACCACACCTCGCAGCAGAACTATCTGGCCAAAGCGGCCGGACTCGACTTCGATGTGCTGGCCTCACTGAGTTCGGCCAAAGTCGGGTAGTCGGTGTAGCCCACCGGACCCGCTGCGTAGAACGTGGCGACGTCCGGCTCGTTCAGGTCGGCGCCCAACTCCAACCGGGTGATCAGGTCAGGGTTGGCCAGGAACGCCCGGCCCACGGCGGCAGCGCTGATGACGCCCCACTCGGCCAGCTCTTCGAGTTGGCAGAAGTTGGTGTCACGGTCACGGCCGGTGTTGAGCACCAGCGGTCCGTCCCAGAGCGACCTCAGCGTGGCGAACACCGGGTCCGACGGATCGATCAGGATGTGCAGGTAGGCCAGCCCCAGCGCGTCGATACGCCGCAACAGGGCCTCGTAGGCACTCACCTTGTCGTTCTCGCGCATGTCGCCTGCGGTGTTTCCTGGCGAGATCCGCAGGCCCACCCGGCCCGCGCCGATCTCGTCGGCCACGGCTTCCACCACCTCGGCGGTGAGTCGCGCCCGGTTCTCCGGCGAACCGCCGTAGACGTCGGTGCGCTGGTTCACCACGTCGGATGAGAACTCGTGGAGCAGATAGCCGTTGGCACCGTGGATCTCCACACCGTCCATCCCCGCGTCGACGGCACGACGTGCCGCCGAGCGGAACTGTCCGACAATGGTCTCGATCTCCGCAATGGTCAGGGCCCGCGGCTCGGGCAGCGGCTGCTTGCCCGACGGGGTGTGTGTCACCATGTCAGCCGCGATGGGAGACGGCCCCACCACGTCGAATCCGCTGATCTCCGGATGCGCCATGCGGCCGACGTGCCACAGCTGGACGAACATCTTGCCGCCTTCGGCGTGCACGGCCGAGGCGATCTCACCCCACTTCTCCTGATGCCTGTCGGTGTACAGACCCGGGGTGTGCATGTAGGCGCCGTTGGCCTGCTCACAGATGGCGGTCGCCTCGCTGATGATCAGGCCCGCCGCGGCGCGCTGGGCGTAGTAGGTCACCGCCAGGTCCGACGGCGTGGCGTCGGCGTCGGCGCGCGAACGCGTCAGGGGTGCCATGAAGATCCGGTTCTCGGCAGAGGTGTCGCCGATCTGAATGGGCTTGCGCAGCGCCGCATCACTGCCGAGGGTGAATGTCATGCAGCTTTAGAGCGCACGGGCGAGACGATTCATTCCCGGCCCGCGTTTCTAGGATGATCACGGAGAATCCCCCATCGAAAGGTCACGACCTTGGCCCGCGAAGGCGCGCACTACTACCGACCCGCACACGGAACGGGGTTGCCCCATGACCCGTTCAACGCCATCGTCGCGCCCAGACCCATCGGCTGGATATCGACAGTCAGCGGTGACGGCGTGGCCAATCTGGCCCCGTACAGCTTCTTCAACGGGTTCAACTATCACCCGCCTATCGTCGGGTTCGCCTCGGTGGGCTGGAAGGATTCCGTCGCCAACGTCGAAGCCACCGGAGAGTTCGTGTGGAACCTGGCCACCCGCAGTCTGGCCGAGGCCATGAATGAGACCTCGGCGCCGCTGCCGCCCGACGGCGACGAGTTCGCGCGCGGCAAGCTGACCCCGGTGCCGTCGACCCTGGTGTCGGCACCCCGGGTGTTGGAGAGCCCGGTGAACTTCGAGTGCAAGCTCACCCAGCTGGTGCAGTTGACCACCAGCGCCGGCGAGGTGGTGCCCACGTGGTTGGTCCTCGGTGAAGTGGTGGCCGTGCACATCGACGCCGACCTACTCACCGACGGCATCTTCGACACGGGGGCGGCGCGCCCGATCGTCCGGGCCGGGGGGCCGGCTCAGTATTTCGAGATCACTCCCGACGCCGCATTCGAGATGCGCCGCCCCACAAGCTGATCGACGCTCACCGCCCACACACTCGCACCGGCATGGCGCCCTGACCGACGAGATCGCCTCGGCGTCAGTCCTCCGAGCTGTTCAGGATGTCGAAACACTCGAGCAGAGTGGCGATCTGACGCGAGGTCAGCCGGCCGAGACGATCACGCAGCATCGGGCCCACCCGCCCCTCCACCTCGGAGACAGCGACCTCGGCCGCGGGGGTGAGGGTGAGGGTGGACCGCCTCGAGTCGCCCGGATCGACAGCTCGCACGAGCAAACCGGCCCTGGCCAGCTTGGTCACCGCGCGGCTGACCACGGACGCGTGCAGCCCCAGATCCCGAACCAGATCGCCCGGTCCATCGACACCGAGTTCGATCGACCGGAGTATCAGGAAGTCGACGAGATCCAGTTTCGCGACTGCCGCCACGTGGGTTCGGGCCGCCCCCAGAACCGACTTGTTCAGTCGATACAGCGCGTCGAGTAGCCGCATCTCGAGGGCACCTTCATCACGCTTCACCGGGACGACCCTAGCAATACCATCTGTCAATTATTGACAAATATCAACTATCTGGCACTCTGATGGCATGCCCGCGACAACACCGACCACTTCCAGGATCGATCTTCACCACCACGCGTTCCCGCCACAGCTGTTCGGTGCACACGTCGCTGGCACGCTGACTGCGAATTCGGGTTGGAAGTACTCAGCGGAGTCGCCGGCCTGGAGTCCCAGCGCGAGCCTGGCCTTCATGGACGCCCTGGGTGTGTCCACGGCAATCCTGTCTCTTCCCAACGACATCGAGTCCTATCTACCGGAATCGGCCCGTCGCGGGTTCGCCCGCGAGATCAACATGTTCTGCAGTCAGGTCGCCGACGAGCATCCCGGCCGCTTCGGCTTCTTCGCCCACCTGCCGACACCAACCGATCCGGATGCCGCTCTCGAGGAGTTGACCTATGCGCTGGACGTACTGGGCGCAGACGGGGTCACCCTGACCAATGTCTACGGAACCGGCGAGAATGCCCGGTCGCTCGGCCATGCCGTCTTCGAACCCGTGTGGGCCGAACTCGACCGCAGGAATGCCGTGGTGTTCCTGCATGGCGAGCAGACTCCCGGCCGCAACTCCGCACCGAACCAATACCTGCCAGTCCCCGTGATCGAGGTGCCCAACGAGACCTACAAGGCCGCCGCCGACCTCGTCACGAGCGGCCGCAAGCGACAGTTCCCGAATGTCCGAATCATCTTGTCGCACTCCGGTGGAAGCACACCATTTCTCGCGTCCCGGGTCGCCGGACTGTGCTCGTTTCACACCGACTGCGGTCTCACCGCAGACGAGATCCTCGCCGACTTCCGCACCTTCTACTACGAGACCGCGCTGTCGGGATTCGAGACCAATCTCGTCGCACTGGAAAACTTCGTACCGGTGGATCACATTCTGTTCGGCACCGACTTCCCCGCAGTCAGCCCGTCGGCGGCGGGGTGGTACACACGTAATGTCGACGCCTACTTCGGCGACCGGCCCGACACCCTGGCCGAGGTGATGGAGGGCAACGCGCGAAAGCTGCTGCCCCGATACACATCGAGCTAGCCCCGCACCGGAGCGATGCCAGGCCGGAGTGCTGCTGTCACAGTGGTGAACCAGCATCCTCGACGATCGCGGACACCTTGATCTCGACCCGCATCTTGGGCGCCCCCAGGGCGGCCACGCCGATCTCGGTCCAGATGGGGGCCCGGTCTCCCATCCTCTTGCGGAACTGTTCGACCATCACTGCGGTGTGCTCGTCGCCGATCTCCACCGACGAGGTGGGGATGTGATGGGAGTCGACGGTCACCACGTCACGCCAACTGGCACCCGCGAGCGCCAGGGTGCGCTCGACATTATCGAAGGCGCGGATGATCTCCTCTTCCAGGGACTCCGGGAAGGTGATGTCGTCATCCCAACCGCCCTGGCCGGAGATCTCCACCCGATTCCCGATCCGCACCGCCTGGTTGTAGTGGAGCATGTCGCGCAACTTCTCGCCGTAACCCGGAGTTACGAAGAACTCGACGTCCTGCATGGTCTTCCTCTCATCATCACTTCACGCTTGAACTAACCATACACAGAATGACTTCAAACGTGAAGTTATTCCAGGTGTGCTGCGCTAAGGTTCAAGCGTGAATCCGACGTGGCTCAGCCCGGACGAGAAGGAAGCGTGGACGGGCCTGGTGTCGCTGATGCTGATGCTGCCAGGCAAGCTCGAGGCGCCGCTCAAGCAGGTAGACCTGACACTCTTCGACTACCTGACACTGAGCCACATCTCCGAAGCGCCCGAGCGCCGGATCCGGATGAGCGAGCTGGCATTCCTGGCGAACGGGTCGCTGTCGCGACTGTCCAATGTGGTCAAGCGTTTTGAGCAACGCGGCTGGGTGACCCGCTCCCCGGATCCCGACGACGGCCGCTACACCGTCGCCGAGCTCACCGACGCCGGGTACCGCCTGGTGGTCGAGGCCGCGCCGATCCATCTGCGTGCCGTGCGCGAACTGGTGCTCGACCGGCTCACCGCCACCGACCTGCGGGCCATGACCAGAATCGCCGACAAACTGCGGGTGGTTCCGGACGATCTGCAATAACGACTACAGACTGAACGCCCGTGGCGGTCCGGCGAGCGCCGCCTTCGCCTCGACGCCCATGGTGTCCAGGATCTCGATGTCCCCGGCTTCCAGGCCATCTAGCGCCAGCCGCACGAGGTCTGCCGGATCCTGCACCACGCCGTCGGCGAATTCGATGCCGTGACGTTCGGCGAAATCGAAAAGCGTTTGGGTTCCCACCAATCCGGGCACCAGCGCCGAAACAAGCGTGCCCTGGCTTTCGAGTTCGATCCGCACTCCATTGGTCAGGCCCCACTGTGCGGATTTGGCGGCGGCGTAAGCGGTGTTGCCGTCGACGGTGGCCCATGCCGCTGCGGACAGCACGTTGAGGATGGCTCCGCCACCATTGCGGGCCAGGATCGGAGCGAAGGCGCGGATCATCGCCAGGGTGCCGTAGAAGTTCGAGTCCATCGTCGATCGGATGGCGACCATATCGCCGGTCAGCAGATTTCCGCCGGCGGTATCGGCGGCATTGTTGATCAGCACGTCCACGTCGGCCGCCTGCGCCGCCGCCGCTTCCACCGAGGCTTGGTCGGTGATGTCGAGGCGCAGCAGTTCCGCACCGGCGATCTCGACCAGCTCGGGACGGCGCGCCGTGGCGTACACCTTGGCGCCACGGCGCAGCAGTTCGGTGGCGAAGTGATGACCTATCCCCCGGTTCGCGCCGGTGACCAACGCGGTAGCACCCTGCAACTTCATCTGTCCTCCAAAGATTTTCGCACCACAACACAAGATGACCATGCGGTCACTTTGACTCGAGCCACGGTGCCACAAGATGACCGGCCGGTCAACTTGGTAGGCTCGAACGATGCCCGCCCCCGCGCAGATGCCGCCCGCAACCGCCAGTCACTGCTGGCGGCAGCCGAGGCAGAGTTCGCCGAGCGCGGACCGGCCGCCTCGGTGGCCGACATCGCCCGACGGGCCGGGGTGGCCAAGGGAACGGTGTTCCGGCACTTCGCCACAAAGGAGGACCTGATCGCCTCCATCGTCATCGGGCACGTCCGCACCCTCGCCGACACGGCCCGACAGCTCGTCGACGCCGCCGACCCCGGTGCCGCACTGCTGGAGTTCCTGACCGTCGCCGCCGATCAGCGTCAACAGCACGACCTGACGTTCGTGCAATCCGCCAGCGGCGACGATCCGCGTGTGACGGCGGTGGTGGACCAGCTACACACCCATCTCGGCACACTCGTCGACCGCGCCCGCGATGCCGGAGCCATCCGCTCGGACATCACCGAAAGCGATGTGTTCCTGCTGCTGTGCGCTCCGGTGCACGTCGTCGAAAACCTCTCCACCCCAGCACCATTGCTGTGGCAGCGCTATCTGGCCATCATCTTCGACGGGTTACGTCCCGAGGGTGCACATCCACTCCCCCAGCCGGCTCCGGTGCTGCGCTAGGCCGAGATGATCGAGAACATCACGATGTTCTGATCGCGGTGGGGATCCTGCAGCATGTCGCAGGCCAGAGTCAGCGGCCCGAGATCGCGGTGTTCGACGTGCTTGATCATGTGCGTCCCGGTGACAACCGTTGCGTCATTCCACAATTCGGCGAACTCAGGGCTCTCGTTGAGCAGATCGGCGATCAGCTTCCGCGTCTGTTCGTCACGTGGATAACGGGCCAGCGTCGCCCGCAACTGCCCCACCACCATGCGCGAGAACTCCGCGGAATGCGTCATACCGTAGTGCGGCGTCATTCCCACCGGAGGCAGGAAGTGCCGCCGGGCGATATTGCGTTCCGCCGGCGCAAGAGCGCCGAAGTCCTCCATCAGCAGCGTCGCTTGCGGATTCCAGGCCAGGACGTCAAACCGCGCGCTCAGCACAATGGCGGCGGTGGTTCCCAGACCCTGCACCAGTTTCGCCACGCTCGGGGTGACCTCCGTGCTGGGCTCGCTGCCCCGGGGCACGGCACGCCCCATCAGTTCGAAGAGGTGCCGTCGCTCGTCGTCGTCCAACCGCAGCGCGTCGGCGATGGCACTGACCACCTGATCCGACGGTCCCGCACCACGGCCGCGCTCCAGGTTCGTGTAGTGGTCCACCGAGATGTGCGCCAACTGCGCCACCTCTTCGCGCCGCAATCCCGGCGTCCGGCGACCACGGTTACCGAACCCGAAGGCGCGCGGATCACGATTGTCGCGAACCGCCCGCAGGTAGCGCCCTGCTGCTAGTCCGTCCATGTGTCGATACTGGCACGCTCCTCACCAGGGCACGACTTCTCCCTGGTCACTGAAGAACAGGCCGGTCTGCAGGGGCTCTGAGAGCGCAACCCCGACGATGCCCGCGGCCCCGTCGGCGGGATCACCCGCGCCCTCCATCGGTTCGCCGTTGCTCAGCCCGGTGGCCCGGTAGCCGGGGCTCACCGAAACCACGGCGATGTTCTCGGCGGCCAGCTCTTTGGCGTACAGCACGGTGAGCATGTCCAGCGCGCTCTTGGAGGCCTGGTAGGCGGCGGTGGCCACGTGACTGAAGGGCCAGCCCGGGTCGTTCACCAGCCGGGTGGACCCGAGCTCGCTGGAGACGTTGAGCACCCGGGCTCGGTCCGACGCCCGCAGCAGCGGCAGGAAACCGTTGGTGACGGCGGCTACGCCGGCGACATTGGTGTCATAGGTGCGCTGCAGGGATTGTCGGCTGACACCTGAGGCGGGCCGCAAATCGCCGGCGATGGCGGCATTGTTGATCAGCAGATCCAGCCGTCCGTGGGTCTGGTCGACCCGTCGCACCGCGTCGTCGATGGTCTGGTCGTCGGTGACGTCGATGGTCAGCTGCACCACGTCCAGCCCCTCGGCGGCGAGCTTCTCGGCAGCTTCGGTGCCGCGGCCGGGATCACGGCTACCGAGCAGGACCTGGACTCCGGCCTGGGCCAGCTGACGTGCGAGATGGAATCCGATTCCGGTGTTGGCTCCGGTCACCAGGGCGATGGTGTTCTCTTGTGTGGTCATGCCTCCAGCACAGCCGAAACCGGACCGGCCTGGCAGGGACAAGCTCTACCCCCGTGCGGGAGGAATAAATCACGGGAAGAGCTGCGTGGCCAACGTCTGGCCGATCGGCAGCGCCGAGGTGGCAGCCGGTGACGGCGCGTTGAGCACGTGGATGCTGCGCGGCGACGTCTTCAGTAGGAAGTCGTGGACCAGGCTGCCGTCGGGGCGCACAGCCTGGGCCCGGATGCCGGCTTCCATCGGGACCAGATCATCGAGCGTGAGCTCGGGACAGTACTTGCGGCACTGTGCGAGGTAGCCACGCTTGAACAGTGAGTTGGACAGCTCCCGCGCTCCGGTGCGGATGTTGTTCCTGGCCAGTTTCCACATCCCCGGGTAGCGCAGGTACTCGGCGACATCGGCCGGCGCCACGGCCCCCTTGCGGTAGCGCTCACGGGCGAACCCCAGCACGGCGTTCGGCCCCACCGTGAGGTGACCATGCATTGTCGGACTCAAATGCACACCCAGGAAAGGCAATTCGGGATCCGGTATCGGATAGATCAGGTGCTCGACGAGCCCGTTGCGCGCCGTAGGTAGCGCGAAGTACTCGCCCCGGAACGGGATGATCTGGACCTCGGGCTCCAGGCCGGCCATGGCCGCCATGCGGTCGGCTTGAAGCCCGGCACAGGCGACGAGGTTCGTCGCGGTCCAGGTCCCGGCGGCGGTGTCGACACGCACGTGCTCGGAGGTCTCGGCGATGCCGGTGACTGCCACTCCGGTCTCCACGATGCCGCCGGCAGCCACCACCAGCTCGGCCAACACCTGCGACACCCGCCGGTAGTCGATGATGCCGGTGGTGGGCACCTCGATGGCACCGCAGCCACGCACGTGGGGCTCGGCACGGCGCAGCTCTGCCGCATCCAGTAGTTGGACGTCCAGACCGTTGACCTTGGCCCGCTCGAACAGCGCCAGCATCCGCTGCTGTTCGGACTCGTCCGTGGCGACCAACAACTTGCCGGTGACGCGAAACGGGATATCGTGCTCGCGCGCAAAGGTTTTGGTGTCCTCGGCACCCTGTTTGCACAGGGTGGCCTTCAGACTGCCCGGCTCATAGTAGATCCCCGAGTGGATGACGCCACTGTTGTGCCCAGTCTGGTGGACAGCAACCCCGGCCTCCTTCTCCAGCACTGCCACGGTGATGCCGGGGCGGCGTTGCTGAAGCTTCCACGCCGTCGCCAGCCCGACGATGCCGCCACCGATGACGACGACGTCGACAGATTCATGCACCGAGTCATTCTGTCACGCCCCAGCACACAGAATCTTTCACAGGTCAGCTGGCCGCCTTGGGTGGTGGTTGGTGTGGGGTGTACCACCACCAGTCGCAGCATCCTCCGCCGGGGCCAGGGTTGGGTGGTGGCGTGGTGGTGTGGTGGTTTTGGTGAGACGCCGGTCTTTGCCGCCACCAGGGAGGCGATGGAGCGGTAGCCGGTGTTGCCTGCCAGTCCGTTACGGTCGATCTCGGCGACGATATCGACGATGCGCCCGTCGATGGCATTGCGGTGACCCGACAACTCGGCCAGTTCCTCGAACAACGCTTCCATCCGCTGCTTGGGTCTCACCCCATCAGCGGCGAAAGACGTTGTTTCAGTGGACATGCCAACATCAAAACAGAGATCACCGAGAAGAAAGTCGCCACCATGCGCCCTAGATCAGGATGGTCAGCGGATTCTCGATCCGGCGCACAAACGCCGCCATCCACTGTGCGGCCACCGCACCGTCGATCACCCGGTGATCGGCAGACAGCGTGACGGTCATGACGGTCCCGACTGCCAACTCACCATCGATCACCACCGGTTTCTGCACGGCACCACCAACGGCCAGGATGCCGGAGTGCGGTGGGTTCAGGATCGCCGAAAACTCGCTCACCCCGTACATTCCGAGGTTGGACACCGAGAAGCTGCCGCCTTCGAGTTCCTGCTGCTTGATCCTGCCGTCGCGTGCGCGGCCGGCCAGATCAGCGACCTGCGCCCCAATACCCGAGATCGAAAGACGGTCCACCCCACGGATGACCGGGGTCAGCAGTCCGCCGTCCACCGCGACGGCCACCGCGATGTCGGCGCTCTCGAAGCGCCGGATCGAGTCGCCGTTCCAGATCGAATTGGCCTCGGGCACTTCCAGTAAGGCGCCGGCCACGGCCTTGAGCACGAAGTCGTTGACCGACACCTTGACGGTGCCGGTGTTGTTCACCGTCTTGCGCAATTCGAGCAGGGCGTCCACCCGGCACTCTGCGGTGACATAGAAGTGCGGCACCGTGGTCTTGCTCTCGGTGAGCCGCCGTGCGATGGCCTTGCGCATGCCGGTCAGCGGGAGGTCGGTGAACCCGGTCTGGGTTGTGATGGGCTCGGCGACCCGCGGCGCAGGTGCAGGTGCCTCGGCCACGGCGGGAGCGGCGGCCGGGGCGGGCAGCTTCTCCAGATCCCGGCGCACGATGCGGCCGCCCGGGCCGGTCCCGGTGACGGAGTGCAGGTCGATGCCCTTCTCCTTGGCGATCTTGCGCACCAAAGGCGTGGCGAACAATCGCCGGCCGTTGGTCTGCGGCGGGGCCTGTACCGGAGCTTCGACTGGCGCCTCCAGCACCGGGGCCGCCGACTCCGGATCACGGGTGACCGAAACGTCAACGGTCTCGCCCGGCGCACCCACCACGGCGATGGGTTCGCCGACGGCAATGGTGACACCGGGCTCGGCAATCAGCTGCGCCAGTACGCCGCCCACCTCGGCGGCATACTCCACAACCGCCTTCTCCGTTTCGATTTCAGCGATCGGGTCACCGATGCTTATCTCCTGCCCGACGCTGACCAGCCAGGTCTGGATGATGGCCTCGCCGGTATTGGCCAGCACCTCGGGCATACGGACGACGGTGGCCATCAGTTGCCACCCATCCCGGTGCGCATCTTCTCCAGGCCTGCCACCACTTCCTCGGTGCGCGCGATGGCCGCACGTTCCAGCACTCGCGAGATGCTCGGCGACGCTTCTTCGCCGGAGACCCGCTCCACGGGTTGATCCAGCCAGTCGAAGAGGCGGCGTTGGATCTCGTCGGCCAGCCAGCCGCCGTAGGAGCTGCCACGGGCACCTTGTTCGACGATCAGGACTGCGTTGGTCTTCTTGACGCTGACTTCGATGGTGTCCCAGTCGATGGACGCCCGGTCCAGCCAGCGCAGGTCTATCAGCTCGGCGTCCATCCCGGTCTGTTCGATGGCCTCGGCGCAGTGCGCCACCATCGACAGGTAGCTGATCACGGTGACGTCATTGCCGGTGCGGCGCACGGCCGCGGTGCCGGGCGGGATGATGTAGTCCAAGTCGACATCGGGCACCTGGTCAGCTGTGCCGTAGAGATCGACATGCTCGATCACGAGCACCGGATCCTGCAGTGCGAGTGCGGAATTCATCAGGCCGACGTAGTCCGCGGCGGTAGAGGGGGCGACGATGCGCCAACCGGGGCTGGTGGCGAAGATGCCGGCCGGGTCCATCAGGTGCTGGGAGCCGTAGCCCGACCCCATCGCCACTTTGGTGCGCAGCACAAACGGCACCGGGTTGTCACCACCGAACATGTGGCGGGCCTTGCCGATCTGGTTGAACACCTGGTCGGCGGCCACCCACATGAAGTCGGGATACATGAACTCCACCACCGGCCGGAACCGGCCGTCGAGCGCCAGACCGCCACCGAGCCCGGTGAAGGCGTTTTCACTGATGGGTGTGCCCACCAGCCGGTTGTCGCCGTACTTGGCCAGACCTTTGGTGGCACCGTTGGTGCCGCCGCCCAGGCGGTGCACGTCTTCTCCGAAGATGACGATGCGCTCGTCGGTGGCCATTCGGCGGTCCATCACACCGGCGACGGCTTCGACGAATTTCGTCTTGCGCCAAGGCCCGTCATATGACGTCGGCTCCAGCACGTCGAGCGAGTCGAGCTCGGAGGCATCACCGCGCACGCCCACGTTGACAAAGCCTGGGTCGGGCCACAGTTCGGGACGGATGCGGCGCTTGCCTGCGGTGTCGGGGTCGGGCTCCAGCAATTGAGCCATCGCATCGGTCATCGCCTGCCGGGCCTGGCGGCGCAGTTCGGCCACACCGGCGTCGTCGATGAGACCGAGCTTGATCATCTCGGAGGCGGTCTTGTCCAACGGGTCGCGGCTGCGCCACTCCGCTTCTTCAGCCTTGTCCCGGTAACCGAAGGCGCTTCCGGGGTAGGGGCCGTTCTGGTGGAAAAACCGGTACACCTCGGCTTCGATGACGGCGGGGCCTTCACCGCTGCGCATGCGTTCGGCGGCTTGCTCGGTGGCCAGGTACACCGCCAGCGGATCCATGCCGTCCACCCGCCAGCCGGGGATGCCGAAACCTTGCCCTCGCACCGACAGCCGTGGATCGGCGGTGATCTCGTCCACTCGGGTGGACACTGCGTAGAGGTTGTTCTCGATGAAGAAGCAGAACGGCAGCTTCCAGGCGGCAGCCAGATTCATCGACTCGAGCACCGAGCCGATCTGACTGGAGCCGTCGCCGAAGTAGCTGATGGTCAGATCTGTTGTACCACTGTGTTTTTGAGCCCATGCGTTGCCCGCACCCATGGGTACGCCGCCGCCGACGATGGCGTTGGTACCCAGTGCGCCGGCTTCGAACCACTGAAGGTGCATCGAGCCGCCGCGGCCGCGGCAGTAGCCCTGCGCCAGGCCCAGGATCTCGGCCAGCGTCTGCTGCAGCACTCGCTGAATCTTCGGTGTGACAGCGGCGGCCGGGTCGATCACCCCGCCGGACACGTGAGTCAGGGCTTTGGCCAGGAATTGGTGATGGCCGCGATGTGAACCGTTCACGGCATCGGCGGAGCGCAGTCCGACAATGGAACCCACCGCGCCGCCTTCCTGCCCGATGCTCGAGTGGGCGGGGCCGTGTACCAGGCCTTCCCCGGCCAGTTCCAGAACGGCCTCCTCGAAGGCTCGGATCAGGTGCAGCTCGGCGAGCATGCTGCCGAGCAGCACCGGGTCAGCCGCCTTCCAGTCCTCCTCCGTGGTCGCCAGTTCGATCCACGGCGAGCCGGTTTCCAGTCGAGTTTCGGTTGGCATGGCCCTCATCTCCATCGGTGTGATGCGCGTCCCAACCATAACCCGATTGGATGCACTTTTGCCATACACGGTTCTCTTCTGTCGGCGTTTGGCTTATAGTCTGATCTAATTGGATGCACTTCAGAAGGGTCTGCAATGCCACTGCCTGGCCTGGTCGGCACTGATCACATCGGCTTCACCGTTCCGGATCTGGACAAGGCGCACGACTTCTTCGTGCGAGTCCTGGGTTGCACCCACGTGTACACACTCGGCCCCTACGCACACGAGGACGATTGGATGCAGGTCCATCTGAACGTCCACCCCCGCACGGTGATGCGCGAACTGCGCTTCTATCGGTGCGGCACCGGAGCGAACTTCGAGGTGTTCGAGTACGAGCCCGCCGACGGCCAGGCCCCGCAACCCCGCAACAGCGATATCGGCGGCCATCATCTGGCGTTCTATGTCCACGACATCGATGCCGCAGTGGGCTACCTGCGCTCCGAGGGCATCGAGGTGCTCGGCGATCCGACGGCCAGCCGCAACGCCAGTGAAGGACAGCGTTGGGTGTACTTCCTGAGCCCCTGGGGCATGCAGTTCGAACTCGTGAGCTTCGAACAGGGCAAAGCCTACGAAGCCGACGCCGAAGTGCTGCTGTGGAATCCGAATCATCCGGCAGACTGAACAACCGATGACACAGCCACTGATTCGCGACGGCGTCACCGGTGCCCGGGTAGCCGACGAGCTGCGCCAAGCCATTCTGCGTGGGGTGTACCCGCCAGGGACCCGGCTGCGCCAGGTCGAGCTGGCCGACGAATACGGCGCCAGCCGCGTGCCGGTGCGCGAGGCGCTGCGCATCCTGGAGGCGGACGGCCTGGTCACCTCGGTGGCCAATGCCGGCTCGTGGATAGCCCGGCTGAGCCTCGACGAGTGCGTCGAGCTGTATCAGGTCCGGGAACGGATCGAGCCGTTGCTGCTGCGCTACAGCATGCCGAAGCTCTCGGACTTCCAGATCGAGCGGCTCGCCGAGCTGGCCGAGCAGATGCGCGCCACCCGCGACGTCGAGAAGTTCCTCGAGTTGGATCGCGCGTTCCACCTCGGCAGCTACGCCGGGGCCGACACCACGTTCCTGAACCCCACCGTCGAACGACTGTG
Source organism: Mycobacterium sp. MS1601 (assembly GCF_001984215.1). Classification (NCBI taxonomy): domain Bacteria; kingdom Bacillati; phylum Actinomycetota; class Actinomycetes; order Mycobacteriales; family Mycobacteriaceae; genus Mycobacterium; species Mycobacterium sp. MS1601. The sequence goes on from NZ_CP019420.1 coordinate 1,601,713, forward strand.
GAACACCACTCAGCACTACCGCCGTGCGTTCACCCGGCTGCTCGACGACGAGAGCAACCGCATTGTGCACGACGAGCACCACATGCTCGTGGCCGCCCTTCGCGAGCGTGATTGTGACGAGGCCGAACGTGTTCTACTCGGCCACATCCGGCGCACCCGCCGCCAATTGGCCCGCCATCCAGAAGTTTTCGAGTAGTCCCCGCCAACGAACAGGAATTCTCATGGCAATCGAGACCATCAACCCGGCCACCGGCGAAACCGTGGAGACGTTCGAGGCGCATTCGGCCGAGGAAGTGCAGCGGCGGATCGCCCAGGCCTTCGATGCCTTCCACCAGCTCAAGAGCACCACCTACGCTCAGCGCGCCGCGTGGATGCACGCCACGGCCGAAATCCTGGAGGCCGACGTCGACAAAGCGGCGGAGATGATCACCCTCGAAATGGGCAAGCCGATCGGCCAGTCCCGCGCCGAAGTGCTCAAGTGCGCCAAGAACATGCGCTTCTACGCTGACAATGCCGAATCCTTCCTCGGCGCAGAAGGCCTGGCCGACCCGTCGTCGGTGAGCGCCTCGGAGGCCGGCACGGTGTGGCAGCCGCTGGGTGTGGTGCTGGCGGTGATGCCGTGGAACTACCCGCTGTGGCAGGTCATCCGGTTCGCCGCGCCTGCGCTGATGGCGGGCAACACCGGCCTGCTCAAGCACGCCTCCAACGTGCCCCGCAGCGCGCTGTACCTCGACGAGCTGTTCGAACGCGGCGGCTTCCCGGCCGGGTCGTTCCGCACGCTGCTCATCGGTTCGCGTGAGGTGGCCGCGGTGATCGAGGACAGCCGGGTCAAGGCCGTCACCCTCACCGGTTCCGAACCGGCGGGACGTTCGGTGGCCGCAACCGCCGGCAATGTCATCAAGAAGGCGGTGCTGGAACTCGGCGGCTCCGACCCGTTCATCGTCATGCCCAGCGCCGACCTGGAAGCCGCGGCTACCACCGCGGTGAAGGCCCGCGTCTCCAACAACGGCCAATCCTGCATCGCCGGAAAGCGATTCATCGTGCACGCGGAGGTGTATGACGAGTTCGTGGACAAGTTCGTGGCGAAGATGAACGCTCTCAAGGTCGGCGATCCGATGGACGAAGCCACCGATGTGGGCCCGTTGGCCACCGAATCCGGCCGAACCGATGTCGCCGAACTGGTGGACGACGCCGTGGTCAAGGGAGCGCAAGTACTCGCCGGCGGGAGTGCCCCGGATCGCGGCGGCTGGTACTACAACCCGACCGTGCTGGCCGGCCTGACCGACGACATGCGGATCGTCATGGAGGAGACGTTCGGTCCGGTGGCCTCGGTCTACAAGGTGGCCGATCGTGACGAAGCGGTGCAGGTGGCCAACCAGACCACCTTCGGGCTGAGCTCCTCGGTGTGGAGTGACGAAGCCGAAGAACAGGATTGGTTCATCGGGGCGCTGGACGCCGGCGCGGTGTTCCTCAACGGAATGACGGTGTCCTATCCCGAGCTGCCCTTCGGCGGTATCAAGGACTCCGGTTACGGCCGTGAGCTGGCCGCAGCCGGCATCCGCGAGTTCTGCAACCTCAAGACGGTCTGGAAGGCCTGACATGTCTCGCATCAGCTACGTGCGGCCGGAGCACGTCACCGACCCGGAACTCGCCGAGATCCTGGACCAGTCCCGGCGGTTCGGCACACCACGGCTGGAGAGCCAGGCCATCCGCGCGCACGTGCCTGCGGTGTTGCGGACATTCACCGCGTCCTGGCAGCAGACCTTTCGAGACGGCGTGCTGGACCACTCGGTCAAGGAGCTGGCGCGGGTGTTCATCGCCAAGAGCCTGGACTGCGGGTACTGCGCCGGGCAGCGCTCGCATCTGGGCGCCGAAGCCGGTTTGACCGAGCGGGAGTTCGACGAGGTGATCGAGTTCCGGGACTCGACCGTGCTCGGCGACCGGGAGAAGGCCGCGCTGCGGTGGGCAGAGGCCATCGCCTGGGATCCGGGACTGGCCGACGACGAACTGTGGGCCGATCTGCATGCCCATTTCACCGAGCCCGAACTCGTCGAGCTCGGCTACTTCATCGCCCTGACCATGGGTCAGCAGAAGTTCCTCAAGACCCTGGACCTGCGCCACGGTGACCTCGGTACCGATAGCCTGGCCGGGCTGGCGCCGGAGGTCGCTGCGGCGTTGCGGAGTTGAGCCGACGTCCGGTGTTATCCAGGCTCGGTGCGGCGTTCCGCCAGCGCAGCCAGACGGCGCAGGCATTCGCGGTTGCGCGGCCACGCGGCAGCCAGGGCGATCTTGCGCGGCACCAGATTCAGCGGTCCACCCAGTGGCACCTCGGACATGTCGACCACACATCCGCCATCCGCGGTGTCCGACAGCCGCAACGACACCCGCGCCGCGAAGGCCGGACGCCCCTTGGCCAGTAGCACCAACTCGCTGACCGGAACGCACACCTCCACTTCGGTTTCATCGTCGAGGGCCAGCGGCCACACGCCGATCGTGTGGTGGATCTTCGACCCCGGCACCGGCCACGCCGGGTCGACAGCACGCATTCGGCTGTTCCCGACCACCCACTGTGAGTAGGTCCAGCCGTCGGCCATCACATCCCACACTGCACGTCGCGAGGCGGTGGTCTGGCATCGGACCGCGAGCGCGTCGTCAAACTCTCGTGCTGTGTTCACGCGGGCCGGATACCCCTCATCCGGCCGCCGAATCGAGCCGGACCCACCGGGTTCGTCTGGCCCGAACCCGAGGAGTGGTACCCAGGGCCTCCGCCGCAGGACAGGAGCCGCCGGTGCGCGAGCAGCGGGCCTGCGGCAGTCCAACGTAAAGTGCGGCGCCCCGGTGAGGGGCGCCGCACTTCCGTCTGCGGGCGAGGGGTCCCGCTGGATCAAGAGCGCGAGCTAGTATTCGTTGGCGACGAAGAGTTCCTGGGCGGGGAACTTCGTCAGGATCACCGGGCCGTCGTCGGTGACCACCACCTCCTCCTCGATCCGTGCGGCCGAGGTCCCGTCAGAGGCCGGGCAATAGGTCTCCATCGCAAACACCATGCCCGCCTGAATCTCCAACGGATTCTCCAACGAGTTCAACCGCGAAATGATCGGCCGCTCATGCAACCCCAGGCCCAGGCCATGAGCGAACTGCAACCCGAACGCCGCCATCTCATTCTCGAACCCGAAATCCTGCGCCTTGGGCAGCAACCGGGCGATCTGATCCGACCCCACCCCCGGACGGATCGCGTCGATGGAACGATCCATCCACTCCCTGGCCGTCTTGTAGGCATCACGCTGGCTCTGCGTGGCCGACCCCACTCCGAACGTCCGGTAATAACACGTCCGGTACCCGTTGTAGGAATGGATGATGTCGAAAAACGCCTGATCTCCCGGGCGGATGATCCGATCGGTGAAGTTGTGCGGGTGCGGATTACACCGCTCACCGGAGATGGCGTTGACGGCCTCCACCTGATCGGAGCCCAACTCGTAGAGTCGCTTGTTGGCCAGTGCCACGATCTCGTTCTCGCGCACACCGGGTTTCAACACATCCACGATGTCCTGATACACCCCGTCGACCATGGCCGCGGCCTGGTTGAGCAACATGATCTCGTCCTGGGATTTGATCACCCGCGCGTCGAGCATCGACTGCTGGGCATCCACCACCGACAGACCCTGACGCTGCATCTCGAACAGAAACGGCGGCTCCACGATGTCCATACCCACCGGCTCACCGGCCACCCCGGCCTCGACCAACAGTGCCTTGATCTCGGTGACCGCATCGCGCATCAACCCGGCCTCAGGAGCCACCGCACCGCGGAAGCCCAGGAACCCGGCCCGCCAGTTCTCCTGCGGCAACCACGGGCTGTAGAGCTTGTGATGACGCACCGCCGACCCGAAGTCCCACAGAATGGGTTCCCGGTCGCGGGTCAGCAGGCAATAGCGAATCATCTTGTCGCCCAATGCCCCACCGATCCACGTCTGCGTGGTGTACCGGATGTTGTAGAAGTCGAACAGCAGGAACGCACCACAGCCAGAGGCCTCCAGCGCCGCCTTGGCCCGCCCGATCCGGTAATCGCGCAACCGCGCGAAATCCACCCGCTCCTCGTAGTCCACACCCATGTGCCCAGGAGCGCCCAGCGGACGCAGCGTCACCGGAGGAGCCTTGGGCTCATGCAGAGCCGTCATGACTGGTGCACCGGCGGCGTCAGTCCGTCGTCGACCGTCACGTTCTCGGGTGAGAGTTCGATGCCCGCGCCACGGGCCACCTCCAGTAGCAGTGTTGCGAAGTCTTCCTCCACACCGACACCGGCACCGGCGGCCTGTGCGACGATCTGCCTGGTGGCCGAGGCGATCGGCATGGGCGACTTCAATACGTTCGCCGCCTCCAGACCGAGGTCGAAGTCCTTCTGCAGCAACCCCATCGTGAACGTCGGGGAGAAGTCCAGGTTGACGAAGGCCGGAGACTTGTACTTGGTGAACGTCGATCCCATCACCGAATCGTTGAGGAACTCCAGGAAGTCGGCACGGCTGACACCGCCCTTCTCCACCAGCACCGTAATCTCGGCCAGACATTGTGTCACCACACCGAGCATCAGGTTGTGGGCGATCTTCACCAGCCGCGCCACCTCACCTTCACCCACGTAGGTGACACCGCGGCCGAACACCTCCAGCACCGGGCGCACCGACTCGAACACCTCACGCGGCCCCGACACGGCCACCGTGAGCTTCCCTGCCGCAATCACTTTCGGGTTGCCGCTGACCGGGGTGGCCAGGAAGTCGCAGCCGCGGGAGTTGGCGGCCTCGCGGATCTTCGCACTCGCCTCGGCCGACACGGTCGATGAATCGGCGATCACCCGCGGCGACACCTCACCGGTGAGCAGACCACCCTCACCGAGCATCACCTGCTCCAGATCCTTCGACGAGGACACCATCGCGAACACCAGATCACGATCAGCCAGATCCACCGGCTGGGTCACCACCTTGGCGCCCTTTTCCGCCAGCGCAGCAGCTTTGGAGGCGGTCCGGTTGTACACCGTCACGTCATAGCCGGCGTCCAGCAACCGCGTCACGAGCTGGGCACCCATCCGGCCTGCGCCGATCCAGCCGATCTTGAGGTTTGTGGCAGACATGTTCAGTTCCTTTTCTTTCTTAGGCGGTTGCCGGGGTGTCGGACGTGCTGGGTGCATGCACCGCACCACCGAAGTAGAGATCTGCGATCTCGGGATTGGACAGAACGGACTGCGCCGGGCCGGTCAGGAGCACCCGACCGCTTTCCATGACGATGCCGCTGGAGGCCATGCGCAGGCCGAACCGGACGTTCTGTTCGACCATCAGGATGGCTTTGCCGCGCGCCCGCATGATGGCGACTGCTTCATCGATCACGGTGAGAGACTTGGGATCCAGGCCCAGCGATGGCTCGTCGAGAAGGACAAGCTTGGGATCGAGCATCAGCGAGCGGGCGAACTCCACCATGCGGCGCTGGCCGCCGGAGAGGTTGCCGCAGCGGACGCCGGTCTTGTCCTTCACCAGTGGGAACATGTCGAGCACCTGGTCGTAGCGCTGTTTGACCAGGGAGCGCTGCCTGCGGATGACGTAGGCGCCCATCAGGATGTTCTCCTTGACGGTTAGCGTCGGGAACAACCCGTTGCTCTGCGGTACCTGGGTGACACCGCATTCCAGCACCTGGTCGGGCGCCAGGCCCGTGATGTTCTTGCCATCCAGCGTGATCTTGCCTGCGCTGGGTTTGAGGATGCCGCTGACCGCGCGCAGCACGGTGGACTTCCCGGCGCCGTTCGGGCCGACGATACAGCCGAGCTCGCCCGGCCCCACCTCGAGATCGACACCTTGCAGGACGTTGCCGCCGCCGTAGCCGGCGACCACACCTTCGAGCTTGATCATGAGCGATTCCCTTCAGAGACAGAGACCTTGGACGGTGCCTCGAGCAGGTAGTCGTCACCCAGGTAGGCGTCGAGCACCAACGGGTCCTTCTGGATCTGTTCCGGGCTTCCTTCGGCGATCACCGCACCACGGGCCAGAACCCGGATCGGGTTGCACAGCCCCACCACGAACGGCATGTTGTGTTCGACCAACAGGAACGTCTTGCCGCCTGCGTTGAGTTCGCGGATCAGGTCACCCATGCGTTCGATCAGCGTGGGGTTGATACCACCGGCCGGCTCGTCGAGCAGGATCAGCTTCGGATCGAGCATCAGGACCTGGGCCAGTTCGACCAGCTTCTGCTGGCCGTAGGACAGTGCCCCGGCGCGGGCGTCCCGGTAGGCCGTCATGCCGACGAACTCCAGGAGTTCCTCTGCGCGACGGGCTTCCGAGCCGCTGACAGCACCGAGGCCGAGCTGCGGCACCGAGAAATTGCGCAGCGGGGCGACGACGTTCTCCAGCACGGTCATCTCCCGGAACAACCGGGTGATCTGGAACGTCCGGCCCAGCCCGTGGTGGGCACGCGACCACGGCGAGATGTTGTCGATGCGCTGGCCGTCCAGCAGGATCTCGCCCTTGTCCGGGGTCATGACGCCCGAGATCAGGTTGAACACCGTGGTCTTGCCGGAGCCGTTGGGCCCGATGAGCGCGGTGATGGACCCTTCGGGAACGGTGAAGCTGCAGTCGTTGACGGCGTGGTTGCCCCCGAAGCTCTTGTGCAGCCCCTTGACTTCCAGCAGCGTCTTGCCGGTGGGCTCGGGTCTGCGGATCTCGGTACGCACCAAAGGGCGGTCCAGCGGGTTGAGCCGCGCGCCGGACAGGCCAACGGTGCCCTTGGTTCTGGCCTTCTCGATCAGCAAGGCCACGGTCGGCAGGATGCCCTTGGGCAGCAGGATCACCAGCAGCACCAGCAACCCGCCGAAGAGCACCAGGCGGGCGTTGCCGCCGCCGAAAGCCTGGTTGGCGTAGATGTTGACGGGCTGGATGATGAAGGCGCCCAACACCGGACCCCACAGGGTTCCGCGTCCGCCGAGAATGACCGCCAGCACGATCAGCGCACTGGTGATGATGGAGAACATGCCGATCGGGTCGACGAAGGACAGGTAGTAGCCGTACACCGAGCCGGCCATGCCGACGAACAGCGCCGAGAGCCCGAAGGCCAGCAGCTTGTAGACGGGCGCGTTGACACCGATGGTGCCGGCCTTGCCCTCGTCCTCACGGATGGCGATCAAGCCCATGCCGAACTTGGTGCGCCGGATCCACCACGTCATCAGCACCGAGGCAGCCAGCAGTGCGACGAGGATCAGGTGGAAGGGCCAGTTACCCCAGGCTTCGGGCCAATCCGGCAGCGGCAGAGTCAGTCCCGCGGTTCCGTTGGTGACCGATACCCACTCGATGGCGACGAACTGGATGAGGAACAAAAACGCCACGGTGATGATGACGAACGCGGGACCACGCGACCGGTAGGTCACCAGGCCGAGCAGCATCGCGATCAGTGCGGCGACCACGCCGGCCAGCGGAACCCAGACCAGTGGTTCGATGTCGGGAAACCGGTTGGCCATGATGGCGCCGACGTAGGCGCCGATGCCGATGAACGCACCCTGGCTCAGCGACAGGTAGCCGGTGAAACCCGTGATGACGTTCAGGCCGCTGGCGCCGATGGCCAGCACCAGCGACAGGATGACGATGTTCTGTGCAGACATGCTGGGCGACAACGGGAACAGCAGGATCACCACTGCTGCGACGGTGAGCACCGCGCGGGTGGCCCATTTGTGCAGCTTCGGATCGAGCAGTTTGGACTTCGTATCTGAAGTCGTGGTGTCTGAGGTCATGCCACGGCGTCCTCTCTGAGTCGGGTGCCCAGGAGCCCCTGCGGACGCGTGATCAGTACGACGATGATGACCAGGAACGGCACGGCTACGGGCCAGGCGGCGCCGACGTAGGCCGTGGCCGCCATCTCTCCGATGCCGATCACCAACGCGCCCAGTACGGCACCGGGCAGGCTGCCGAGACCACCGAGCACGACGATCGCGAGAAGCCTTGCGATCCACTGGTAGTGGGTGCCAGGCAGGAACGGATAGATGGTCGAGAGCATCGCTCCGCCCGCGCCCAGAGTGGCCACGCCGATAGCGAAGGTGAGCGCGGCGATGGTGGCAACGCTCACCCCCACCAGCAGGGCGCCGCCTTCGTTCGACGAGGCGGCCCGGATGGCACGGCCCGTCCAGGTGTGGTTGAGCAACAGGTACAGCCCGCCCATCACCGCGACCGCGATGACCGCGGCGATGAGCATGGCCTGTGGCACGTAGATGGATCCCAGTGACAGCGATGCGTCGGTGTAGGACACCACCACGGTGGACGAGGTGTTGCCCCAGATGAAGCCCATGATTCCCTCGAGCATCAACGCAATCCCGAAGGTGGCCAACACCGTCATCGTGACGTGTGCGCCGCGGACGTGGCGGATCACCAGAACATAAACCAGCCAACCGAATCCGAACATGATTACCATGACGATCGGGATGGACAGCAGCGGATCGAGGCCGAGCTGGCGCCACAGGGTGAAGGTGAGGAACGCCGCGAGCACGGCGAACGCGCCGTGGGCGAGGTTGATCACCCGCATGACCCCGAAGATCAGGGTCAGGCCCGAAGCCATCAGCGCGTACAGCGCGCCGACGAGCAGGCCCAGGATGAGCGTTTGGACGAGGGAACCCATGAGATCAGATGTCCCCGCCGCGCCAGCGGAAGATGCTCTGCGACGTGGCGACATCGGTGGGCAGCACCACCTGGGATACCCCGGCCTGCCACTGTCCGACCAGGAAGTCACCCTTGGGGCTGCCATCGGAGTTCCAGCTCAGCGAACCCAGAAGAGTGTCGACGCTGTTGCCGCGCAACCATTCTGCCAGAGCTGCCTGGTCATCGATAGACCCCACGGCCTCGACCGCCGCGGCGAGCACCTGTCCGGCGGCGAAGCCGTCGGCAGCGTCCTCGGGCGGGCTCTGACCGAACTTCTCCTCGAAGCGCTTGACGAACTCGGCGTTCTGCTTGGTGTCCGACAGGGGGCTGTAGCTCGACGAGAAGAACACACCCTCGGCGTTGTCGGCGCCGACGGCATCCAGGTACTGCTGGCCGTAGGTGGGCGAGCTGCTCTGGTACAGGATCTCCGGCTGGTAGTTCGCACGGTTCATCGAGCGGATCATGTTGACCCCGTCCTCGAATTGGGCGCCCTGGACCACGATCTCGGCTCCGGCATCACGCATGGCGTTGACCACGGAGTCGAAGTTCTTGGTGGTGGCGGGGTACTGGTCCTTGTAGACGGTCTGGATTCCGGCCGCCGAGAGGATCTTCTCGGCGCCCTCGACCACCGGGCCGGCGAACGGATCGTCCAGCGTCGGATAGGCGGCGGTCTTGGGGCGCTGCTCCGGCGGCAGGGCCGCGATCCACTCGGCGAAGACCTTGGCCTGGTTGGTGGCGATGGCCTGCTGCGAGAAGAAGATGTAGGAGAACCCGCGGTTGAACATGTCCGGCGAGCCGCAGGACGGGCAGACGAACAGCATCTTGTTCTTCTCGGCAATGGCCGAGGCGGGGATGTTCAGCAGGGAGGACTGGCTGCCGAGCAGCAGATTCACCTTGTCCTGCGAGATCAGGTTGTTGTAGTTGGAGACCGCTGTCTCCTGCTGGGTGGCATCGTCCTTGATGACGATCTCCACCTGCTTGCCGAGCAGACCGCCGGCCTCGTTCGTCATCTCGACCCAAGTCTCGTACCCACGCTGGGTGTCGAGACCGCCCTGGCTGAATTCGCCGGTCAGCGGCAGTGAGGCGCCGATCTTGATGGTCTCACTGTCACCGGCGTTGTCCGCCGTGCAGCCTGTGGCTGCGAGCCCGATCGCGGCGGCCGCCGCGATCGCGCGAAATGCAGTGGTGATGCGCATGTCCAACCTCTCTGTCAGACCGATTGCCCCAACGAGCTCAAATGTTGTGTGGCTCACTTGCAATCGATTGCAGTGAATCGTCACACAGCACCGATACGGGTGTCAACACTTTTGCATGTGTCGGATCGTTCGACGCTTCCAGGGATCGGACGCACCGCCTATAGTCACCCGCAATCGATTGCACAAGCAATCAACCGGCCGTGACATCGGAGTGCACATGACTGTCCCAGGGACCATGCCGAAGCCACACACATGATCCTCATCGTCGCCGCGTTCGTAGCGATGGTCGACCGGTCGGCAATGCCGCCACTGGTACCGGTGATCGCCGACGACCTGGGCACCAGCCTGGAAGCAATCGGCCAGTCGCTGACGGTGTACGCAGTCTGCTATGCCGCATTCCAGTTGCTGTGGAGCACACTGGCGGCCCGGTTCGGCCGGGTGCGGATACTCGTCGTCTCCACGACGCTCGGCGGACTGGCCAACGTGGCAACAGCATTCACCTACGACGCGCTCAGCTACAGCGTGGCCCGCGGCGTGGCAGCTGCCATGTTCTCGGCCACCATCACGACAGTGCTCATCTACTACGGCGACACCCTGACGGTGAAACAGCGTGCGGTGGCCACCGCCAATCTCGCCGCGGCCATCGCGCTGGGCCTGGCGGCGGGCACCCTCGCAGCCGGGGCCATCACCCAGTGGTTCGGCTGGCGCTGGGTGTACGTGGTGATCGCGGCGCTCTCTTTTGCGCTGGCCGCGGTGCTGCCCCGCCTTGCCGAGACCGTCGGCGACACCCGAGAGCGGCTGATCCCGTCACTGCGCCGCCTGGCCGCCAACCGCTGGGCCGTCACCGTCCTGGTGTTCACCGTGGTCGAGGGCGCGCTGCTGGTCGGGGTGTTCAACTACCTGGCGGTGGCACTGCAGGCGACGGGCACGGGGGTGCTGGCCGCCGGAGCGGCGACAGCCGCGTTCGGAGCCGCGGTGGTGGTGATCAGTCAGTTGATGAAGTTCATCCTGGGCCGCTGGCCGGCCTGGGTGCTGATCCTGATCGCCGGGGTTGCCACCATCGGTGCCTACGTCGCTGTGGCACTGTCGATCTCCTTCACCACGGTGCTCACGGCGGCCATTCTGCTGGGCCTGGCCTGGGCGGCCGGGCACACCACGATGCAGACCTGGATGACCGATGCCGCCGCCGACAGCCGGCCCATCGGGATGTCCTTGTTTTCCATCGCGCTGTTCGTCGGGGCCTCCCTTGGCGCGGCGGCCGGTAACGTCGCCGCAGGCCACCAGGGTTTCGAGGTACTGTTCACCGTCGCGGCCGTGGTGGCGGTGGCCTACACAGCCGCGACCAGCACAGCCCGCGCCCGCTACGTGGAGAAGGAATAGGCCTCGGCGATGTCGTCGAGTTCCGGCATCGGCAGGAAGCGGCGGCGCAAGTCCACGAGCGTGGCCACCGCAGCCGGGTCCACACCACCGTCGGCGATCAGCCCCCGCAGCGGATCACACAGCACCGCGACATGGGCCGACGGGTCTGCCAGACCGAGCAGCCGTGCCGCGGATTCGGTTGCCTGCGCGGTCAGTTCACCCGAGACGATGGCACCCGCCGTGTCGGTGAGAGCCGCGGCCAGGCGCAGCACCGCGGCCGCCCCCGGCGCCTGACGCATTCGCGCCATGACGGTACCCAGGTAGGGCCCTAGCTGGGCGACATCAGCCAACAACACACATCCGTCCGCCTGGGCCGCTAGCTCGTTTCCGGCGTTGAGCACGGTGACGTCACAACCGCCGGTGTGCAATGCCCTGGCCCGCTTGGGGGTCGATCCGAGTGCCACGATCTCGAACTCCTCGCGGGCGCTCCCCTGCGCCTCCAGCAGCGCGTATGCGACGAAGGCGAAGCCCGAGTTCGGGACGTCGACGCCCAGGCGCCCACCCGCCAGCTCGTCGACGTCGGAGGCGCCGGGGCGGGCCGCGAGGCACAGCCCGAGTCCGCGGTCCAGCCCGGCGACGATCTCGACATCGAGCAACTCGCCCAACGGATTCGCCGGCAGGAAGCGGTAGGCCAGCACGTTGTCGGGACTGGTGAAGACGGCGTCGTACTCACCGTCGCGCAACGCTGCGAACTGCGCGGGTGACGAGGGGACGGGTCGGTCGGTCACCTCGAGGTCGACGGCCGCCAGGCGGCCGGTGGAACGAGCGACATCGAGAAGAACCGACGGGCTGAACACGCCGAGAGTGAGGTGATCCATGGCCTGCAATCGATTGTGAGAACCGGACGGCTGGAGCTTACCCGGTCAAAGCAGTTCGCGGCCAAGATCTTCCAGCATCACGATGGCGGCATTGCGGCCCGGCCCGCCAGTCACCGATCCGCCGGGGTACGTCGTGGCACCCGTCTGGTACAGCCCGGGGATCGGCGTGCGGTGAGCGGCCCATCCCGGTGCGGGGCGTTGCGGGCCGGAAAACGTGATCCCCCGGTCCCCGCCGTGCCAGGCGCCGTTGACCATGGCCGGATTGGACTCCTCGAACTCCCGGGGCCCCTTGACATATTCGGCGAGTACGACGTCATCGGTGAACGACGGGCACATCCACCGCGTGAGTTTCTTCAGTTCGACCGCCCGCCTCGCCATCACGTCGGCGTACTCGCGCCCGGGCGGCATGACGTGCCCGACCGCGTGGAGCAGCTTGACCGTGTGATGCCCGGCCACCGGGACCCGGCTGGGGTCCACCAGCGTGGGCGTGGCGACCAGCAGAAAGCCGATCCGGTCCTGCCAGTCACCGTCATAGGCGATCCTGGCGTGATCCAGCACGTCCTGCGGCCAGCCCGCGTACCCGGCGGACACCGCGGAGACCGGCCCGTCCGGCGTCTCGAACACCGGGGGCGCCGTGGTGCCCAGGTACACCGCAAAGCCGGCCGCGCCCGGGTCATAGGTGGAGACGCCGTAACGCCATGCCTGGTCCCAGCTTCCAGCAGGAGCCATCTCGGTGAGCCTCTTGACGTGGATCGTCGACAGCACGGCCACCTCTGCGCGGAACTCGCGGCCGTCATCGGCGCGGACACCGACACACCGTCCGTCCTCGAGAATCAGCGAGTCCACCATCACGTCGGTTTCGATTCGCCCGCCATGGGATTCCAAACAACGCACCAGCGCATCGGTCAGCTGGCCGGACCCGCCCAACGGAATCGACCACCCCTTCTCCTGCCGCCCGCCGATGATCGAATACGCCAACGGTCCGGTGCCGGCAGCATCCGGTCGCACAAAAGTCTGATACGCCTGCCAGAGCATGTAGGACCGGATGTAGCGGTTCTCGAACTCGTGCCGGATCACCTCCCACGACGACATCACCCGGCGCCGCTTCCAGACGTTACCCATCGGGTGGTCATCGAGCATCCGGTCCAGACTCGGGCCGCGGCCCAGCGGGCTGAACTGGGCGCGGTTGAAAAGGTGTGACACGTCCCGCCATTCGGCGATCAAGCGGCGATAGGCGGTGGCGTCGGCTTTCGAGAACCGGCTGATCGACTCGACCGTGCGCTCCAGGTCGAGCCAGTGCGTGAACTGGGTACCGTCCGGAAACACCACGTGTGCAACGGGATCCGGATGCGCGTACCGAAGGCCGTGGTCGGCCAGCAGCCCCAGTTCGTCATCGACCATCAGCGGGTTGCCCTGGATCAGGGTGTGGCCGGTGGAACACGAGTCCACCAGATAGCCCGGAGCAAGCATCTCCTCGGTGGCCGCTCCACCGCCGGGGATGCGGCGGGCGTCGACGGCCAGCACGCGGTAGCCGGCCCTGGCGAGGTAGCACGCGGTGATCAGGCTGTTGTGGCCGGCGCCCGCGACGACGATGTCTGTGGTCATGAACTGATCGCAACACCGGCGATCCATCGCGTCCAACGAATGTTTGCGATCTGTCCAATCGACATCACAGATGATTCAATGTCGGCATGGAGCTTCGCCAGCTCGAACATTTTGCGGCCGTGGCCGCCGAGCGCAACTTCACGCGCGCCGCCCAGCGGGTGCATGTTGTGCAATCGGCCCTGTCGGCGTCGGTGGCGAAACTGGAGAAGGAACTGGGCATAGCGCTGATCGACCGGTCCCGACGTCAGATCACACTGACCCCCGCCGGCGAGGCGTTTCTCGACCAGACCTACGAGGTGCTGTCGGCAGCCAAACGCGCCAGGAGCACCGCCGCGGGCTACCGGGGCCAACTGGCGGGAACGGTGAAGGTCGGCACCCTGATGTCCTCTGGCGCACTGGATCTCCCCGCGGCTCTCGGGCGCTTCCATCGCCGCCACCCCCTGGTGAACGTGAGGTTGCGCCAGGGCACATCCGGCTCCGCGGGCCACGTCGCCGACGTTGCCGACGGAAACCTGGATCTTGCACTGGTTTCCACACCGGGCATGCCGACACCCCTTGTCGACATCCGGGAACTCGGTCGCGAACCCATGACCTTCGTGTGCTCACCCGAGCACCCGCTGGCCGACAGAACACGAATTCGCCTCACCGATCTCGTGGGCCAGCAGCTGATCCAGTTCGCCACGGGCTGGGGCGTGCGCCGGGTGCTCGATCAGGCGCTGGCCGCGTCGGGACTCGAAGTCACAACCGCCTACGAAGTCGCGGACTACGCCACAGCCGCCGGTCTGGCGCGCCACCGCCTGGGTGTGACCATCCTCCCCGCCCCCGAGGCACGCAGATTCCCGGATCTGTGCCAGATCCTGTTGAGTCCCGTCGTGACGTGGACGCTGTGCCTCGCGTCGGCTCCGGCCAGACATCTCAGTCAGGCCGCGGCCAGTCTGGCAGAAGAACTGATCAAAGAGGCAGAGGCTACTGCGCTTCTGCCGGCGCAGGACCGGTAGACCCCCGCACCACCAACGTCACCGGCAACGTCAGCGTCGCACCATCCTGGCCGCCACTTTCGATGCCCCGCAACAACAATCGCGCCGACTCAGCCCCAATATCACGCAGCGGCATGTGCACGGTGGTCAGCGGCGGCCAGAAGTCCTCGGCGAACGGCATGTCGTTGAATCCGACCACTGAGACGTCTTCCGGGCACCGCAGCCCCTCGGCACGCAGGCGCCGGATCAGCCCCAACGCCACCAGGTCATTGCCCGCCATCAACGCAGTCGGATGAATATCGTTGTGCGTCAACAGAAGTTCAGCGGCCTGGAAGCCGGCTTCGATGGTCAGCGCGTCGGCATAGATGGTCTCGTGCTCCACCCCCGCCGCGGTGGCCGCGGCTTCGAACGCCTCGGCCCGCGAGCGGGTGGTGGAGAAATTGAGGGGTCCGGCGGCATGCACGATGCGGCGGTGCCCCAACTCCACCAGGTGCGCCACAGCCAACTCGATACCGCGCGCGTTGTCTCCACCGACCAGCGGGAAGCCACCGATGCCGGAACCCCGGTTCACCAGTACCACTGGCACTCCGGCGGCCGCTGCCTCGTCGACCACCGGCTGGTCGTCGAGGCGACCCGTTGCCAGGATGAAGCCATCGACCCGGCGTTGCAGCAACGACTCGAACACCGAGATCTCCACGTCGTCATGGGAATCGGTGTTGGCGATCAGCACGGTGTAGCCCTGCGCCTGCAGCACATGCTCGATACCGCGGATGATGGGCGGAAAAATCGGGTTCATCAGGTCGGGGATGATGACCCCGATGGTCATCGACTTGCTGGTGCGCAACCCACGCGCCATCGCGTTGGGAACGTAACCGAGCTGCCGCGCCGCCTTCTTGACCCGTTTGAGGGTCTCGACATTCACCTGGTCCCGGGTTTGGGCGTTGAGTGCGCGAGACACCGTCGCTTTGTGGACCTCGGCCAAACGTGCCACATCGTCGATGGTCACCCGTCGCGGCATACTCTCCCCTCCCTCCAGAGGAGTCAGAGTACCGCCGCGCCGACATCCCCATGCAATCGTTCGCAGATGGATGCATTCCGCGTCGCGCTCTCCCCCCTCGTACCTCGGGGCTCGTCGACCGGCTCCGACACCAGGCCGGCCCTCTCTCCCCCCTCGTACCTCGGGGCTCGTCGACCGGCTCCGACACCAGGCCGGCCCTCTCTCCCCCCTCGTACCTCGGGGCTCGTCGACCGGCCCCGACACCAGGCCGGCCCTCTCTCCCCCCTCGTGCCTCGGGGCTCGTCGACCGGCCTACGCTCGTCAACCATGACGGTCCACCGCCTGCAGCCCTATACCACCACGGTGTTCGCCGAGATGTCGGCACTGGCTGCGCGGATCGGCGCAGTCAACCTGGGTCAGGGGTTTCCCGACGAAGACGGACCGGCAAGCATGTTGAAGTCCGCCCAAAACGCGATCGCCGACGGGGTGAACCAGTACCCACCAGGCCCAGGCATCCCCATGCTGCGGCAGGCGGTCACGCGACAACGCAAGCGCAAGTACCACGTCGAGTACGACCCCGACTCCGAGGTGCTCATCACCGTGGGAGCCACCGAGGCCATCGCCGCCGCCATCATCGGCCTGGTTGAGCCCGGCTCCGAGGTACTGCTGATCGAGCCGTTCTATGACTCCTACTCCCCCGTGGTGGCCATGGCCGGATGCCACCGCGTCACCGCACCACTGGTACCCGACGGCCGCGGATTCGCCCTGGATCTCGACGCTTTGCGCGCGGCAGTGACACCGCGGACCAAGGCGCTGATCATCAACTCGCCGCACAACCCCACCGGACTGGTCCTCCACGACGAGGAGTTGAAGGCCGTCGCGCAGATCGCCGTGGACGCCGACCTGCTGGTGATCACCGACGAGGTCTACGAGCACCTGGTCTTCGACGCGCGCGAGCATCGGCCCCTGGCCGCCTATCCCGGGATGGCCGAGCGCACCCTCACCATCTCGAGTGCCGCCAAGATGTTCAATGCCACCGGCTGGAAGATCGGCTGGGTCTGCGGGCCGGCCGATCTCATCGCCGGCGTCCGGGCGGCCAAACAGTTCCTCACCTATGTCGGTGGTGCGCCGTTCCAGCCTGCGGTGGCACATGCGCTGGACAACGAGGACATCTGGGTGGATGCCTTACGGGATTCCTTGCAGGACAAGCGAACCAGGCTTTCGACGGCGTTGGCGGACATCGGTTTCGACATGCACACCAGTGCGGGGACCTACTTCGTGTGCGCCGACGCCCGGCCGCTGGGTTACCAGGACAGCACGGCGTTCTGCGCTGAACTTCCCCACCGGGCCGGAGTGGCGGCCATTCCGCTGTCGGCGTTCTGCGACCCGAAAGGACCCTACGCCGCGCAGTGGAATCACCTGGTGCGCTTCGCCTTCTGCAAGAAGGACGCCACCTTGGACGAGGCGATCAGACGGCTACAGATCCTGCGCCGCTGACAGCCTGCACCTCACACGAAGATCAACCAGGCGATCAACGGCACCACACCGATCATCAGGATCGCCCACAGCAGCAGTGCCTTGAAGAAAGTCCGCTCATCCTCCGAAGTGGCACTGGCCATCAGCAACGCGCCAGTGGTGGACATCGGACTGACGTCCACCACCGACGAGCTGATCGAGATGGCGGTGATGACACCCAGCGGGGACAGGCTGGGATCCATGGCGATCGAGCCGATCAGCGGACTGACGACACCGAGAGTTCCTGTCGTGGAAGCGAAAGCTGAGATCACCCCGACGACGTAGCTGGCAATCAGGGCGGTCAACGACGGGTTCTCGATGCTGGAGATTCCGGACTGCAAGTGCTCCAACGCACCGATTTCTTCCATAACACCGATGTAGGTCACGATGCCGGTGACCAACAGGATGGCCGACCACGGCATGCTGTCGATGGCTTGCTTCTGGACGCCAGGCTGGAAGACGATCAGCACCAGCGCAAGGATCAGCGATGCCACACCCACATCGATGCCCAGCACGGTCGTCAGGATGAGCAGCGCCACGAGCGCAGCCAGAGTCAGCAGCCGCACGGGAGTGACGGCCACCGCCACGGCCGACGTCGACTCCACGACCGTATCTGGTTTGACCGCGGTAGCCGTGCCCACTGAACCTGCGCCGTCCGGTTCCGCACCGGTCCTGTCAGGTTCGGGTGCGGTGGCTCCATAAGTCCGCGTCTCGAGATCGCGTCGGTCCTTGCGCCGCTTCAGCAGCGTCTGCACCGCGAGGTAGGCAAGAACGGCCAGTACTGCGTTGAACAGGAAGCAGTAGATGTAGAGCAGCCCCGAATCACCGGCGGCGCCGGCGTCGGCCAGCATCTGGTTGGACAGCACACCGAAGGGGTTCACCGGTGAGAACGCACCGGCATTGGCACCCTGGACGATCACCAATCCCATTGCCAGCGTGCTGATCCCGAAGCGTTTGGCCAATCCCAGCGCGACCGGGGCCACGATGGCGACCGCGGCCGGGGTGAACGCACCCGCCGAACACAGCGCGGCGGTGAGCAGGAACATCATCACCGGAATCAGGTGCCTGCGTCCCCCTGCCGCTCGCTCGGCCCAGTACGCCAGCAGGTCGATGGTGCCGTTGACACGCATGATGCCGAACAGCAGCGTGGCACCGACGAGGATGAAGAACAGCCCGCTCGGGAATTGTGCGATGACATCTTTTGTCGGCAATCCGAAAACCAGGATGCCCATGATGAAGGCCGACACCGTGGCGATCAGGCCGGCGTTGATGGGGGTGAAGGAGCCGATGGCGAAGGCCGCAACCAACACTCCGAAGGCGAGCAGCGACATCGTCATCGCGACACCTGTCCTCCGACCTGGACCGCGGTCAGCGCGCCGGCCAGGAGCTTGCCCGCGCCGCTGATCCGCGGCTCGTGGCCCAGAGCTGCGAGGATCTCGGATGCGGTCGCTGTCGCCGCGGTGATCACCGGGACACCCAGTTCGTCTTCGGCGGCCTGCACCGCAGGCAGTGACGGCATCTGAACGCAGGCCGACAGCACCACCGCGTCCACGCCGTCACGCAACAGATCGCGCGCAATGGCGGGCAGTCCGCTCGGGTCGAGCCGGCCGACTGCCAGGTTGTCCGATACCTCCAGGCTCACAGCGTCCACGACCTCGATGCCGGTCGCGGCGATGTAGTCACGCACCATCTGGGTGAGCGGCTTCATGTAGGGCGTCACCATCGCGATCCTGCCGAATCCGTGCGCGTGCAAGGTGCGCACCAGCGCACCTGCGCTGCTCGTCACCGCCGCGGGGTGCCCGGTGGCCGCGGCTGCGCGTTCGATCACCGATTCGGACTCGACGTGCGCCGACGGCCCCTGTGCCATCACCGCAACCAGACAGGCGTAGGCGATCACGTCAACGTCGGCATCTGCGACCGCGGCCGCGCAGTCGGCGGCCTTTCCGACCATGGCCAACAGTTCTTCGCGGTTGACGTTTTTCATGCCGGCGCGTGCCGAATGGAACGTGTAGCGGTGCCCGGTTGCCGCGGTCTGCCGCGCGAACAGCTCCGGCAGTTCGGTTTCCATCGTCGTGTTGGAGCTGGGCACGATCAGGCCGATCCGCGAAAGTCCAGCTGGTTTGGGGGAATCGCAGCTGATTCCCGTCGTGACGTCGTTCATGTTCTCCCTCGTAGTGCCGATTCAGCGGCACCGGTCGCATAAATTGGGTTTAGAACCCACAAAGTGGGATGGGATCGGAACCCATGATGCGGGCTGACGCGGGGAGAGTCAACTGGATCACGTCAAGAGGAAGAGGTGTCGACGCGCACAAACCTGCGCGGACGCCAGACCGCGCTACAAAAACGCTGGTGGAGACCGGTGACTACAACTCGTGGCCGAGGGCGGCACTAGCCGTACGGGCGGCCTCCATCACCAGAGGCGCCAACCGAGGCACATCGTCTTCGGTGACCCGCTGAGTCGGAAACCCGAGGCCCAAAGCTCCGGCCAGCCGACCCTGATGGTCGAACACCGGGGCGCTGATGGACCCCACACCCTCGTGCCTCTCTCCGAACGCTGCGCAGAAACCCTGTTCCCGGGTGCGCGCCACCTGTGCGTCGATCTCGGCGAAGGACCCTGGCGTGTACTCGGTGAACTTCACCAAATCGGAGTTCTCCAGCGCAGTCGGCGCGGCCGGGTCGAACGCAAGGAACACCTTGCCGGGCGCACCGGCATGCAGTGGCATCACCTGACCCACGATGAACGGCCGGATCACCACGTGGCGCGTCTCGGCGACCGCGACGATGGTTCGGAATGCCCCGTCGCGCACATAGAAGCACGCCGTCTCACCGGTCAGATCGCGCAACTCCTGGAGCACCGGCTTGACCAACCGCACGACATCCAAGCCGACGGTGCCCGCAGCGGCCCACCGCACCAGCCCCAGACCGACGCGGTAGTGGTCGCCATCCCGATCGAGGAACCCTTCGCGCACCATGTTCTGCACCAGCCGCTGGCACGTGCTCGACGGCAGGCCGGTCATACGGGTGATCTCCTGCAGGGTGGGCTCGGGGGCATCTATCGAGAAACAATTCAGGATGTCTGCGACTTTGCGCAGCACCAGCGTCGGAGCGGCCTTACCGGCGTCGTCCACCGTCACCCTGCCCTCGCCCCCGAATAATCACCACACCAGCTGTCGAAACCTTGGTGATTATAGGGAAGTGGCGACCGCCGCCGGATCAGACCGCGATGGACTCGCCGGATCTGAAGCCCCGGAGCACATCTGCCGACAGCAATCCGTGGGAGACGGCGCTGGACGTGCACGAAGCCCGGTTGGCCGCACCGAGTTTCACCGATGCGCTCTCCAGGTGATGCCCGGCGGTACGGGCACTGATGAACAGGTGGGCGGCAATCTGCGGGTTGGTCAGCCCACATACCGCCAAGGTGAGCGCGTCCAGTTCCCGCGGCGTGATGCCCATCGGCAGCGCGGCTCGCGTCACCAACAACACCGCCCCCAGACTGTCATCACGGAAGCGCTTGGAGGTGCCGATACGGCGGATGTGCAGCCAGGACGTGCCGTCATGATGGCGCAGCACCTCCGGCTTGACGGCCGGCCCCGCCGCCAGGAAGGCGACAGCCAACTCACTGACCAGCAGCGGGTCCAGCGGCGAGTCGAAGGAGTCGCCACCCCGCAGCAAGTGTGTCCGCCCGAAATCGTCCACGGCCCAGGCCTGGGCATCCGGCGCCACCAGCTCGGCGACCATCCGCGGGCGCAACGAGAAGTCCAGCTGCTCGGCCATCTGCACACGCAGCGCGTTGATCTCGGCCACATCGTCATCGCTGGGATATCGCGGGTCGTCACAGTTGACGTGGATGGTGCCCACATAGGTGCCGTCGGTGGTGACCAGGCGGGCGGACAGGCCTTCGTCGAACCCGGCCGGGCGGAACACGTTGTTGACCGAGTAGCCCTGGCGGTAGTCCGGGAAGTCGCGCCAGCGCAACGCACCCAGCCCTCGCACCCGCATTGTCTCGAAAAGGGGGTCGTTCTCCACGAACCAGCTGTTGAAGTGGTCCATCACGGGTTCGGGATAGTCGTGGTTGGCAACGCCGACGTGCCGGCGCTGAATCGGATCCCACAGGCAGATGGCCGAGGCCGACGATTGGGCACGGGCAGCCAGCGCCCCCAGCAGATCATGGGCACGGGTCTCGATGCTGCTGGAGCTGCCCAGCACTTCACCGTAGATCCCAGCCACCACGCCATCATCAGCAGCCGGTGTTTCCGGTATGTTTCACGGCGACTGCGCGGGGGAAACGGTTGCCGGCAAATGGGAGATTCCTCCCATGGACCCTCCGGCCTGGCATTTCTACGCTCGTCACCCATGAACAGGACATTCCGTGTCACCGCCGCCCTGCTGGCGACCACCACCGTGCTGGCCGCATGCGGTAGTCGCGCCAGCGATGAACCCGTAGCAGCTGCCGAAGGCTGCGTCGACACCTCCGGGCCCGAGGTCACCATCGGCGCCATCAACTCGCTGTCCGGCGGTCTCGCCGTCAGCGAGTCCGTCATCCACGACGCCATCGTGATGGCCGTCGACGAGATCAACGCAGACGGCGGGGTGCTGGGCAAGCAGCTGGACCTGCTGTCCGAGGACGGCGCCTCCGACCCGACCGTGTTCGCCGAAAAAGCCAACAAGCTGGTCAACAGCGACTGTGCCGCAGCAGTTTTCGGCGGTTACACCTCTGCAAGCCGCAAGGCGATGCTGCCGGTGTTCGAGGACGCCAACGCGCTGCTGTACTACGGCCAGCAGTACGAGGGTCTGGAATCGTCGCCCAACATCTACTACACGGGCGCCACCACCAACCAGCAGATCATCCCGTCGCTGGACTACCTCAAGGAACAGGGCGTCAAGTCGCTGTACCTGGTCGGCAGTGACTACGTGTTCCCGCGCACCTCCAACGCCATCGTCAAGGCCTACGCAGCGGCCAATGGCATGGAGATCAAGGGTGAGGACTACGCGCCGCTGGACAGCACCAACTTCGCCACCATCGTCAACAAGATCCGCACCGCCGACGCCGATGCCATCTTCAATGTCGTGGTCGGAGCATCCCTGACGTCGTTCTTCCGCGAGTACAACAGCGCGGGCCTGACCGCGGAGACCATGCCGGTGATGTCGATGTGCGTCGGCGAAGAGGAAGTCAAGAGCATCGGCGCCGACACCCTGGTGGGACAGCTGTCGTCGTGGAACTACTACGAGACCCTCGACACCCCGGCCAATCAGAAGTTCGTCGCCGACTTCAAGGCCAAGTACGGCCCCGACCGGGTGACCTCTGATCCCATGGAGTCCGCCTACACCGCGGTGTACCTGTGGAAAGCCGCTGTGGAGAAGGCGGATTCGTTCAAGGTGGCCGACATCCAGGCAGCGTCCGGCGGCGTCACCATCGACGCACCCGAAGGCTCGGTGACCATCGACGGCGAGAATCACCACGTCACCAAAACCGCTCGCATCGGCGTCGTCGCACCGAGCGGTTTGATCGACCAGGTGTGGGAATCGCCCGAACCCATCACCCCGGATCCCTTCCTGAAGAGCTACCCCTGGGCCGAAGGAATCACCGGCTGATGCACCTGACTCCCAAGGACGAGGACCGCCTGTTGCTGTTCCTGGCCGCTGAACTGGCGCGCAAGCGCAGGGCGGCCGGGCTGGCACTCACCTACCCCGAAGCTCGGGCCCTGATCGCCGACGAGGTGGTGGAGGCCGCCCGCGCCGGCGCGTCGGTGGCCGACGCGGCCGCTCATGGCGCTCAGATCCTCACCGAAGACGACGTGCTTGCCGGTGTCGCCGTCTTGATGGGCTCGGTGCAGGTGGAGGCGTTCTTCGACGACGGACAGAAGCTGGTGACCGTACATGACGCCATCCGGCCTGGATCCGGTTCCGCGACAGTACAACCCGGTGAGATTCTACCTGAAGAGGGTGAAATCGAGCTGAACGCCGGACGGCCCGGTGTCACGGTGACCGTGGTCAATACCGGCGACCGGCCGATCCAGGTGGGCTCTCATTTCCACTTCTTCGAGGCCAACCGCGCGCTGCGGTTCGACAGAGCCCTTGCCTTCGGCAAGCGTCTGGACATCCCGTCCGGCACTGCGGTGCGGTTCGAATCGGGTGAGACACAGGAGGTGTTGTTGACGACATACGGAGGTGAGCGGGTGGTCATCGGGCAGAACTGCATGACCAACGGATCCACCACCGGCTCCCCCGAGCCTCATCTGACCGCGCTCCTGCAGGCGGGCTACCTGAACCAGGAGAGTTAGATGGCATACCGCATCAGCCGAGCCCGTTACGCCGAACTGTTCGGCCCCACCACCGGTGACCGGGTGCGCCTGGCCGACACCGAACTGCTGGCCCGCGTCGAGCACGATCACACCGTCTACGGCGACGAGGCCGTGTTCGGCGGCGGCAAGACCATGCGTGAGGGCATGGCTGTGCACGGTGACATCACCAACGCCGAGGGAGCGCTGGACTTCGTCATCACCAACGTCCTGATCATCGACGCGGTGCTGGGAATCCGAAAGGCCGACATCGGTATTCGTGACGGAAAGATCGCCGGAGTCGGCAAGGCCGGAAACCCGCGCACCATGGACGGTGTGGATCCCGGAATGGTGATCGGCGCGGGCACCGACATCCGGGCCGGTGAAGGGATGATCGCCACCGCGGGCGCCATCGACGTGCACGTGCATTTCGACAGCGCCGGCCTGGTCGAAGAGGCCATCTCCAGTGGCGTCACCACCATGATCGGCGGCGGCCTCGGCCCCGTGACGGTGGGGATCACCTCCTCGGGTCCCAACAATCTGGCGCGGATGCTCACTGCGGCAGAGGCATTCCCGATGAACTTCGGGTTCATCGCCAACGGCAGTTCGTCGAGCACCGCACCGCTGATCGAGCAGGGGCTGGCCGGCGCCATCGGCTACAAGATCCACGAGGACTGGGGCGCCACCCCTGCTGCCATCAAAGCGTCCCTGGATGCCGGCGACGAGCTGGATCTGCAGGTGCAGATCCACACGGATACGTTGAACGAATCCGGATTCTTCGAAGACACCATGCGAGCCATCGGCGGCCGCGCCATCCACACCTATCACGCCGAAGGCGCCGGCGGCGGGCACGCCCCCGACATCATGCGGGTGGTCGGTGAATCGTATTGCCTTCCGTCATCGACGAATCCGACGAACCCCTACACGTTGAACACCTTCGACGAGCACCTCGACATGGTGATGGTGTGCCACCACCTCAACCCGAGGATCCCCGAGGATGTCGCCTTCGCCGAGTCCCGGATCCGGCGTGAGACCATCGCCGCCGAAGATGTGCTGCATGATCTGGGGGCCATCTCTGCGATGGGGTCGGACTCCCAGGGCATGGGTCGAATCGGTGAGACAATCGCCAGGACATGGCAATTGGCTTCCCATATGCGCGCCACCCGCGGTGCACTACCGGCTGACGACGGCACCGGATCCGACAATGCCCGCATTCTGCGTTATGTCGCCAAGTTGACCATCAACCCGGCCAAGTTGTTCGGGATCGATCATGTGGTGGGCTCACTGGAACCCGGCAAGCTCGCCGATATCGTGCTGTGGGAACCGAAGTTCTTCGGCATCCGGCCTGAGGTGGTGTTCAAGGGCGGGTTCCCGGCGTGGTCGGTGATGGGTGAAGCCAACGCTTCGCTGATGACGTGCGAGCCGTTGAAGTACCGGCCGCAGTGGGCCGCGTTCGGCAAGACACCCGCGGATGTGTCGGTGAACTTCGTGGCCGCAGCAGCCGAATCGTCGGATCTGGCTGCCCGGCTGGGTCTGGCTACCCCTCTGGTGGGGTGTCACGGTTCGCGGTCACTGACCAAAGCCGATCTGCTGCACAACGATTACCTGCCGGCCATCACCATCGACCCCGACACCTATCGCGTGGAGGTCGACGGCCAGGTGTGCGACAGCGTGCCCATGCAGTCGGTGCCGCTGGGCCGGCGCTACTCGATCAAGTAGGAGGTTCTGATGTCCGACCCCGTGCGAATCGGAATCGGCGGTCCCGTCGGCTCCGGAAAGACACGCCTGGTGGAGTCGCTGGTTCCGGAGCTGTTCGCAGCCGGGTTCAGCGTTGCGGTGATCACCAACGACCTGGTGACCGACGAGGACGCCCAGCGGGTGCGGCGCAGTGGCGTCATCGACCCGGCGCGGGTTCTGGCCGTCGAGACCGGAGCGTGCCCGCACACCGCGATCCGGGAGGATCCGTCGGCCAACCTTGCCGCCATCGCCCGGTTGTCGGCCACGTTCGACGATCTCGACGTGGTACTGGTGGAATCCGGTGGCGACAACCTCGCCGCGACCTTCACCTCCGATCTGGTGGACTACTGGATCTTCGTCATCGACACCGGAGCCGGTGACGACATCCCACGCAAGAACGGAATCGGCTTGCTGCAGGCAGATCTGTTGGTGGTCAACAAGATCGACCTGGCCCCTTACGTCGGTGCCGACCTCGAACGGATGCGGCACGACTGTGCGGCGGCGCGGCCGGTGAAACCGACGGTGTTCACCGACCTGCGCTCCGGCCAGGGGCTGTCCGACGTCATGACGCAGTTGGTGTCCGGTGCCATGCTGGAGCCGGTGTCGTCGTGATCCCGGCCGGCACGCTGGGGCTACGGGTAGCGGTCGACGGGTCCGGCCGCACCCGCGCTGCGTCGATGCAGCAGCGGTATCCGCAGCGGATGACGACGCCGCTGTACCACGACGAGGCATTTCCGGACGCCGCGATGGTGTGTGTGCAGAGTCCCAGCGGCGGAACATTCTCCGATGACGACCTGCGGACAGACGTCCATGCCGAGCCCGGTTCCCATCTGCGGCTGACCACCCAGGCCGCCACCCAGGTGTTCGCCGGCCGCGGCACCGGCTCCCGCCACCGACTCAGCTTCTGTGTTGCTGGTGCTGCCACGCTGGAGTATCTCCCCAAAACTGTCATCCCGCACAGGGATTCGTCATTCACCCAGGTGATGGACATCGAGGTGGATTCCGCCGGACGCTACCTCGGATGGGAAGCTCTGGCGGCGGGCCGGATCGGTCATGGCGAGCGATACCGCTACCGCAGCTACCGCAGCGCCGTCAGGGTCTCGGTCGACGGCCGCACAGTGGCCCGCGACCTGGTGCTGCTCGAGCCGCCCTCCGCCGCCCGACTGGTCGACGCCGACTATCTCGCGACGCTGATGGTGGTCGCGCCCTCCTTCTCCTCCGGCACACTGTTGTCGGTCGTGCGGTCGGTGCTTTCCGAATCCCCGGTGCGGGGTGGTGCCAGCGAGCTGCCGTCATCGGTGGGAATTCTCGTTCGTTTGACCACCGATCATGCGCCGGATCTGCACCGCACTCAGCAGGCCCTGCTCGACGCCATCCGAGGGAAGGTTCTCTTGTGAACGCCGACGCCATCCTGGGTTACATCACCGACCCCGCTTTCGCCTCCCGTCGTGTGCATCATGTGGACATCGGGTGGGGTGATGCCGTCAAGCCTCGGCAGCTGGTGACTGCCGATACCGGTGTGCGGGTGCGGATCCTGATGCCGCGCGGCACGTTTCTGCACGACGGCGCGGTGATCGCCGACGACGGCGAGCAGGTGGTGGTGGTGCGTCGGCCCGCTGAGCCCGCTGTGGTGGCACGGTTCGACCAGAACGATCCGCGTGCCATGCTTTTGTTGGGGTATGTGCTGGGCAATCAGCATGCGCCCGTCGACATCTCTGCCGACTCGGTGGCAGCACCGCTGTTCACCAGCGCCCACGCGGCCGAGCATCTGCTGGCCGACCTGGGTGTGGTGGGCAAGGTCGCCGACGTGCCCCTGGCTGCCGACGGGTGGTCTCGAACCTCCGCCTCCCACGCCCATTCTCATTCCCATGACTGACAACCCCGCCGCTCTGGCGCTCTGGATGCAGTTGCACGACAGCGCCTTTCCCGCCGGCCGAATGGTGCACAGCAACGGGTTCGAAGAGTGGCTGGCGTTGCATCCCTGCGCGCGCGGTGCGGAGATCGAAGTGTGCGCACTGGACTACCTGACGTTCGCGGTGGCCACGCTGGATGCGACGGTGACGGCGGCGGCCTGGCGTGCGACACCCTCCATGGTGACGCTGTGTGAGCTGGACACCGTGCTCACGTCCTACAAGTTGACGGGCAACGCGCGGTCCGCCTCTCAGACGGCGGGCCGTCAATTGGCGGTGACCGCGCAGCAGGTCGGACTGTGCTCCTCAGACGGATATCTCACGGCGGTGATTGCCGGGTCCACTCCCGGAAACCTCGCGGTGGTGGAGGGTGCCGTTCAGGCCGCGATCGGCGTCAGCGTGCACACCGCGGTCCTGGGTTCGTTGCGGTCCGCACTGGCCGCAGTGCTGAGCGCCGCCGTCCGGTTGGGACGTCTTGGCCCGCTGGAAGCGCAACGGATCCAGGTCCGCAGTGTCGAAGGTGTCGTCGCACTGGCGGACGCCGCCTGCTCGCGTCCGCTCGAAGAGATGGCGAGCACCACCATGCAACTCGAGATCGCCGGTATGCGACACGAGAATCGATCACAGCGGCTGTTCGCCAGCTGAGTTTCTAAGTGGTGGCGAGTCATCGGTATCTGTGGCGTTGGTCGGGGTTGTGTGGTCGATGATGTAGGTGCGCTGGACGGCGGTGACGTCGACGGGGGTTTCGGTGGGGTGGGCGTCGTTGTAGGCGCGCTCTGCCTTGATGCGGTAGGCGCGTTCCCGGGCGCGGTTGCGTCTTCGGTGTTTGGGGATTTTGCCGATCTTGTCCGGCGGGTTCGGTTGCGGTGGTGGGGTGTCGATGGGCGCGCTGGTGGTGCTGATGGTGGGGAAGAACAGGCGGCTGCCCGGCTTGGACGTGTAAGTCCGGCCGCTCGGGGTGGTGAAGATGATGGTGCCATCGGGACGCTGTTCGTCGGACCAGCCGGGCCAGAACGTCTTGCCGAAATGGTGTGTACGGCAATACATTTTTCCTCCGGAGGCATGTGTCTTACCGGCGGGCCACGGTGTCGTGTGATCCCAATCGCAGAACTGCGCCGGCCGATCGCAGTTCGGTCCCCGGCACGTCAGATCCCGGGCTTTGCACCACTGTTCCAGGGCTGCGGAGGCCCGGTAGTGGTCTTCGGGATCGATTCCGGGTGGTGTGAGGTACCGAACCTTGGCGCCTTTGGCGATGAGCGCAGCGACCAGCGCCGCCGGGACTGCGCCGAACCCGACGAGAATGCCCGGCGGCGGATTGACGAACGCAGCGGGTGTGACCGGTCGGTCTTTGTCCGGTGACATCGGTTCGAGGGTGGCGGCTTCGGCTGCGGCGTCGGTGTCGGGTGAAACCGGTTCGGCAGCCGCAGCTTCGGCGGTGTCGCGCTCTGAGTCAGCGTCGACTACAGGCATGTCGACGTGCTGGGACTGTGCAGTCTTACGGCACTCAGCCTTGAAGACCTGCTCGCTGGAGCTGGTGGCGTCGTCTTCGGCGTCCGATGTCGGTGCCTCATCGGGGTGGACACGGGTCCCGTCGGGAAGGACGCGGGTGCCGTCCGGATAGCGAAGGATGACATTCATCGGCCGCTGGTTCGGGTCAGCGGGTAGCGGGCTGTCGCCGTCCAGGAAGGGATCGGGTTCGGCGTCGAGGGTGGCGGCTTCACCGTAGATGTGGACGAACACGTGCGAGGCCCGACCATCGTCATCAACGGCGGGACACGTAGGTGAGCCGCATTCACACGCCAGATGGAGGTATCCGGCGCCGAGCGCGCCGTGGGCATCTGCACGGCGTTGATCCAAGGTCCTGGGATCGTTGGTGCAGACGCCTTGGGCCATGAGGGTGATGCGTTGCCAGTACAGCGCCGCGTCGACACCTTTGAGCCGCACGACGATGGTGGTGACCCCGTCTTTGGTTTCCAGGATGTCGACACCGCGATCACGCACCCGCACCCGCACTGTCCGCAGCGCGGCGGGGTCATACCGGTGGACCCAGACATCGATGGCGTCGTCGAGTTTCTTCACCGACAACCTGCCCCACCCCTCGGCGGCCTCGGCGATGTGGGTTTCCACCTGCGCCAGCAGGTCTGCGTCGACGATGTTGCCGGTGCGGTACACGATGCGCCGGGCGAGGTATTCCGAGATCTGACCGACCAACAGCAAGGCGGCGATCTTCGGCAGCTTGGTCGCCAACGCCACCCCGAGTTCCATATCGCCGGACGCACGCCCGGGTGAGGTTCCGGTGGCCAGGGCGACTTCGTTGGCCGCCGATTTCCAGGCCGCTTCAGTGTCCTCGTCGGTGTCGTGGTCGTCGGTGTAGTTGCGGCGGGTCTTTTCGGCGATGAGCAGGAGTCGGTGTCCGGACGCAGACGCGATCGCCGTGGTCCACTCCGTGATCGCAGTATCCAGCGCAGTGTCACTGAGGCTGGACCGCCCTGCGGAATCGGGAAGATCGGCGAACATGTCCTCACGATATCGACCCGGTCCGACAAGAAATTGTCAGCCAAAACAGAAGTGACAGATGAGAATTCACACCTCGACGAGCGCGAAACCCACGCGAATCCATCGGCGTGTCCACCGGCGACACGCACGCTCGGCAAAACCTGAGGCCTAGAGTTCGGCGGCGATCGCCGAGTTCGCCTCCAGATCACCGGGTTCGGAGCGCAGCGGGCTCAGCACCACGTCCGTCGCACCAGCATCTAGATAGCGGCGCAGGTGCCGGGACACGTCGGCAGCAGACCCGACAGCAGCCAGGTCCGCCACCGACGACACACCCTCGCGGGCGATCACCTTCTGATACGACGGGATGGTTTCGTAGAACGCCAACTGCTCTGCGGCATAGGCCCTTCCGGCGGACTCGTCGTCGGTCACCAGAACGGGCACCATCGCGACCACCTTCGGTGCGGGCCGGCCGGCGGCAGCCTTGACCAGGGTGGGCACGATGAACTCCCCCACTGTGCGGGGGCCCGCCAGATACGGCAGGGTTCCGTCGGCCAGCTCACCGGTGATCTGGAGCGCCTTGGGCCCCATGGCCGCCACGTAGATCGGGATGGATTCGCCGCCGGGCACCGCCACCGGCCATGTCGGGCTGGCCCCGAGTTCACTGCCCCGGAAGTCGACGGCACCGGTATCGAGGATCGACCGCAGCACGGTCAGGTGCTCGCGCAACCGCGTCACCACATTGGGCCACGTCCGGCCAAAGGCTGCCTTTTCGACATCCGGCGCGCCGAGTCCCAACCCCAGGGTGAACTGGCCGTGGGATGCCGCCTGAGCGGTCTGTGCCGCCGCGGAGATCAACAACGGATGTCTCGGGTTTATGGGCACCACCGAGGTGCCGACACCGAGACCGGGCACGGCGGCACCGATCAGGCCGGCCAGAGCGATCGCGTCGATGTCGACCCGCTGGGCTATCCAGATCTGACGGACTCCGGCTTCATACACTCGCCGCGCACGAGCGATGGCGTCATCGACGGTGTTGGCTGCCGTCAAGTCCGGATTGAGCACAACTCCTGTGGCCATGCCTCCGTGCAACCAGGCTCACAGAGCGACTATTTCCGCAGACTCCTGTTGATTCGAAACCTTGCGCAACCATTCACTGGGTGCCATGCCGAACTGGCGGCGGAAAGCCCTGGTGAACGTGCCGGCCTCACTGAAACCGCTGGCACGGCAAGCGTGATGAACCGTCGACCCGCTCCGCAGCAGCGTGCAGGCCAGCTCCAGCCGCTTGCGCCGGATCTCGGTTGCCGGCGACCGACCGTCCTCGGACAGCAGCTGCTGCACCAGACGCAGTGACAGATGAGATTCTCCGGCCAGTACCGCCGGGGTGAACGCAGGATCGCGGAACCTCATGCTCACGTGCGCCAGCAGGCGCGCCCGCATCTCGGCGCGCGACGGCGCGCCGGCGAAGTCCCGGCGGCGGACCGCCATCTGATCGGTGACGTCGGTGAACGACAACAGCTTGGCCCCTCCGTCACCCAGGGGCCGGATGGACCAGGTGACCGGGATGGGCCGCCCGACGCGGGTGAAGAACAGCTCGGGGTGGGAGCCGACATGCGTTCCGCGGTGGTCCACGATCGGGCAGCAGTGTGGGGCATAACGCGACCCGTCCGGTCGCCACTGATGCAGGGTGTCGTGGCTCGGAGCACCGATCACATCACCGACCGAGGCGTAATCGAGCACGCTGACGGCCGCCTTGTTGGCCAAGGCCACCGTGCCATCCGCCTCGATGACCCACAACGGAGTGGGAGCGGCGTCGACGACGGCGGACAACAGACCCGCGTCGACAGTCCCCATGGCATCCGACGCTAGGAGCGCCGAGTTGCGCGGTCTTTCCCCCGCCGTAACACCCTGGTTAACCCGATGCCCCTCTGCGCGAAATGCCGGATGGCGTGCGCGTCCTGCCGTTGTCGCAGCCCAGCTCAAGACGATCCGATGGAGACAACCACGGACAAGGAGAAACTCATGGCGTACGACCCCGCCTCACCGGCGACTGCAGAAATCGAAGCCCGGCGGATTGCCACCGGCCTCACCTGGCAGAAGATCGCCGACCACATCGGACGGCCGCTCGTCTGGACCACCGCTGCGTTGCTGGGCAGCCACCCGGTACCCGCCAAAGAAGCAGCGGCCGTGGGTGAATTGCTCGGCCTGAGCAATGAGACCGTTGCAGCAATCCAGCGCCAGCCCTACCGGACCGCGGACACGTCACTGCAGAGCGACCCCACCATCTACCGGTTCGTCGAGCTGATCAACGTCTACGGTCCCGCCTTCAAAGCGCTGATCCACGAAGAGTTCGGCGACGGAATCATGAGCGCCATCAACTGCAACGTGAATTTCGAGCGCCGGGCGGACGCCGGCGGTGACCGCGTGGTGGTCACCATCGACGGCAAGTTCCTGCCTTACCAGTGGTGAAACGGAGACACTGACATGTCCTATGTGACACCGAAAGAACTCGCCAAACGCATCATCGACGCCGGCGAGGCCAAAGTCTTCATGTCAACGCGCGACACCTTGATCCGCTCCTACATGGCCGGGGCCATCCTGGCTCTGGCCGCCGCATTCGCCGTCACCATCACCGTGAACACCGGCCAACCGCTGCTCGGGGCGGTGCTGTTCCCCGTCGGTTTCTGCATCCTGCACCTACTCGGCTTCGACCTGCTCACAGCCGTTTTCACATTGGTGCCACTGGCATGGCTGGACAAGCGCCCCGGCGTGACAATCGGTGGGCTGCTGCGTAACTGGGGCCTGGTGTTCGTGGGCAACTTCGCCGGCGCCTTCACCGTGGCGGTGCTGATGGCCATCTACTTCACCTACGGATTCTCCGTCGCCCCCGACGCGGTGGGGCAGGCCATCGGCGAGATCGGCCACGGTCGCACCGTCGGTTACGCCGAACACGGTGCCGCGGGCATGTTGACGCTGTTTGTCCGCGCAGTACTGTGCAACTGGATGGTGTCCACCGGTGTGGTCGGCGCCATGATGTCAGACAGCGTGTCCGGCAAGGTGATTGCAATGTGGATGCCGATCATGGTGTTCTTCTACCTCGGGTTCGAACACTCTATTGTCAACATGTTCCTGTTCCCGTCCGGGCTGCTTCTCGGCGGTGACTTCACCATCGGGGACTATCTGGTGTGGAACGAGATCCCCACAGTCCTGGGCAATCTGGTGGGTGGGCTGACATTCGTAGGCCTGGTCATCTACACCACCCACGGCAAGACGCAGCCACCACGCAACCGCGGCAAGGAGTTCCTGCCGTCGGCCACCCAACCCGCGTGACGCCGAGGCCCCCGTCCCGCAGATCTCACCAGGAGATGCGGGATGGGGGGCCCGACCTGGTGACTTCGCCACACATCCAGACGTAGATTGGCGGCGTGAAGACAACCATCGTCGGCAACACCATGCCGATCCTCGAACTCACCCTGGACACCGGTGAGGCGATCGTCGCCGAGGGCAGCGACGTCTCCTGGTTCACTCCGGGTTTCGCCATCGAGACCTCCACCCGTTTCGGATCCGGCGGCCGGGGTGGTTTCATGAGCGGCCTCAAGCGCATGCTCGGCGGGGGTCAGCTGTTCCTCACCCAGTACACCGCGCAGGCTCCGGGCCGGCTGATCGCGTTGTCGACCAACCTGCCCGGCGTCATCCGGGAACTGCGCATCGACCCCGCCGACACCTACATGGTGGGCAACGGCGCATACATGGCCAGCACACCTGACGTCGAGGTGTCGGTGGGGCTGCAGCAGAAGCTGGGCGCCGGCATCTTCGGCGGGGCTGGTGTGGTTTTCCAGAAGCTCAGCGGCAACGGGGTGGCATGGATGCAGGTGGCGGGCGAGCTGGTGGAGTACGACCTGCCTGCCGGCCAGTCGTTCATGGTCCACCCCGGCCACCTGGCCATGTACCGGGCCGAGATGCAGCTGAGCTTCGCCAGCGTCCGCGGGGTGAAGAACAAGATGTTCGGCGACTCACTGTTCATGGCCGAACTGCACGGTCCGGGCCGGTTCTGGCTGCAGTCGATGACCGTCGCCAAGCTGGCGGCCGCCATCGAGCCCTACCTGCCGGACAAAACCAGCGACGGCAACTGATCAGCGTGCCAGCAACATTCAGCTCTTCTTGACCTTCAGTACCTGTTTGCGCAGGCCGTCGGTGGCGGTCTCCATGCCGCCCTTCATCGTCTTCTTGACGAGGAAACCGGGCAGCTTCACCGACAGGTCGATCGACATGTCGAACGTCACGCGGGTCTTGTCGCCGTCGGGGACCAACGTGTAGCTGGCGTCCTGCTGCTTGAGCTGACCAGAGGACACCAGCGTCCAGCTGACCTTGTCTTCGGCCCAGGTGTACTCGATGACCTGCTCATCGGTGAGCCCGGCAGCCTTCACCACGTTCTTGACCTGCTTGGGCTTGCCGTCCGGGTAGGTCTCCAGAATCTCGGAGCGCTGGAACTGCGGCGACCACTCGGGCGTGGACTCGACGTCGGCGATGACGTCGAGGATGTCCTCGGGCGTGGCTTCGATGACGACTTCGCGGGAATCGGTGACTGCCATGGCCCGAACACTAGCGAGCCGCGCTGAGACCCGGTCGCGTTTCCCCCATCGGCACTAGTGTCGAAGACCATGAGCGTGGATATCGATCCGACCCTGGCACCCAGCGGGACCGGCTGTGTGGAATGCGACGAAGCCGGCGGTTGGTGGGTGCATCTGCGCCGCTGCGCGGCCTGTGGCCACATCGGTTGTTGCGACGACTCGCCGATGAAGCACGCCAGCGGTCACTGGCGCGAAACCGGCCATCCGATCATCCAGTCCTTCGAGCCGGGTGAGGACTGGTTCTGGGACTTCTCCACCAATGACTACTACGAGGGTCCGGAGCTGGCGCCGCCCGACTCCCGGCCCGCCGACGAGACGGTGCCTGGTCCTCGCGGGCGGGTGCCGTCCGACTGGTTCGAGCAGCTGCAGCGCCTGCGCGGCTAGGCCGAGTGCTGGTGCAGGCAGATCTCCGCACAGACGGCTTCGATGGCGGGAGCCTGCACCACGATCCGCTTCTTGCGCCACACCCTGGTGCTGGTGGCGGTGAAGGTGACGCAGTGCTGTGCCTCGGCAATCCTGTTGTAGCCGTGTAGCTCTCGGATCGCCACCGTGTCGTCGAAACGGTGCCCCAGGTCGTCGTCGCTGAAACACGCGGTGTAACAGACGGTGAACAGCCAGCTGCGGTCGTCTCGCTGCTGGCTGCGGACGGTCATCCCGTCCCTGCCGATGCTGGCCATGACACGATGGTCCCGCGCGCCGGCGGCGGTCACACGCGTAGTGCGCTACTCGCCCCTCATGGCTTTCTCGAACTCCACACTCATCTTCTCGGCGAACAACGTCACCGCCTTCAGCGGCCGCAACATCACCATGAACTCGTCGATCAGCCCGTCTGGCCCGGTGTGCAGGAAGTCGCAGCCGTTGATCTCCAGCTCCCCCACGCGGGCGGTGAAGATCAACGCATGGTTCTCGGCGTCGCCGAACTCGCGCACATAGGTCAGGTCCTCGAACACCCGTGACACCGCACCGAGGATCACCGCCAGCATCTCGCGGCCCTGGTACGGCTTGTGGGCGATGGGACTGCGGAACACCACGTCGGGTGAACACATCGGGGGATGGCGGCGAAGTCGCCGGCTTCGACGGCGGCGCGGAAGGGGTGCATGTCTCCTACTTGGTCTTGGTCTCGAGTTGTTCCAACAGCTTGAACGACAGAAACGTCATGGGCCCGTGATCGGCGAAATCCGCTGCGACGTTGCCTGCGATCCCGCCTTCCAGCGACAGCTTGCTCAGCAGATCCAGTTTGAGCTGTGCCGACCCCTCACTGAAGTCCAGATCAGCGAGGTCAACCCACACCACATTCGGACGGGTGGTCGACTCGTAGATGTACCGCTTGTTGGTCAGGTCCAGTACAACCTGCCAAATGGTCTGTGATGCATCGGGTTTACCCGGATCGGGGATGCGGAACGGCTGTGCCGCGTTGCGGATCACACTGAACATGCCCGCCACCGCCTCGAGCTGACTGGCCGGTTGCGGCAATCGCGACACGTAGTAGGCAGCTCGAGCGAAGCGGTGTTCGGCCACGGTGTCGCCGGGAAGCGGTAGGTCACCGCCCAGACCCTCCCACTGCTTGAGTAACTCGAGCTGCTGATCGTAGGTGGGAGAGTTGGTCATCACGTGAAAGTCGGGGCTGTGATAGACCGTCGCGTGCCCGCCGATGTACTCGATGACGGCCGAATCGCCGGTTGCGTCGTCGAGCGCGAGATGAATGGTGGGCGGCTCACCGCCCGTGGGGTCGGGCATCTGGATCACCTGAACATCGTTTTTCGTCACCCAGTCAACAGCCTCGGCGACGGTCGCACAGTTGTCGAGAAAGTACTGCAACCAGGTGGCCTGACTCAGCGCCGGACGCGAGTCGTCGTACTGTCCGTACGTCGATTCGGCCAGCCAGAGCACATGGCCGGCCAGCCCCGCCTCGTTCATGCCGTCCACCGAGATCATGTCGAAGGCCGTGGCGATAACGCTTCCGTATTTGGACGTCCACGTCAGCCGGCCCGCAACGCCATCGTCGCGGGTCACGCCCCGCGGCTGCTTCCACAAGTTGGTCATCAGGTCCCGGTGAAAGTCCATGTTGCGTCCAACCAGGACCGCACCGGCGGCATCGGGCCACATCACGCGAGTGCACATGGCCCACACCCTAGTGCGCGTCGAAAAGCAGACGGGCCGGCCACCCGAAGGTGACCGGCCCGCTGCGGGGTATTCAGTTGGCTTGTTACGGAGCGGTCTGCCCAGGAATGCCCTCGTAGGCGATGTCGCCGGTCTCGAGGTTCTTCTTGGTCAGCTCGACCAGGCCGTCGAGGAACTGCTGCCGCTCGGTGACGACGTGCTGGATGGCGACGTCGACGTTGTCCTGGGTGATGGCCGGCATGATGTACACGGGCTCGGTGTTGACGTCTTCGCCCTTGACGATGGCGTTGGCCACGGCCAGACCGGCCGACAGCTCCACGGTGCCGTTCTGCAGCGACGTGCCGATGAACTCACCGCTCTTGACGGCGTTCAGGCCGTCCTCGATGCCGTCGATGCCGACGATCGGCACGTCGGTGCGACCGGCTTCCTTGAGCGCCTGCAGGGCGCCCAGGCCCATGTCGTCGTTCTGCGAGACCACGCCGTCGATCTGCGGGCCGAAGCTCGAGATCCAGTTCTTCATCTTGTTGACGGCCTCGTCACGCTTCCAGTTGGCGGTGTCCTTGGCCAGCACCTTGATGTCCGGGTACTTGGCCAGCACGTTGTCGATGCCCTTGCCGCGGTTGATCTCACCGGAACCACCGAGGGGGCCCTGCAGGATCACGATGTTGCCGCGGCCGCCGAGGCGGTCGGCCATCATCTGCATCTCCTGCTCACCGGCGGCCACGTCGTCGGGCTGCACGTTGCCGGCCAGGTCGGGGGTCTCCAGTGCCGCGTTGACGGCCAGCAGCGGGATGTTCTTCTCCTTGGCCGCTGCCACCTGTGGCGCCAGCGAATCAGCCTGCACCGGAACGACGATGATGGCGTCGACGCCCTGGTTGATCAGGGAGTCCACCTGGCTGGCCTGGGTGGAGACGTCGTTGTTGGCCGAGTTCCACACCAATTCGATGTTGTTGGCCTTGGCATAGGTGTCCATGCCTTCCTTACCGGCGGTGATGAACGAGCTCATGTCGTACACCGTCACACCGATACGGGTGGTGTCGCTGTTGGCGGCGTCGTCGCCGGCACCACAGGCAGTCAGCCCGAGGCCCAGTGCACCGGCAGCGGCGACCGCGCCGATCTTGGTGATCAGTTTCATTGGTTCTCTTTCTCTTTCGTGCTGTCGGTTCGGGGATTACGGGGCGGTCTGACCGGGGATGCCCTCGTAGGCGATGTCGCCGGTTTCGAGGTTCTTCTTGGTCAGTTCAGACAGGCCGGCCAGGAACTCGGCACGCTTGGTGACGACGTGCTCGATGGCGACGTCGACGTTGTCCTGGGTGATGGCAGGCATGATGTAGACGGGCTCTTTGTTGACGTCCTCA
This sequence comes from Mycobacterium sp. MS1601, assembly GCF_001984215.1. Classification (NCBI taxonomy): domain Bacteria; kingdom Bacillati; phylum Actinomycetota; class Actinomycetes; order Mycobacteriales; family Mycobacteriaceae; genus Mycobacterium; species Mycobacterium sp. MS1601. Next base: position 1,639,419 of record NZ_CP019420.1, read on the forward strand.
CCCTTGGCCAGGGCGTTGGCCACAGCCAGACCGGCGGACAGCTCCACGGTGCCGTTCTGCAGCGAGGTGCCGATGAACTCACCGCTCTTGACGGCGTTCAGACCGTCCTCGATGCCGTCGATGCCGACGATCGGCACGGTGCGACCCGATTCCTTGAGCGCCTGCAGCGCACCGAGACCCATGTCGTCGTTCTCGGCCACCACACCGTTGATCTGGTCACCGAAACCGGAGATCCAGTTCTTCATCTTGTTGACGGCTTCGTCGCGCTTCCAGTTGGCGGTGTCCATCGCCAGCACCTTGATGTCCGGGTACTTGGCCAGGACGTTGTTGATGCCTTCGGTGCGCTGCAGCTCGCCAGACTGGCCCAACGGACCCTGCAGGACCACGATGTTGCCGCGGCCGCCGAGCGCGTCGGCCATCATCTGCATCTCCTGCTCACCGGCGGCCACGTCGTCTGGCTGCACGTTGCCGGCCACGTCCGGGCTGTCCAGCGCGGCGTTCACCGGCACCAGCGGGATGCCCTTCTCCTTGGCCGCGGTGACCTGTGGACCCAGCGAATCTGCCTGCACCGGAACCACGATGATGGCGTCGACACCCTGGTTGAGGAAGGAGTCGACCTGGCTGGCCTGCGTCGCAACATCGAGATTGGCCGAGTTCCAGACCAATTCGATGTTGTTGTCCTTGGCGTACTGATCCATGCCCTCTTTGCCGGCGGTGATGAACGAGCTCATGTCGTACACCGAAACGCCGATTCGGGTGGCTCCGCCTTCTCCGCCCGACGCGGAATCGTCACCAGCCCCACATGCGGTCACACCGAGCCCCAGCGCCGCGGCCGAGGCAATGGCGAACATCTTTGTCCCCAGTCTCATCTGCCTTCTCTCCCATATTCTTTCGGTTGGTTGTGTCAGAACTCGTGGAGCGTCAGGTTCTTCGTTTCGAAGACCAGACGTCGATCGCCACGGCGGACACGATCAGCACACCCTTGATCACGTCCTGCCAGTAGGCCGGCACCACCAGGATGTCCAGGCCGTTGTTGAGGGTCTGGATCATCAACAGGCCCAGGGCCGTTCCCCAGATGGAGCCGCGGCCACCCATCAGGCTGGCGCCGCCGATGACGACGGCGGCAATGGCGTCCAGCTCGTAGCCCTGGCCGAGGTTCGGCGGGCCGGAGATGACGCGCGAGGCCAGCATGACGCCGGACAGACCGGCCAGCAGACCCGACAGGGCGTAGACGCTGAAGAGCACGTTCTTGGCGTTGATACCGGCGATCTCGGCGGCGTTACGGTTACCGCCGACGGCGTACACCCGCATGCCGTAAGTGGTGCGCTTCATGACGACGGCCAGCGCGATGATGCCGATGATCATCAGCAGCACGGGGATCTGCAGACCGAGGATCTTGGTGTTGGCGATGGAGCCGAACTCCGCGGGCAGACCGTTGATGGGGGCACCGCCGCCGATCACATAGGCCGCACCCGAGCCCGCCGTCAGGGTGCCCAATGTCGCGATGAACGGTGGAACGTTCAAGCGCGAGACCATCACACCGTTGAGGCAGCCGACCACAAGACCCACCAGCATGGCGACCAGCACAGTCATCCACACCTGGCCGGGGTTGGCTTTGGCGGTGGCCGCACCGGCCATGGCCGATACCGCGATCACCGAACCCACCGACAGGTCGATACCGCCGGTGAGGATCACCAGCGTCTGTCCCAACGCGATGAGAGCGAACGGCGCGGCGGCCACCAGGATGGTAATCAGGTTGTCCGGGGTGGCAAAGCGCGCGCTGCGGTAGCTGAAGTAGCAGATGACCAGCAGCAGGATGATGAACATCGCGTACCGCAATGCCATGGCACCCAGCCAGTCCCGGGAGAAGAGTTTCACCGGCTCACCGGTGACCGGGGACGCCACCGTGGTGGTGCCCCCAGACTCCGGAGCGGTGTCTTCCTTGGTGGTCATGATGCAGCCTCCTGGTTTCCTGTGTCGGTTCTGGCCTCGAGTGCGGTCGCCAGTCGGAACACCGACTCCTGGACCTCCGGATGGTCGAGAGCGTCTCGGTCGAGCTCGCCGACGAGTTCGCCGCCTCGCATGACGAATGCGCGGTGGGACAACCCGACGACTTCCGGCATGTCCGATGACGCCATCAACACGGCCATGCCTTGTTCTGCGAACTCGGTGATGATGCGGTAGATCTCACTGCGGGCACCGACGTCCACACCACGGGTGGGCTCGTCGAGCAGCAGCACGTTGACCGTGCCGGTGAGCCAGCGGGCCAGCACCACCTTCTGCTGGTTGCCGCCGGAAAGTGTGCCTACTTCCTGGGAGAGCCCGCGGCTGCGCAGCCGCACCGACTTCATCACCTCGGAAATCTGTTTGGTACGTGACTTGCCCTTGAGCCAGCCGCCCACCGAGAACGCCGAAAGTCTTGGCAGCGAGCCGTTGTCGAGCACACTCATCGACAGCACCACACCAGAGAGCTTGCGGTCCTCTGGGACCATCGCCATGCCCTCGGTGATTGCCGCCGCCGGGGCGTTGCGCTTGACCAGCTTGCCGCGCACCAGGATCTGACCGCTGTTGGAATGCCGGGCGCCGAAGATCGCCTCGAGCAGTTCGGTGCGTCCCGCGCCCACCAGGCCCGCCAGACCGACGATCTCACCGGCCTTGACGCTGAAGGACACCGGACCGTTGGCACCCTCGACCATGAGGTCCTTGACCTCGAGCACGGTGTCGGTGCCGGGTTCGGGACGATCAGGGAACAGCGCCTCGAGCTCACGGCCGATCATCGCGGTCACGATGTCGTCGTCGGAGACTTCTGCGATGGTCTTGTCCAGGATCAGGCCACCGTCGCGTAGCACCACCACCCGGTCGGCGATGGCGCGGATCTCGGCCATCTTGTGGGTGGTGTACACCATGGCGACGCCGTGTTCGCGCAGCTGGCGCACGATCTTGTACAGGCCCTCGACCTCACGCTCGGAGATCGCCGAGGTGGGCTCGTCGAGCATCACCACCTGCGCTCCCGTGCGTGCTGCCTTGACGATTTCGACGATCTGACGCAGGCCCACCGGCAGGCTGCCCATACGGGCACTCGGGTCGATGGCCACACCGAAAACGGCGAGCGCATCACGGGCCTCGTCGATCATGGCCCTGCGGTTGAGGAACGGCCCGGTCTTGATCTCCCGTCCCACGAACAGGTTTTCGTAGACCGTCATGTCCTCGATGGACGCCAACTCCTGCGGCACAATCGCGACGCCGTGCTTGACGGCGTCCTTGGTGTTCCCGCCGGTGATTTTCGCGCCCTTGACCGTGACGGTGCCGTGGTCGGCGGTGTACTGACCGCTGATGATCTTCATCAGCGTCGACTTACCCGCGCCGTTCTCGCCGGCCAGGGCGGTCACGGTACCCGGCTCCAAGTTCAAGGTGATGCCCTTGAGCACCGGCACCCCACCGAACGCTTTCTGGATGTCTTCGCATTCAAGCAGCGCCGCCATGGCTAGCTCACCTCTCCACCCATGGGGCCCACCGTCACGAGCACTTTGACGTTCTCCGCATCGGCCGACGCGGCGAACGCGTCCGCGGAATGCTCGAAATCGAACTCTGCACTGATGATCTCCTCGATGGGCACGGCTCCCGAGGACAGCAGCTCGATGGCCGCCTCGAAGTCCTCGCGCACGAACATCAGGTTGCCGATCAGGGCCAGTTCACGATCCTGGATCAGGCCCAGCGGTACCGGGGTGGCGCCTTCGGCGACGCCGACGATCATCACGGCACCGCCCTTGTCCACCAGGTCGACGGCCTGGGCCACCGAGCTCTCGCGGGATACACAGTCGATCACGACGGCGGCTGGGCCACCCAGCAGTTCCAACGCCGTCTGAACCGCATCGGGTGCGGTGGGATCGAACGTCCCTGCGGCGCCCAGGCGTTCGGCGCGCGCCCGCTTGGATTCCAACAGATCCGCCACCACGACCTTGGCGCCGGCGTGTTTTGCCGCGAGCAGGACGAACAGGCCGATGGGTCCGGCGCCGATCACCACGACGGGACGGTCCTTGAGGTCGCCGACCGCTTCGGCGGCCCGGCGCACCGTGTGTACCGGGGTGGCCAGCGGCTCGACCAGGATGGCGTGGCGGTCGTCGATTTCGTCGGCCAGCGGGATCAGCCGGTCGATGGCCACGCTGAACGTGTCGGCCAGCGCTCCGGGAGTCTGGCAGCCGAGCACCAGCAGGTCCTTGCAGATGTTGTAGCGGCCGGCCTTGCACTGGGTGCAGTGCCCGCACGCCAGATTGGGCTCCACCACAACGCGTTTGCCGATCCAGGATTCATCGACCCCGTCACCCACCGCGTCCACCACGCCCACGGCCTCGTGGCCGGGGCGGTAGGGCAGGTCGATGAACGGGTGCCGACCGCAGGCGGCGTGCAGGTCCGAGCCGCAGATGCCGACGACGGTGGTGCGCACCCGCGCCTCGCCCGCGGCAGGCTGCTCTTCGTCAACGGTCTCGATGGTGATGTCGTCGAGCGCGCTGACGACAACTCTCCTGTTGGTCGCGCCGCGTCCTACCATGCGGTGTAACCCCCGTCGGCCACCAGCACCGAACCGGTGATGAAGGACGAGGCGTCGCTGGCCAGGAACACCACCGACGGGGCGATCTCCTCAGGCATGGCGTAGCGCAGCATCGGGGTGTCGTCGATCCAGTGCTGCTTGAACTCGGGCCGGTCCACTGGCGCCATCTCGGTCTTGCAGTAGCCCGGGGCCAGTGCGTTGACCCGGATGCCCAGCGGACCCCATTCGGCGGCAAGGGATTTGGTGAGGTGGTGCACCGCGGCCTTGGAGGCGTTGTAGGCCGGCTGCATCTGCGGGCGGTTGACGATCATGCCCGACATCGAGCCGATGTTGATGATGGAGCCGCTGCCGCGCTCACGCATGTGCTTGCCCGCCTCCAGCGAGCAGGCCCACAGCGCCTTGACGTTGAGATCGAACACCGCGTCCCACTCGGACTCCTTCACCGTCCACGACTCGCCGTGGTAGCAGGTGCCCGCGTTGTTCACCAGGATGTCGAGGTGCCCGAGCGCCGAGATGGCGTCGGCGGTCATCGATTCCACGTCCTCGGACTTGGTGATGTCGGCAGTGATGGCGTGGAAGGTGTGGCCTTGAGCAGCCGCTTCCGCGACCACTTTCTCGTTGCGTTCAGCACTGCGGCCGGCGATGGCCACTGTGGCACCCGCCTCCGCGAGCCCGAAGGCGAAAGCCAGGCCCAGGCCCTGGTTGCCACCGGTCACCAGTGCGGTGCGGCCGGAGAGATCGAACGGGGAACGCTTGCTCATGAGGGGTTCACAATCGACTTGAGGCTGGCAGGGTCGGTGTCGCTGTCGAGGGCGTCGGCGACGTGGTCGAGGTCGTAACGCCCAGTGACCATAGCGTCCAGATCCACCGCACCCGAATTGACCAGATGAATTGCCGCAGGCCAGGTATCGGTGTAACGGAAGACGCCGGTCACGGTGATCTCCAGATTGGCGATGTGGCTGACCGGCAGCGGGTACTCGTCGGCACCCATGCCCACCAGCACCACCTTGCCGGCCGGTCCGACGGCCTTGATGCCACTCTGCACCGCCACCGCCACACCGGTGGCGTCGACGAAGGCGTCCACCGGCTCGATGACCGAGACGTCGACGGCGGCGGGGTCGAGCACCTCGGTGGCGCCGAACTTCAATGCCTTCTCACGACGCGACGGCACCAGGTCGGTGACGACGATGCGCGCGGCCCCGAACGCCTTGGCGGCCTGGGCACAGATGACGCCGATGGGACCGGCGCCGGCGATGAGGATCGATGAGCCGGGCACGATGCCGGCCTTGCGCATGGTGGTGATGGCCACCGACAACGGCTCCAGCAGCGCGGCGGCATCGTCGGACATGGAATCCGGTACGGCGTAGGCGAAGTCCTCATCGATGATGACGTAACGGCAGAACGCGCCGTCGATCGGCGGGGTGGCGTAGAACTTCATCTCGGGGCACAGGTTGTAGCGGCCGGCCTTGCACTGCTTGCACCGGCGGCAGGGGTGCTGCGGCTCCACCGCGACCCGCTGACCGATGCGACCGGGGTCGACGCCTTCACCGACAGCGGTGATACGGCCCGACAACTCGTGCCCCAGGATCATCGGGTCGTTGACCACGAAATCGCCGATGCGGCCGTGGCGGTAGTAATGCACGTCCGAGCCGCACACACCCACGGCGGCAACCTCGATCAACACCTGATCGGGGCCAGGGACCGGCACCGGACGCTCCTCGATGACCAGGCTGCCCGGACCGGTCATCACGCTGGCGCGCATGGTTTCGGTAGTTGTCATTTCGCTCCTTCTCCTGATGCTGGTCCGGCGAGCAAGGCTCGGCCGACGACGATCGAACTCGCCCCAGCGGTGACGCACAGTTCTGCTACGGATTCGGTGACGCCGCCGTCCACCGCGACCGGAAGGTCGCCTGCGCACGCCGTCACCACAGCCAATCTGCCGAGCGCACAACGATTTTTGGTGCCCGGTTCGATGAGCATGACCAGCACGCCGTCCGGCCGTGAGGGCCACTGCGGTGCTGATGCTTCGTCGAGCCCATCCCACTCACGCCACAGCGCGATCCACGCCTGGGCCCCGGCGGCGCGGATAGCCGCCGCCCGTTCGTCGGTGAACGCGGCCCATGGCACAAACACCACTGCCGGCCGCACCGCGAGCACGGACTGCAGGATGGTGTCGACGAAATCAGCGGAGCCGATCAGGTGCACCCCGATGCGGGCGGGGTCCACGGTATCGGCGATGCGATTCAGCTCGGTGAGGCTGACGCCGGCGGGCAGACCCTCGGACTCGGCCATGACATCCACGTGGACATCCAGCTGTGCCGCAGAAAGTGCCTGGGCCGCTTCGACTCTGGCTTCAGGAGCGGCGGCATAGACCGAGCCGGCGAGCTGACCGCGAAACTGCTTGTGCCACGGCGCCAACAGTTCTGTGGCCATCATCGGTCCACCCCGTCGATCAGCGTGGACTGCGCCACCGTGGCCCAGCGCGTCCGCAGCGCGGCGACATCGCGACCACTCTTGCGTGGTGTGGCGGCGCCCAGCACCGGCGGCTGCCAGCGTTTGGCCACATCGATCAGGGTGCCGACACCGCCGCCCGCCAACACGGCCGCCGCCTGGACACATGCGCCGCGGGCGGTGGCCTCGTCGGCGTCGAGGGTGATGACTTCTTCGCCGGACAGGTCCGCCAGCAGTTGGCGGGTGGCCTTGGAGCGGGCGCCACCACCGACGGCGGTGATGCCGCTGGAGAATTCGACGCCCCCGGCCCGGAGATGATCGCGCCCGCTGAGCAGGGAGAGCAGCGGCCCTTCGACAAAGGCGCGGGCCAGTTCTTCGCGGCTGGTGTGCGAGGTGAGGTCGACGAAAGCACCATGTGCGTCAGGGCGATTGGGCTTGCGCTCACCGTCGAAGAACGGCACCAGCACCGGCCCCTGGGTATCGCCGGCGGCGAGCGCCAGCTGTTCGAGGCCGGCCAGGTCGGTGCCGAGCAGACGCGCGGCGAGGTCACCGACGCGGGCGGCGTTGAGCGTGCTGACCAGAGGCAGGAAACCGCCGGTCAGGTCCGCAACACCGTCGATCATCCCGGTCGGGTCGAACACCGGGGTTCGCGAGGACGTGGCGACGACGCCCGAGGTGCCGATGCCGAAGTACTGGTCACCGTCGGTGAGCCCGAGGCCCAGGTAGCCGGCGTGCTGGTCGCCGCCTCCCGGTGCCACCACCACACCCTCGGGGAGGCCGAGTTCGGCGGCGGCGGCCGGGCGCACGGTGCCCGCGATGTCGGTGGGGCCGAGCACTGTCGGCAACTTGGGCGCCCAATCACGGTCGCCTGCAGCCAAATCCAGGTATTCGGTGATCCACTGGCCGTTGCCCGCGTCGAAGTAGCCGGTACCGGAGGCCTCCGAGCGATCGGTCACCCGCTCACCGGTCAGCCAGTACGTCAGGTAGTCGTGCGGAAGCAGGATGGTGGCGATGCGGTCCATCAGTTCCGGCTCGTGCTCGGCCACCCAGGCCAGTTTGGCGATGGTGAACGCGGCCGTGGGTACCGAACCGATGCGCTGCACCCAGTTCGCGGCGCCGATGCGCTCGGTCAGCTTTGCCAGATTCGGAGCACCGGTGGTGTCGTTCCACAGCTTGGCCGCCCGCAACGGCTGGCCTGCGGCGTCCAGAAGCACCAGGCCGTGGCACTGCGCGGCCACCGAGATCGCGCGCACCACAACCGGTTCGGCACACCCGGCCAGCGCGGCTCTGGTGGCCGCGATGAATGCCGCAACCCAATCGAGTGGGTGCTGTTCACTGCTCGGCGGGAAGGCGGGGGGATGCGGCGCGGACCCGGCGCTGTAGAGCCGCCCGGTGTCCGCGTCGCGCACCTCGACCTTGCACGACTGCGTGGACGAATCCACGCCCAGGACAACAGAAGACGTCATACCCGCACCACCGGCGCGGACTCGTCCCCCGGCTGCACCCCGCGGTGTCCGACACCGCCTGCGGGGTGGCTCTCGACGACATCGGCCAGGGTGTGGCCGCGCATGGCCATGGTGACCACGGACAGCGCATCACCCCAGGCACCGACGGCCAGAGTGCTGGCCATCGCGATCATGTCACCGGGGTCGGCGTCCGGCGGAGTGGCGGGCAGCGCGGCCACCGTGGTGGCGGCCAGCGCGAACGGCGACTCGGGGTTCTCGGTGAGGGCCACGACGTCGATACCGCGCTGCACGAACTTCGCGGTCAGGTTGGTGAGTTCACTGGATCGGCCGGTTTTGGAGATGGCGAGCACCAGATCGGAGGCGGTGACAGCACCCATCCCGCCGTGCAGGGCGTCCATGGCGGGCAGATACACCGAGGGCGTTCCGCACACCGACAGCAGGTGCGCCAGACGCTCGGCCATGATGCCCGAGGTGCCCGACCCGGTGGTGACGATCTTGCCGGGGGTGGCCACCACCCGGCGAGCCACCTCGGCGACTCCTGCTTCCACGGCGCCCACGAGCGCCGACAGCGCCCGGGACTCCCGGGACAGCACATCACCGGCCAACGCGGCCAGCTCTGTGTCGTCCATGCTCATTTGATCTCTCCGATACTCAGATGATCTTGTGATCCAGATCATGCAGGGCCTATGCTCATATGTCAATACGCCTGCACATATGAGCAGAGCGGTGGGATATGCGTCAATTTCGCGGCTTACACTGCGTCGATTGAGCTCAATGAGAATCTCCGAGGAGGGCATCGATGGGGCCGGATGAGCTGTTCCAACGTGCCGTCATCGCGCGTCGCTACTACCTCGAAGGCCGGACTCGCATCCAGATCGCCGAGGAGTTCGGCATCTCCCGCTTCAAGGTGGCCCGCGAACTCGATGAGGCACTGGCCTCCGGGATGGTCCAGATCACCATCCACAACCCCGGCTCCATCGACGTCGAGCTGTCCACCGAGCTGCAGCGGCGGTTCAACCTCCGTCACGCCTATGTGGTGCTGACCGACGAGAACAGCCCGGCCGAACGGGTGGACGCCGTCGCCAAGGCCACAGCCCAACTGCTGCAGTCGATCCTGCGCCCCGAAGACGTCATCGGCGTCGACTGCGGACGCACCCTGACCAAGATCGCCGACCACATCACCGCGCTGCCCCGCGCCGACGTCGTGCAACTGACCGGCATGGCAGGCACCCTCACCTCCAACGGGGTCGACCTGGTACGCCGCATCACCGAGATCAGCGGCGGACGATCCTGGCCCATGTACGCACCGCTGGTGGTCTCCGACGCGCGCACCGCCGAAAGCCTCACCGGCACGCAGCAGATCCAGGAGACCCTGGCCCGGCACAACAAGGTGACCTGCGCCGTCGTCTCCGTCGGCGCCTGGTATCCCGGCGCCTCTCAGGTCTATGAGCTGCTGACCCCGGAGGAAACAACCGAACTCGGTCAGGCCGGGGTGTGCGCCGAGACCTGCGCGCTGCTGCTGGACTCCGACGGCGTGCGGGTTTCCGGCCTCGACGAACGCCGGATGGGCGTCGACGAGGCAATCCTGCGCTCGATCCCCACTGTCATCGCCTTGGCGACAGGCTCGTCCAAGATCGCCGCCACCCGATCGGTCCTGATGTCCGGACTGATCAAATCGTTGGTCACCGACGCCGAAATCGCCTCCGCGGTGCTGGCATCATGACCGTCGAAAACCGCCGCAGAAACAACAGATTGGTGCAGCTATGTCACGGCAGTCCGTAGACCTCGATTTCCGCCTCGATGGCCGCGTGGCCCTCGTCACCGGTGGAGCCTCGGGAATCGGCGCCGCCATCGCCTCCGCCCTGGCCGCCAAAGGCGCCACCATCGCCGTCGCCGACCTGGGCGACCCGACCGATGGCAGCCGCGGATTCCATTGCAATGTCGCCGATCCCGCATCGGTGGCGCAGACCGTCGACGCGGTGATCGAGGCGTTCGGCAAGATCGACATCCTGGTCAACAGCGCGGGCATCGCCCGACTGGCCCCGGCCGAGGAACTCTCACAGAAATTCTGGGACGACACCATCGCCGTCAACCTCAGCGGCACATTCCAGATGAGCCAGGCCGTCGGTAAGCACATGCTCGCCGCCGGCCGCGGGGTCATCATCAACATGGCCTCGCAGGCCGCCACCGTCGCCATCGACGAGCACGTCGCATACTGCGCGTCCAAGTTCGGCGTCGTCGGTATCACGAAAGTCCTTGCCGCAGAATGGGCCGGGCGTGGAGTGCGGGTCAACAGCATCTCCCCCACCGTCGTGCTGACCGACCTGGGCATCAAGGCGTGGGACAACCCCAAAGGTGACGCGCTGAAGAAGCTGATTCCGACCGGCCGGTTCGCCTACCCGGACGAGATCGCCGCCGCGGCGGTGTATCTCGCATCGGACGCGGCCGGCATGGTCAACGGTGCCGACCTCGTGATCGACGGCGGGTACACCATCACATAGGTGGGTACTCGGACCAGATGAAAAAAGAGAATGCTGAAAACGACGTGATCAGCGATCCGGGCAAGGGCGCTGACGACCGCACCGACTGGGCCGACGAAGGTGGCGCCACACCGGAAGGGCCGGCCACCGACCCCGACGACGCCTGACCCTCAAACCGGAAGGGCAGGCCACCGACCCCGACGACGCCTGACCCCATGACGAAATCAGTGGCCGCCCTGAACTCCGGGGCGGCCACTGGGGGTTATTTCGTCTGTGGAGTCAGCCGTGGGGGGCTTCCTTGATCATCGTGTCCTCGTTGCCCACGATCTGGCAGTAGCCCTGGGCAGCCACACGGGTGGCCGTGATCTCCAGGTTCGACGGGTCGGTACCGTTCTCGTCCTTGAGCATCTTGCTCACCGACTCGTTCTGGTCCTTCTCCTCGGCGGTGAGGAAGTCCTTGCACTTGGTGTCCCCACCCTGGTTGATCACCCCGCCCGAACAACCGCTGAGCAGAGCTACCGCGGCCAATCCTGATGCCGCGAACATCACCAAGCGCACCATGTGCACACCTCCCGAGTCGTGTTACGGCCCCTTTAATTGCCGTAAACACGCGGGGTCAAACCTGTGAATCGTGGACTGTGATGAGCCCGTGACGTCAGTAGCCCCGCGATTGCCATGTGCGCTGGTGGCGGTGATCAGACGGAATTGCCCGACATCGAGCTTTCAGAACTACTACAGGCTTGTGGCAGGGAACCTCGCCGAAGGTGATGGCAGCGCAACGGACGCCACCGACGAACTTGGTGGCCAGGGCCGGGATCGAACCGGCGACCTTCCGCTTTTCAGGCGGACGCTCGTACCAACTGAGCTACCTGGCCGGAAGGCAACCGAAATGCCTCACGTCGCAAACTTGCGACCCTGACGGGACTCGAACCCGCGACCTCCGCCGTGACAGGGCGGCGCGCTAACCAACTGCGCCACAGGGCCTTGCTTACCTGCGTGTACTGCTTGCTCCGACGTTACCGCCGACGCGTACCCCCAACGGGATTCGAACCCGTGCTACCGCCGTGAAAGGGCGGCGTCCTAGGCCACTAGACGATGGGGGCCTAAATCCGAATCTCTCCGGGGCCTCACGACGCTTTCGCGTTGGGAGCTTCGATAGCTTAGGGCACAGATCGCCAAATCCTCAAACTCGCTGTCTGGAGACGTTGTTCAGAGCACCCGCGGGCACCCGCTATCCTGTGACATCGCGCCCCTATAGCTCAGTTGGTAGAGCTACGGACTTTTAATCCGCAGGTCCCAGGTTCGAGCCCTGGTGGGGGCACTCAGCATCTCAGGTCGGCCGGCGGTTGCACCCGGTCGACGAAGAACGCGATCAGCGGACCGTCGATGCACTCCACGCCGGTGAACGCGACCGTGTGCTGCTCTCCGTCGTAGGTGATCAAGGGCGCGCCCAGCTGTGCCGCCACGTCCACCCCGTTCTGATACGGGGTGGCCGGGTCACCGGTGGTGGACACGACGACGACCTTTCCCGGGCCGGGTGAAACCGGCGGCTTGGCCTCCGATGCGGGTTTCACCGGCCAGAACACACAGTCCGGCCGGGGCGCGAATCCCGTGAACTGTCCGTAGCTGTCGAAGGGCGAGAGTTCGCGTGCCTGACGGTTGACGTCCGCCCACACCGCGGGGTCCGGCGAGTACGTGTCGTCCACACAGTGCACGGCGCTGATCACGTCCTCCACATTCGGGTACCGCCCCTCGGGATCGCGACCCAGGTAGGTGTCGGCCATGTCCAACAGAACGTCGGCATCGGCGCCGTCACGCAGTGCGGTCAGCCCCTCAGTCAGCGCCGCCCATTCCTCGGTGCTGTACATCGCCGCGCCGGTGGCCAGCAGCGCATCCGCGTAGCTCAATCCGCGCGGATCCGCAGTGGGCGCCGGTGCCGCCACCAAGGGATCGACCAACTCCCTGTACCGCGTGACGGTCAGCGCCGGGTCCGTGCCCAGCGGGCAGTCGAGCGCCTGTGTGCAATCAGCCGCGTACGCCTCGAAAGCCTGCTGCATCGCGGCCGCGTCGTTGAGTGTGTCCTCGATGACTGACTCCCCCTGTTCCACCACCCCATCCAGCATCATGGCGCGCACACGCTCCGGGAACTGGTCGGCGTAGGCGGTCCCCAGCCGGGTGCCGTACGAGTATCCGAAGAAGTTGATCTGCTCCTCGCCCAGAGCCGCGCGAACCGCGTCCATGTCGCGCGCCGTGTTCTCGGTGCTCATCCCGGCGAGGAAGGGAGCTCCCATCTGGTCCAGGCAGCGCTGGGCGTACTGGCGACTCAGCTCCTCGATGCGAGCAACGCCGGCCGGGCTGTAGTCCACCTGCGGATCACGCCGCCTGGCGTCCACGTCCGCGTCTGTGTCACACCGCAGCGCCGGAGTGGAGTACCCGATACCCCGGGGGTCGATGGCGACCAGATCGAAGCGTTCACCGATCTCGGTTTCCCCGAGTATGACGGCGAACCGGGTCATCACATCGATTGCCGAGTCTCCTGGCCCACCGGGATTGGAGATCAGCGTCCCGATCCGCTCGCCGGTGGCCGGAATTCGCATCACAGCCAGATTGGCCTGTGGGGCTTGAGGATTGGCGGCATCACTCCAGTCGACCGGCACAGAGACAGTGGTGCACTCCGCGGTGGGCACATCCGCGGTGTCAACCCAGTCGTCGCAGGGGCCCCAGGGCAGCGCAGCCGCCGGCTCGGCGTGTGCAGGCCCTGCCCAAACCAGCGGCAGCACCACCGCCAGCGCACTCGCCATTACCGTTACCGTCCGCACACCCGACCGCCCTGACATGCGGTCATGCTGTCACAGAGACACCCCAGTAACAGCAGACACACTGACGGCGATACTCACCTCGAACGAATCTGCCCGGGCCGCTAGGGTCATGGGCAGTCTGCCGCCGACGACCGAGGAGCCTTGATGTTCAGCCGCCTGACCACCGCCTCGGCGATCGTCGCTGCCGCCTTGGGCAGCACGCTGGCTCTGAGCACAGGCACCGCGACCGCCTCACCCGCGCAGGACGAGCAGTTCGCCAACATCCTCACTCAGCTCGACATCCCTCATGAGTCCCCCGAGCAGGCGGCGACACTGGGCAACCACATCTGCCGACTGCTCGCCGAGAACGGTGCCGCAGGCCCCAACCCGGTGCCGGTGGTGCGCGGGGTCGTCACCACCCTCACCAACGGTGGCCTCGAGAAGGGCCAAGCCGTGCAGGTGATGCGTGCGTCGGCGGCCATCTACTGCCCGCAGTTCGGCTCCGTCATGGGTCGGTAGCCCAGCTGGACAACCGGCTGATCCACGGGGACAACCTCGACATCTTGCGCGCCGAGGTCGCTGATGCGTCGGTGGACCTCATCTATGCCGACCCACCCTTCAATTCCAATCGCGACTACGCGACGTTCACCGACACCTGGCGCTGGGACGCGACCGCGTATGCCGACGTGATCAGCCGGCTGCCAGACCGACCCGCGCGCATCCTCGAGGCGTTCCACACGCTGCTGGGACCCAATTCGGCGCTGGCCTACCTGGTGCACCTGGCACCTCGCCTGGCCGAACTGCACCGGGTGCTGGCTCCGACCGGATCGCTGTATCTGCACTGCGATCCGACCATGAGCCACTACTCAAAGGTGCTGCTCGACGCCCAGTTCGCCGGGGACAGCGGCGGATTCCTCAACGAAATCGTGTGGAGCTACCGCACCGGCGGCACCAGTAGGCGGTGGTTCGGCCGCAAGCACGACATCCTGCTCCTGTACGTGAAAGACTCTGCGGCGCATACCTTCAACGCGAGCAAGGAAAAGTCGTACCTGACCCACCGCTACGGGTTCAAGAACGTCGAGATCTTTCGGGAACCCGCCCCGGATTCGCGCTACTACACCATGGTGGGACTTCGCGACGTGTGGTCCATCGACGCCCTTCGCGGCAATCAACCCGAGGCTCTGGGCTATCCGACCCAGAAACCGGTTGCGCTGATGCAGCGTATTGTCACCACGTCCAGCAACCAGGGCGACCTGGTGCTCGATCCGTACTGCGGCAGCGGCACCACTCTGGCCGTCGCCCAACAACTCGACCGCCACTGGCTGGGCATCGACATCTCTTCTACTGCAATAGAACTGAGTGCTCGACGACTGAAACCCTGACGGGTTGGGCTCCGTCTTCGGAGCGCTGCGTAGCCGCACCGAGGACGAATGCTGCGACACCCACGATCAGTGCCACCAGGAACGAGACCACGAAAGCCAGTAACAGAACCGAGCGACCGGAGCGCCGGTTGCGTTGCACCGGAACAGGAATCGGGATCGGGACAGCTACCGGCGACGGGCTCATGGGCGGGACCGGCCGCAGCGGTGGAATCGGACCGGTCACCGGGTCGCCGCCGATGTTGTTGAGCTCGGCCCGCATGGTCTCGGCGTTGTGGAACCGGGCCGACTCCTCCCGCGCCATCGCACGGTCCACCAGCGCCGACAGCTGCGGGTCGATGTCGGGACGTAGCACCGACACCGGCGGCGGCGGGTTTTCGGTGATGGCCTGCGCCAACGCCACCAGATTCTCCTCCGGAAACGCTCGTCGCCCCGTCAGCGCCTCGTAGCCGACCACCCCGACCGCGTAGAGGTCGTCGGCCACCGTCGCGTCACGTCCGGCCAGGCGCTCCGGGCTCATGTAGGCCATGGTGCCCATGATCTGGCCGGTCTCGGTGCGGTGGGTGTCGGGGCCCTTCGCCAGACCGAAGTCCGCCACCTGAGCTTCACCGCTGGCGGAGAACAGGATGTTGGCCGGCTTGATGTCACGGTGCATGATCCCCATGGCGTGCGCAGTGCCGAGTGCCTTGAGCACGTCGTCGAGCATGGCCCGCACGTACTCCGGCGGCACCGGGCCCTGGGCGATCAGGTCTGCCAGGCTGCGGCCCGGCAATCGTTCCATCACGATGAACGGGGTGCCGTTGTGTTGGCCGCTTCCGTAGACAGTGACGATGTTGGGGTGTCGCAGCGCTGCCGCGGACTGCGCCTCCACCCAGAATCGGCGGAGGTAGTCCGGGTGGGAGTTGTAACCGGGATACAGCAGCTTGATGGCCACCGGCTGGCCCGTCTGCACGTCCCACCCTTCCCGCACCTCGGCCATGCCTCCGCGGCCGAGGATTCCCCTCAGCTCGTAGCGGCCGCCGAGCAGCTCGGGGGCATACATGGATCCACCGTAGCCGGTCGACTCTTCTTCCCCGGACAGTCCTGCGCCCCGGCGTCCGTGTCGGGGGTGGCCTCGGTCACCTTCTCGTCGGCGGCGCGTAGATCAGTGCGGGTGTCTGCGTTCCCAGGCCTTGGCCACCCAGGAGGTGCCTCGCAGCATCAACATCGCGTAGCCGACGGCCAGGGGCGGACCGATCAGCCAGGCTGTGACCATTGCTGACATCGGCACCCCTTCCAGTGAGGTGCACTCATCTGATCACGATCCGGTCGCGTAGCTGCGCTGACGCGCCGCCGAACCTCAGATGTCCGGGCAGTAGTGCATTCCGTTGTCGCGGTGCGCCGCCGGCGGCAGGTTGCGCGCCGGCGTGTGCACCAACGGAGCGTCTTCGGGAAGCCTGCCGGTGGCGCGGTCCCACGCCGAACGCGCCCGTGGATGCATGCGGTGGCGCTTCGGCACCACGGCGAAGACCAGCCCGATCAGCGTGCCCAGGCGGCGATGGATCCACTCGTCGCGCGCCGACCAGCTGTAGCCCATCAAGGTCCGGATCGCCGGGTCGTAGAGGCCAGTGGTGAACCAGACGAAGAACGGCTTGACGAAGAACCGCCGCTGCAGCGCCCACATCCAGTCGGGCATCAGCGCCGCAAACGGCGGCTTCGGCAGATCGTCGAGATTCAGCACTTCCCGCGCGGCCCAGTTGTTCTCCAGCACCTCGGTGGTCATGTGCCGCCAATACTCCTGGAAGTCCTCCCAGGTGTCGGGCACGGGTCGCATGCTCATGCCGTACATCCGGTACCACTGCTTGTGCTCTTCGAACAGCTGCCGCCGGTCGGCGTCGGAGAGCCCGCCCCAGCACAGCCGCTCGGCAACGATCAGCGTGCCGACGAAGAACGTGGAGTGGGCCCAGTAGAAGACATCGGGGTTGAGCGCGGAGTACCGCCTGCCCTGGCCATCGACCCCCTTGATGCCCACGTGGTAGTCGCGTACCTCGGCACCGGTCTTGGGTGCGCGGTCACCGTCGAACACCACCCCGCCGATGGGATACAGCGAGCGCAGCAGCCGCGGCCACCGCTCGGTGAAGAAGATGGAGTGCTGCTCGACGGCTGCGCCCAGCTGCGGATGCATGTTCTGCATGGACCCGGCCCACGGCCCCTGCAGCATGCCGCGCCAGTCACCGAAGTATTTCCAGGTGAGACTGTCCGGACCGAGGGGTTGCGGTGGAGCCTGATACCCCGCTGCCGAAACCGGACAGCCCGCTGCTGCCGCATCACTGGCCAGCGGCGATGCACCGGAAGTATCTTGAGTCACCAATGGAAAGTCCCATCGTCGGTCGAGCAAAGTGACTACGCGAGTTGTCAGGAGTTTAGGAGCGCAGTGACGTCCGGTCAAAGCCGTGGCCGTTGGTCCGGTGTCCCATTGGAAGATCGTCAGGCCCGCAGGCGTGACGAACTGGTGGATGCGGGCATCGATCTGCTGGGAGGCGAAGGGGGGCCCGCGCTCACCGTGCGAGCCGTCTGCCGCCGAGCCGGCCTCACCGAGCGCTACTTCTACGAGAGCTTTTCCGACCGCGACGAGTTCGTCCGCGCCGTGTACGACGCGGTGTGCACCAAGGCGATGTCGACGCTGGTCTCGGCATCGACACCCCGGGAAGCGGTGGAGCGATTCGTCGCGCTGATGGTCGACGACCCCGTTCGAGGCCGGGTTTTGTTGATGGCACCCGAGGTGGAGCCGGTGCTCGCCCGGTCCGGGGCCGAGTGGATGCCCAGCTTCATCGACCTCCTGCAACGGAAGCTGACCACCATCACCGACCCGGTGCTGGCACACATGGAGGCCACCAGCCTGATCGGCGGGTTGAGCGCCCTGTTCACCGCGTATCTCGACCGGCGACTGTCGGCCACCAGGGAGCAGTTCATCGACTTCTGCGTGGATACGATCGTCAGCCGCGCCGCGGTTTCCTGACCTCCGGGAAACGGCACGCGGGGCGTCCGCATGACTGCGCTCACACATCACATTTGGGTACGCATCTGGACACACCAGGCGGGGGAACTTGAATGGTACTGAGTGACACAGATATATTGACTGCAACCAACAGGTACAGATAACCGGAGGACGCATGTCGCAAGACCTGACCGACCTGCAACTTCTTCACGAGCTCGAGCCCGTGGTCGAGCAGAAGATCAATCGGCACATGGCGATGCGCAAGGACTGGAATCCCCACGACTACATCCCGTGGCAGGAGGGCAAGAACTGGTACGCCCTCGGCGGCCAGGACTGGGAGCCCGGCCAGTCGAAGCTGTCCGAAGTGGCGCAGACGGCAATGGTGCAGAACCTTCTCACCGAGGACAACCTGCCCTCATATCACCGCGAGATCGCGATGAACTTCAGCATGGACGGTCCCTGGGGCTACTGGGTCAACCGCTGGACCGCCGAGGAGAACCGGCACGGCATCGCGCTGCGGGACTACCTGTTGGTCACCCGTGCCATCGATCCCGTCGAACTCGAGATCACCCGTATGGAGCAGGTCACCCGTGGCTTCTCCCGGGCCAGAACCAGCAGGGCGACCTGTTCGCCGAGAGCCTGTTCGACTCGGTGATGTACGTGTCGTTCCAGGAGCTCGCGACCCGCGTCTCGCACCGCAACACCGGCAAGGCGTGCGACGACCCCATTGCCGATCAGCTGCTGGCGCGCGTCTCGGCCGACGAGAACCTGCACATGATCTTCTACCGCGACGTCTCGGCCGCCGGCCTGGACATCGCCCCCAACCAGGCGATGAAGTCGCTGCACCGGGTGCTGCGCAACTTCAAGATGCCCGGGTACACCGTGCCGGCGTTCCGCCGTAAGGCCGTCATCATCGCCGTCGGCGGCGTTTACGACCCCCGAATCCACCTCGACGACGTGGTGATGCCCATCCTGAAGAAGTGGCGCATCTTCGAGCGCGAGGACTTCACCGGTGAAGCTGCCGCCCTGCGCGACGACCTCGGGCTGTTGATCGAGGAACTCGAAGAGGCCTCGGCCAAGTTCGAGGTGGCCAAACAGCGTCGCCTCGAGCGCGAGCGCCAGGTGGCCGAGAAGAAGGCCATGAAGAACCTCCTGGTCACCACCGCTTCGACCGCGTGACAGCAGTAACCACCGAATCGGCCCGATCCGCTGCCCTGCGGATCGGGCCCTTCGCGTTACCCAGCCCAGTCGTGCTGGCTCCCATGGCCGGTGTGACAAATGTCGCGTTCCGAACCCTGTGCCGCGAACTCGAACTCGAACGCATGGGGACGGTGAGCGGGCTCTACGTCTGCGAGATGGTCACCGCGCGCGCCCTCTACGAGCGGCATCCGGTCACCATGCACATGACGACGTTCGCGCCGCAGGAGTCGCCACGCTCGCTACAGCTCTACACCGTGGACCCGCACTACACGTACGAAGCCGCTCGCATGGTGGTGCAGGAGAACCTGGCCGACCACATCGATATGAACTTCGGCTGCCCGGTGCCCAAGGTGACCCGGCGCGGAGGCGGCGCCGCATTGCCCTACAAACGGCGACTCTTCGGGCAGATCGTGGCAGCCGCGGTCAAGGCCACCGAGGGCACCGACGTTCCGGTCACCGTGAAGTTCCGCATCGGGATCGACGATCAGCACCACACCCACCTCGACGCGGGCCGCATCGCCGAATCCGAGGGCGCCGCAGCGGTGGCTCTGCATGCCCGCACGGCGGCTCAGCGATACTCAGGCAGCGCGGACTGGGAGCAGATCGCCCAGCTCAAGCAGCACGTGACCAGCATCCCGGTGCTGGGCAACGGCGATATCTTCTACGCCGAGGATGCCGTGCGCATGATGAGGGAGACCGGCTGCGACGGGGTGGTGATCGGTCGTGGTTGCCTCGGCAGGCCCTGGCTGTTCGCCGAGCTGTCGGCCGCATTCAGCGGCACGCCGATGCCCACGCCACCCACCCTGGGCGAGGTCGCCTCCATCATCGAGCGTCACGGGCAGCTGCTGTCCGAGCATTTCGGCGAGGACAAGGGCATGCGCGATATCCGTAAGCACGTGGCGTGGTACCTGCACGGTTTCCCGGTCGGCTCTGATACTCGCCGCGCTCTGGCGCTGGTGAAAACGCGCGACGAACTCGACACCCTACTCGCCGGGCTGGACGCCGACGTCCCGTTCCCGCGGGCTGCCGAAGGCCCGCGAGGTCGGCAGGGCTCGCCGGGTTCGGTCACGCTGCCGGAGGGTTGGCTCGACGATCCGGATGACTGCACGGTCCCGGCGGGAGCCGACGCCATGCATTCCGGAGGCTGAATCGAGACTCACTCGACACAAGACTTCTCAGCTTGCGTCAGTAACATGTGAACGTTCCCGCGCTCAGGTGGCGGAGTGAGCTCTTGTGCTGCTAAAGACTAGGGAAACTTTTGACGCGACACAGAGTCGTGCACCGCGTCCGCCCGATCCTGGGCATGCAGACCTCATCAGAGTCGGAGGCCGGATACGGACATGAGTGACGGCGACAACGCCACTCCTGGCCAGCACCGGGCGTCGGAACCTGACGGGGACAATCAGTGGCTTACCGGAACCCCGCGGCCGATGCCAGGCGCCGCGCCGTGGGAGCGTGCATCGGATTTGGTTCCGGACTTCTCCGGCGGCGCTGACGACGACGGCCCTGACACAACCGATGACGATGACGCCATACCTCCCGGTGCCGTCACCGTCGCCGACCTGTTCGCCAAACTGACCGGCGATGTACCCGCAGCCCTGCAACGTGCACGGACACCCTCCGAGGAAACCGCGGACGCCGAGACCGATCCGCCGACCATGCCCACCGTGTCGGCCTACGCCTCGGAGATCCCCGATCTGGGCGCGCTCGGCGGCACCCGCACAGCGTCCGAGGACCCCGCAGACGAGACGACGGTCCTCCCCGCGATCATCGAGGACCGGCTCCCCGCACTGCGCCCAGATACCGAGCTCGGGCTGCTACCTCCACCCAAGCCGCCGAAACGCCGGCGCAACGCGCTGCTGGCCGGCCGCGTGGTCGCCGCCCTGGTGGCCATCGTCGCGCTGGTCCTCACCGGCGCAGCCTGGCAGTGGAACTCGACGAAGAACAACAACCTCAACAACGTCGCCGCCCTCGATCTCGACTCCCGCGATATCGTCGATCCCAATGCCCAGTTCGGTGACGAGAACTTCCTGATCGTCGGCACCGACAGCCGGTTCGGGGCCAACGGCGAGATGGGCGCGGGCACCACCGAGGACGCCGGCGGCACCCGCTCTGACACCGTGATGCTGGTCAACATTCCCGCCAACCGCGAACGGGTGGTCGCGGTGTCGTTCCCCCGCGACCTCGCCATCACCCCGATGGAATGCGAGCCGTGGAACCCCGAGACCGGTGAGTACGGCCCGCTCTACGACGAGACCACCGGCTCCTACGGACCGGATAGCTGGTACACCGAGACCAAGTTGAACTCCGCCTACGCCTACGGCGGACCGAAGTGTCTGGTGAAGGTGATCCAGAAGATCTCGGGCCTGTCGATCAACCGGTTCATGGCCGTGGATTTCGCCGGGTTCGAGAAGATGGTCGACGCGCTCGGCGGCGTCGAGGTCTGCTCACCCACGCCGCTCGAGGACTACGAGCTGGGCACCGTGCTGGCCACCGCCGGCCGGCAGGTGGTCAATGGCGACACCGCGCTGAATTACGTGCGGGCCCGTCAGGTCAAGACCGAGTTCAACGGTGACTACGGCCGCATCAAACGCCAGCAGCTGTTCCTGTCCTCGCTGTTGCGCTCGTTGATCTCCAAGGAGACCTTCTTCTCGCTGAAGAAGCTCAACAACGTCGTCAACACCTTCATCGCCGACAGCTACGTCGACAACATCGGCACCAAAGACCTGGTGGATCTCGGACAGTCCCTCCAAGGCATCGCCGCCGGCCGCATCACCTTCGTGACCGTGCCCACCACGGGCTATGCCGACGAGTGGGGTAACGAGCAGCCCCGTACCGATGACATCAAGGCGCTGTTCCAGGCCATCATCAACGACGAACCGCTGCCCGGCGAGAACGACCAGAACGAGACCACCACGCCGGTGACGTCCAGTGAGATCGCCGCGATGGCGCCCACCACCGAGACACCCGCACCGGCGGACTCCTCGACGCGGATGGTGGACGCGGTGACCGTAGACCCCAGCGAGGTCAGCGTCCACGTGTCGAACTCCACCGGCCAGACCGGCCTCGGCTCCTCGGCCAGTGCCGGGTTCCAGCAGTACGGATTCACCGTCGACACCCCTGACGATCATCCGATCGCACTCGAGCGCACCACGGTGATGTACGCCCCCGGTAACGAGCAGGCGGCGGCCACTGTCGCCTCCGCGCTCGGTGTGCCCGCGGTGGAGTCGATGACCGGTTTGGGCGACACGGTGGACGTGGTCCTGGGTTCGGACTTCACGTCGGTGGGCACCCCCGAACCTGCGGGCTCGTCGATCAGCATGGAGGTCACCCGCGGTGAGACCACCAGCGCACCGACCGAACTGCCCGAAGACCTGACCGTCACCAACGGCGCCGATACCACGTGCGAGTGACCTCCGACCGCGAGTAGCAAACGACCCCACCCAGGGGTCTTGTGTCATTCACCCGTCGTTCACCTGGCACATCATGCCTTTTTGCACCTGGCCAACGTAGGCTTGGCACATGCGTACCGCTTATCAGGAGCAACTTGCTTCGCTCGCAGCGCGACTCGGGGACATGTGTGGTCTGGCGGGAGTTGCCATGGAACGAGCCACCCAAGCACTGCTACAGGCCGATCTCGTACTCGCCGAACAGGTCATCACCGACCACGATCAGATCACCACGCTCAGCACGCAAGCTGAGGAGCAGGCTTTCCACATCCTGGCGTTGCAGGCCCCGGTGGCCGGCGATCTGCGCGCCATCGTCGGCTCCATCCAGATCGTCGCCGACATCGACCGGATGGGTGCTCTGGCACTGCACGTCGCCAAGATCGCCCGCCGCCGTCACCCACAGCACGCCCTGCCTGAGGAAGTCAACGGCTACTTCGCCGAAATGGGCCGGGTGGCAGTGGAACTCGGCAACAGCGCCCAGGAGGTGCTCAAGACCGGTGACCCAGAGAAGGCCGCCCGCATCCGCGAAGAAGACGACGCGATGGACGACCTGCACCGGCATCTGTTCACCGTCCTGATGGACCGGGAATGGAAGCACGGCGTTGCGGCGGCTGTCGATGTGACGCTGCTGGGTCGCTTCTACGAGCGTTTTGCCGACCACACCGTCGAGATCGCGCGCCGGGTCATCTTCCAGACCACCGGAGAACTGCCCGTCGACGGCGACCTGTACTCGACGCACTGAGCCGGCCGCAAAGAATAATCCCCTGAAACCTGGTGGGTTTCAGGGGATTACCTTTTGTGCGGCGTTCCTACCCGAAGCGGCCGGAGATGTAGTCCTCGGTGGCCTTCTGGGTGGGGTTGGAGAAGATCTTCTCGGTGTCGTCGACCTCGATCAACTGGCCGGGCTTGCCCGTGGCCTCGAGGTTGAAGAACGCTGTCTGATCGGACACACGAGCAGCCTGCTGCATGTTGTGCGTGACGATCACGATGGTGAACTCCTGCTTGAGCTCTGAGATCAGGTCCTCGATGGCAAGGGTGGAGATGGGATCCAGCGCCGAGCAGGGCTCGTCCATCAACAGCACATCGGGCTGCACCGCGATGGCACGAGCGATGCACAGCCGCTGCTGTTGACCACCGGACAGGCCACCGCCGGGCTTGTCGAGACGGTCCTTGACCTCGTTCCACAGGTTCGCGCCCCGCAGCGAGCGCTCGGCGGTCTCGTCCAGGGTCTTCTTGTTACGCACACCCTGCAGCTTCAGACCGGCCACCACGTTGTCACGAATCGACATGGTGGGGAACGGGTTCGGGCGCTGGAACACCATGCCGATGGTCTTGCGCACCCCCACCGGGTCCACACCGGAGCCATAGATGTCGTCGCCGTCGAGCAGCACCGAGCCCTTCACGTATGCACCGGGGATCACCTCGTGCATCCGGTTCAGGGTGCGCAGCACGGTCGACTTGCCGCAGCCCGACGGGCCGATGAACGCGGTCACACTGCGCGGCGGCACTGCCAGGGACACGTTCTGCACGGCGTGGAACGAGCCGTAGTAGATGTTGACGTCTTTGAGGTCGAGACGCTTGGCCATATCAGTTGACTCCTAGACCTTTTTCGGGGCAAAGAATTTGGCGATGAACCGGGCGCCCACGTTGAGCACGGCGATGACGACGATCAGCGTGAAGGCGGCACCCCAGAGTCGGTCGGTGGGAACAGGATTGGCACCCGCACCTGCCGACGTCTGGTCGAACATCATGCCGGGCAACGAGCCCATGAAGCCGCCGAACATGTCGAAGTTGATCGCCTGGGCGTAGCCCACCAGGATCAGCAGCGGGGCCGTCTCGCCCATCACGCGGGCCAGCGACAGCAGGATGCCGGTGACGATGCCCGACAGCGCTGTTGGGATGACGATCGCCGAGATGGTCTTCCACTTCGGCACCCCCAGTGCGTAACTGGCTTCACGCAGATCCATCGGGACGATGCGCAACATCTCCTCGGTGGAACGCACGATCACCGGGATCATCAGCAGCACCAGTGCCAGCGACACGGCCAGGCCGGAACGCTGGAATCCCAGGGTGGCCACCCACAGCGCGTAGATGAACAGCGCCGCCACGATGGACGGGACTCCGGTGAGGATGTCGACCATGAAGGTGGTGAGCTTGCCCAGCCGGGTGCCACCGCCATACTCCACCAGGTAGATGCCGACGAAGACACCGATCGGAATGGAGATGATGGCGCAGACCAGCGCCTGCAGCAGCGAGCCGACGATGGCGTGGTAGGCACCGCCACCGGGAGCGAACGCCGTCATGCCGGCCTGGGAGTTCAACCACCAGGTGCTCGACATGACAGCGCCGATGCCCTTGGAGATGACCGTCCACAACACCCACACCAGCGGCACCATGGCAACCAGCACCGAGGCGGTCACCAGCACGGAGGCCAGGTTGTTGGTGAACTTGCGGCGCCCGCTGACACTTTGGAATGTCGGCGACTTCAGCGGCCGATCGAGTGTCGAGGTCATGATGCGGACCTGTCCTTTCCGGAAACCGCGGCGCGGGCCAGCGAGTTCACCACGAACGTCAGGATGAACAGCACCAGGCCGGCCGCGATGTAGGCGCCCGCCTTGTACTGGTCGTTGAACTCCGATGCCGCAGAAGCGATCTTGCTGGCGAAGGTGTAGCCGCCGTCGAACAGCGACCAACCAAACATCGTCTGGGTGCCGCGCAGGATGATCAGCAGCGCGATGGTCTCACCGAGTGCGCGACCGAGGCCCAGCATGGCCCCCGAGATGTAGCCGGACATCCCGAACGGCAGCACCGTCGTGCGCACCACCTCCCAGCGAGTGGCGCCCAGCGCCAATGCCGCCTCGATCTGGCCGCGTGGCGTCTGGACGAACACCTCACGGGTGACGGCGGTGATGATCGGCAGGATCATCACCGCAAGGACGATGCCCGCGGTGAAGATGGTGCCGCCGCCGGCCACCGAAGCGTTACCGGTGTCGAAGAGGAACAACCAGGACATGTGCTCGTTCAGCCAGACCGCGACCGGGCGGATGGCGGGCGCCAGCACGTACAGGCCCCACACGCCGTAGATGATCGACGGCACCGCAGCCAGCAGGTCCACCAGGTAGGCCAGCGGGCCCTTGACCCTGGCGTGAGCGTATTGCGTCAGATAGATCGCGATACCGAGAGCCACCGGCATCGCCAGAACCAAGGCGAAGACGGACACGAACACCGTCACCTGCAGCAGGTCGAGGATGCCGAAGTGCATCGCCGAGGTGTTGGTGGTGACCCAGTTCCCACCGAAGAGAAAGAAGTTCTCCTCGTTGCGGGCGAGAGCCGGGATGGCGCGCCACAGCAGGAAGAAGCCGATCGCCGCGATGATGACGACGATCAGGACACCGGAGCCCTCCGACAGCAGCCGGAAGATCCGATCGCCGGCACGGACCTTCGTGCCGCCTCTGGACGGATCGGTGGAGATGGGTTCCGGCTCAGGGAAGGGCATGGCCATGGCCTCGCCCGAACCCGCGTTGAGCGGATTTGGTGTTGTCACTTCGACCCTATCGGTCATTGGTCTTCGCACCCAATCTTCTCTTCAATCCTGCTGCGGCGCTACCGATGACCTACGCCGTCGAGCCGATGGCGTCGATGGAGGTCAGCAGCCGCTCCTTGAAGGCAGCCGGCAGCGGCACGTAGCCGGCCGAGGACAGGTTGGCCTGGCTGTCGTTGGCGGCCACGGAGAGGAAGGACTTCACCGCTTCGGCCGTCTCGGCGTCGTAGCCGTTGGAGCAGACGATCTCGTAGGTGGCCAGGACCAGCGGGTAGGCGCCGGCTTCCTTGATGCCGTAGATCGAGTCGAGGTTCAGCGCCAGGTCATTGCCCTCGCCGCTGAACTCGGCGGCGTCGATGGCCTTGCCCGCGGTCTCGTCGGTGAGCTCCACTGCGCCTGCGCCGGAGTCGATCTGCGCGAACGGCAAGCCCGCCTGCTCGGCGAAGCCCTTCTCGACATAACCGATGGAACCGGGGGTGGCCTGCACAGCCTGCACCACACCGGCGGACTTCTGGGCGCCTTCACCGGCGCCACCCTGGAACTCGCTGCCGGCTTCCTTGGTCCAGGACTCGGGAGCGGCGGCGATCAGGTACTTCTGGAAGTTGTCCGTGGTACCCGAGGAGTCCGACCGGAAGATCGGAGTGATCGGGCTGTCGGGCAGGGTGGCGCCCGAGTTCAGTGCGGCGATGGCCGGGTCGTTCCACTTGGAGATCTGGCCCTGGAAGATCTTGGCCAGGGTGTCGCCGTTGAGCACCAGCGAGTCGACACCCTCGACGTTGTACGCCATCGCGATGGGGCCGAAGACCAGGGGCAGGTGCCATGCCGGATTGCCACCGCAGCGGGCCGCAGCCTGCTCGATCTGCTCGTCCTTGAGCGCGGAGTCCGAACCGGCGAAGTCGACGTTTCCGGCGATGAACTGCTCACGGCCCGCACCGGAACCGGTGGGGTTGTAGGAGAGGTTCTTGCCCGAGCAGGCCTGACCCCAGGCCTGGTTGAACAGCGCGACGGCGTTCTGCTGGGCGGTCGAGCCCTCAGCGGTCAGTTCGTTCTTGCCGCCGCAGTCGGCGGAGCCCGCCGCAGCCGTGCCGCTGCCGGCCGAGCCGGACGACTCCGTGGAGCCGGTGTTGTTGTCGCTGCCGCAGGCTGTGAGAGTCAGCCCTGCGATGGCGGTCGCCGAAACGGTGGTCAGAAATGCCTTGCCGAAGAAGTTGCGCTTCACTTTCCCGCTTTCTCATGAGCACGCCGGTTCTTCTCGACCGGCCTTGAAGTGCTTTTCCTCCGGGGAAGTTATGCGGCGGTCATGGACGGCACACCCATGGAAGATGAACGCGAGGTGAACAGCCTCATGAACGACGGCTTTCGCCCGGCTGTGAGTCAGCCAATGGTGGGCGATATCACCCAGAAGTTGTGGTAGAGGCCCGATACGCGGTGTCGACGCTGTAGATGCTGAAGCCCAGTCGTTCGTAGGTGCGCACCGCCGCGGTGTTGTCGGATTCGACGTAGAGCAGCACGGTGGGATCGGCGGCGTCGGCCAGTTTCCGGGCCAGGTACTGCAGGCCGAGCACGGTCAGAGTGTGCCCGAGCCGCTTGCCCTGGGCATCGGGGTCGACACCGACGATGTAGACCTCACCAATGTCGTGACCAGAGCCACCGCTGTGGATCTTCGTCCAGTGGAACCCGAGCAACCGCTCACCGGAGTCGTCGTAGGCGAGGAACAGGCCGGCCGGGTCGAACCAGGATTCGGCCTTGCGTACGGCGATGTCAGCGGTGGACCAGCCGCCCTGCTCCGGATGCCAGGAGAAGGCGGCGTTGTTGACGCGCAACAACTCGGCGTCGTCGGCCGGGCCGGCATAGGTCCTGACCTGCACCCCGGCGGGAATCTCGACGTCCGGGACATCTGTGGCCGAACGGCGCATCTGTAGCAGGCTGCGCACGGGAAACAGGCCGAGCGCCGCCGCGGTGGCTTTGGCCGCATCGAGTGTGCCGTGCGCCCAGAAGCTGTTGTCACCGCCGGTCTGCGCCAGGGCGGCCCGGATCAACGAGGTACCGATGCCCTTGCGGCGAGCCCGCGGATGGACCACCAACTCCGCCATCTCCGGGGTGAGGTTCAGGTAACCCTGCACCGCACCGGCGTCGTCGATCGCCACCAGATGCCGGGTGAGCTGCTGTCCGAGCTCCCGCAGCACTTGATCACCGACAGGCGCAACACCGTCGAATTCGGTTGCCGCCGTGATGATCTCACGCACAGCAGACTGCTCGTCGGCGGACAGCACCGTCCGCCAGTGCGGCTGGATCACTTGCGCAGCTGCTCGGCCAGCGGCCCGCTGAGGTCGTCCGACGGATCGCCGAAGTCGTCGTCGTCATCGAGGTCGTCTTCACCCAGATCGGCTTCGGCCGCGGTGGGCGGCCGGCCACGCGCCGGGCGCACCGCCTTGTAGCCGACATTGCGCACCGTGCCGATCAGCGACTCGTACTCCGGACCCAGCTTCGCGCGCAGGCGCCGCACGTGCACATCCACCGTCCGGGTGCCACCGAAGAAGTCGTAACCCCACACCTCCTGCAGCAACTGCGCCCGGGTGAACACCCGGCCCGCGTGCTGCGCGAGGTACTTCAGGAGTTCGAACTCCTTATAGGTGAGGTCGAGCGGACGGCCGCGCAATCGCGCCGTGTAGGTCCCCTCATCGATCACCAACTCGCCCAAGCTGACCTTGCCCGCGCTCTCCTGGCTGGCAGTTCCGCCGCGGCGACCGACGAGCAGTCGCAGCCTGGCGTCGATCTCCGCCGGGCCGGTGCTCGGCAGCAGGATCTCATCGAGACCCCACTCGACGTTGACCGCCACCAGTCCGCCTTCGTTGACCACCGCGACCACCGGCACCGAGGTGCCGGTGGAGCCGAGAAGCCTGCAGAGGCCGCGCGCGGCTGCCAGGTCGGTACGTGCGTCGACGATGGCCACGTCGGCTGTGCCAGCCTCCAACAGCGAGGAGACTTCCGTCGGCGCCGACCGAACAGTGTGTGCCAACAGGGACAACGAGGGCAGAACTGACTCTGGATGCGGGTCGACCGTGAGTAGCAGTAGATCCAACTGACCCTCCAGCAACCGAGAGAACATCTCCCAGATTCATGGCCGACACATCGCTGTTACCGACCGAGATCCCCTAACGATAGCGCCCAACCTGCTCTTTGGCCGGGTTGAGGGGGTTGCGGACCCGCCACCACGTGTTACGTCCTGCGCGTGGGCCACAATGTTCGGCGTGCGCAAACTGCTGATCGGCCTCGGCGCGGCGGTCGTTTCGGTCATCCTCGGAGCCGTCGGCGTCGACTTCGGCGCGGCCATCAGCGCCGAATACCGGCTCTCTCAGACCGTCCGCACCGCCGCACGGCTGAGCTGGGACCCGTCGGTGGCCATCCTCGGCTTTCCCTTCATCCCCCAGGCTGCGCAGGGACACTACGACGAGGTGGAGATCCGCGCCCACGACGTCGAGCACCCGGAGGTCGGCAAGGCGGCGCTGGAAGCCACGCTGCACTCCGTCGATGTCACCCAGTCCGGCTGGCTGATCAACCCCGGCGCCCGATTGCCGGTCGGCAAGGTGGAGAGCCGCATCATCATCGACTCCGCCCACCTCGGCCGGTACATGGGCATCAAGGACCTGATGGTCGAAGCCCCGCCGGTGGAGACCAACGACGCCACCGGCGGCACCACCGAGTCGGGCATCTCCGGCAGCGAGGGCCTGGTGTTCACCGGGACCCCCGACGCCGCCGATTTCACCGAACGGGTCAGTGTCGCGGTGGACCTGTCGATCACCGGCAGCGATCAGACCACCCTCGAGTTCATCCCCACCGGGATCCTCACCGGACCCGGCACCGCCGACGAAGAGGTGCCAGAAGACAAAGTGGCCGCGGTGCTGGCAGCCTTCGAGGCCACCCTGCCGAACCAGAAGCTGCCTTTCGGGGTGGCCCCTACTGCCCAGGGCGCGCGCGGATCGGACATCATCATCGAAGGCATCGCCGAGGGACTAACGATCACCCCGGAGGAGTTCAACCAGAGGTGACCCCCGGGATGTACACCGCTGTTGCACTCGTGCTGGCCCTGGGTGTGGCCACCGTGGTGGGCTTGCTGCTCAACCGTCGATCGGGCGCTGTGCGTCCCACCAGCGACGACGTCGCCGAAGTGGATGTCAGCGACCTCGGCCTTTCCCGTACCGGCCCCACGATCGTGCACTTCAGCGCAGTCTGGTGCGGGCCGTGCGCGGGGGTCAGGAAAGTGGTCAACCAGGTGTGCGCCGACAGCCCGGGTACGGCGCACGTAGAGATCGACATGGACGCCGATCCGGCCGCGGCCAGGCGGCTGTCGGTGCTGTCGCTGCCCACGACGTTCATCTTCGACGCGCAGGGTAAGCAGCGCTACCGCCTCTCCGGAGTGCCCAAGGCCGCTGACCTGCGCTCCGCCCTTGCATCGCTATTGGCCTGACCAGGGTGTCATTGGGTATGGTGTGCGTCGTGTCAACCCGACTCGAGCTCGTGCTCACCAAGCGCCGCGCAGTGGACCTGTGCCGCGTTGCGGGTTGTTGCTGTTGTTGTTGTAGCTGCTGAACAGCCGCGCTCTACCGCGCCGCCTTCGGAGCAGACCTGTCCGGACTGCCTCCAGCCAGCCTTCCGACACAACAGATCTCACGCATGAGGAGCACTCTCCAGTGGCACCCGATCTCGAACAGGCCTATATCGACTCGGTCGATGTGCGCGGCCCTCGCTTCGTCGCTTGGGTGACCACCGGCGTCCTGATCGCCACATTGGCGCTCTCGGTGGTCAGCTCGAGCGTGGCGGCTGTGGTGCTGGGACTGCAGGCACTGGTTTTCGCCGTCGGTGCAGGGCGCGGCCCGAAGCAGCATCCCTACGGTCGCGTCTTCGCCGCGGTCGTCGCTCCCCGGCTGGGTCCGGTATCCGAGAAAGAACCGGTGCCGCCGCTGAAGTTCGCCCAACTCGTGGGTTTCGCCTTCGCAGTCCTCGGCACCGTCGGCTTCGCCTTCGGCTCCCCACTGCTGGGCACCATCGCGACGGCGTTCGCGCTGTTCGCAGCCTTTCTCAACGCAGCCTTCGGCATTTGCCTCGGTTGCCAGATCTACCCGCTTGTCGCGCGCCTGCGCACCCCCGTAATCAACTGAAGCGAGAGGAACCACTCCATGGCACGCTCCGACGTCCTGGTCTCCGTTGACTGGGCCGAGAGCAATCTCGATGCACCGAACATCGTCTTCGTCGAGGTCGACGAGGACACCAGCGCGTACGACGGTGGTCACATCACCGGCGCCGTCAAGCTCGACTGGAAAACCGATCTGCAGGACCCGGTCCGTCGTGATTTCGTCGACGCCCAGCAGTTCTCCAAGCTGCTCTCCGAGCGCGGCATCGCCAACGACGACACCGTGGTGCTCTACGGAGGCAACAACAACTGGTTCGCCGCCTACGCCTACTGGTACTTCAAGCTCTACGGCCATGAGAACGTCAAGTTGATCGACGGCGGCCGCAAGAAGTGGGAGCTCGACGGACGCACGTTGTCCAGTGAGGCCGTGAGCCGTCCCCAGACCAGCTACTCGGCCAAGGATCCCGACCTCAGCATCCGCGCATTCCGCGACGAGGTCATCGCGTCGATCGGCACCAAGAACCTCGTCGACGTCCGCTCCCCTGACGAGTTCTCCGGCAAGATCCTGGCACCGGCTCACCTGCCGCAGGAGCAGAGCCAGCGTCCCGGGCACGTCCCGTCCGCCATCAACGTTCCGTGGAGCAAGGCCGCCAACGAGGACGGCACCTTCAAGTCCGACGAGGAACTGGCCAAGCTGTACGGCGACGCCGGCTTGGACGGCGAGAAGGAGATCATCGCCTACTGCCGGATCGGTGAGCGTTCGTCGCACACCTGGTTCGTGCTGCGGGAGATCCTGGGACATCAGAACGTCAAGAACTATGACGGCAGTTGGTGCGAATACGGTTCCCTCGTGGGGGCCCCGATCGAGTTGGGAAGTTAAGAACATGTGCTCAGCCCCTAAGCAAGGCCTGACCCTGCCCTCCAGCGTCGACCTCGAGAAGGAGACGGTGATCACCGGACGGGTCGTCGACGGCAGCGGCCAGACCGTTGGCGGCGCCTTCGTCCGCCTGCTGGACTCCTCTGACGAGTTCACCGCAGAGGTCGTCGCCTCGGCCACCGGTGACTTCCGGTTCTTCGCGGCCCCCGGTACCTGGCGGGTGCGGGCGCTGTCCAAGGCCGGTAACGGCGACGTGGTCGTGGTGCCGGACGGCGCCGGGATCACCGAAGTCGACGTCAAGGTCGCTTAAAACTCCTCCCCGCGGGCGTGCGTGATGATCACGTCGAAATGTGTGCAATCACGCACGCTCGCGCGAGGGCCCGAGGGCGTCACAGCCCAGAGAAGGAACTAGACTCGACGCCGTGGTGCTGTTCTTCGAACTCCTGCTCGTCGCGGCCGTTGTCGTGATCACCTGGTTCGCCCTGTACGCGCTGTACCGGCTTGTCACCGACGAGTCGTGACTGACGCTGAATCGCAAGCAGGTCCAGGCGACCGTGCGGTAGCCGCCGCGGCAGAGCGTGCCAAAGAGACCGCGGTGCGCAACATCCCCGCGTTCGGCGATCTGCCGCTGCCCCCGGATACCGCCAATCTGCGCGAGGGTGCGGACCTCAATGATGCTCTGCTTGCGCTGTTGCCGTTGGTCGGAGTCTGGCGCGGTGAGGGTGAGGGCCGCGGTGCGCAGGGCGACTACCGGTTCGGCCAGCAGATCGTGGTCTCCCATGATGGTGGCGACTATCTGATCTGGGAAGCGCGCTCCTGGCGCCTGGATGACGACGGCGCCTACCATTCCGTCGGACTGCGTGAGACCGGTTTCTGGCGGTTCGTCAACGACCCGGCCGATCCGAACGAGACCCAGGCCATCGAACTGCTCCTGGCCCATTCGGCGGGCTACGTCGAGTTGTTCTACGGTCATCCGCGCAACCAGGCCTCATGGGAGCTGGTGACCGATGCCCTGGCCCGCAGCAAGTCCGGGATGCTGGTCGGCGGCGCCAAGCGGCTCTACGGCATTGTCGAGGGCGGCGATCTTGCCTATGTCGAAGAGCGCGTGGACGCCGACGGTGGCCTGGTCCCGCATCTGTCGGCCCGGCTGTCCCGGTTCGTGGGCTGACAAACCCTTGCCCGTGTTTCGCGCTGCGGCATATGCGCTTGCGGTGACGACAGTGCTGACGGCCTGTGGGTCGACGCCGCCCGAGCCGCAATCCCCCACCGTCGAGCCGTCGACCGAACACGGGTCGTTCGCGCAATGCCTGGCCGAGCACGGCATCGAGCAGCCACCCGGACCTGCACTGGGCCCCGCTCCCGGCCCCGCGGCGCCACCACCGGATGTCGATCCGGCCGCATGGGAGCAGGCCATGGCCGCCTGTTCCGAGCTGGCTCCGGGACCGGGTCCCTAACCGAGCAAGGGCGGCACCGCGCCGTCGGCCAGCCAGCGCGCCTCGAGCACTGCCAATGCGCCTGAGTCCCGCAGTTCGTCGACGGCCTGCGATACACACGGGGTGAGGCGGCTGAACTTGTCGAGCATGATGCCGAACTGCTCCACCTGCTCGACGTCTGAGGGCAGGCGCCCGACCACCAGCCCGTCCTCGAGTTCGTCCTGCACCGCCATGGCGGTGGGGAGATCCAGTACAAGCGCGTCGATCTGACCGGATCGCAAGGCCATCTTCGCCTCGACGTTGGTGTTGTACACCGCGATTGGTGTGCTGCCACCCACCGCGCTCGCCGCGGCGGCGCTGGTGGTGCCCGCCTGCGCACCGAGCTTCACCGTCCGCAGATCGGCCAGGGTGGTGGCGGACGCGGCAGCAGAGGTCGCCACGGTGACCACAGCCTGCGCCACGTCGTAGTACGGCGAGGAGAAGTCGACGAGTTCGCGCCGCTGGTCGGTGATGGAGAACTCGGAGAGATTGGCGTCGAAGGACTTCGGGCCCGCAGCCATCGCGGTGTTGAAAGGCACCCGCACCCACCGCACCTCGTCGGCGGTGTAGCCGAGTTTGTCGGCAACAGCGTATGCCACTGCGGATTCGAACCCGTCACCGTTGGACGGGTCGTCGCCGATGTACCACGGCGGATAGGCCGGCTGGTCCGTGGCCATGGTGAAGATTCCAGCGTAAAGCGTTGGCAGAGCAGACTTTTCACACTTGAGCGGTGGCACGCTCGGCGTCGGGGCGGCCGAACAACCGGTCAGCGCAGCGATCAGCACCGCCAGCACCGGGAATCGCATACCGACATTGTTGCTCTCAGTCGCGTCCCACGCCGCCCAGCCGGGCAAGAAACTGCCTGGTACGGGCTTCCTTCGGTGCGTCAAGCACCTGCTGCGGCGGACCGGATTCCAGGATGCGCCCACCGTCGAGGAAACACACCACGTCGGCGACTCGTCGCGCGAAACCCATCTCGTGGGTCGCCATCACGATGGTGCGACCCGAGGCGGCCAGTTCCGAGAGGAGCTCGAGTACCTCGGCCACCAGTTCAGGGTCCAGGGCACTGGTGACCTCGTCGAGCAACAGGACCCGCGGGTCATAGGCCAGCGCCCGCGCAATCGCCACCCGCTGCTGCTGTCCGCCGGAGAGCCGGTCGGGGTAGGCGTCGGCGCGGTCGGCCAGCCCGACACGCGCCAGCAGCTCACGGCCCCGCTGCTCGGCGTCCCGGCGGTTGCGCCCGTGCACCACCCGCGGCGCCAGGGTGATGTTGTCCAGCACCGTCATGTGCGGAAACAAGTTGAACGACTGGAACACCATGGCCATGGACCGGCGTACCTCGTCGGCGTTGATGCGCGGGTCACTGATGTCGCGGCCGTCGAGGAAGATCTGCCCGTCGTCGATCTCGTCGAGCAGGTCGATGCACCGCAGCAGAGTCGACTTTCCCGAGCCCGATGCACCGATGAGCACCACCACCTGATGCTCGGCGACGTCCAGGTCGATCCCGTCGAGCACGGCGCGGTCGCCGTAACTCTTGGCGACACCGCGCAGGCTCAGCACCGGGTCGCTCACAGAGCCCCCTGCCGCAGCGCGGCCCGCCTGGTCGCCCAGTCCGCCAACCGCGCCGACGGCACCGCCAGCGCGACGAACAGCAGACCCGCCACCACATACGGCGTGAAGTTGTACGACGTGGCCACCTGGATCTGTGCGGCGCGCACCGCGTCGACAGCCCCGAGTACAGAGATCAGGCCGCAGTCCTTCTGCAGTGCGACGAAGTCGTTCAGCAGTGCCGGGGTGACCCGCCTGGCAGCCTGCGGTAGCACCACCAGTCGCATGGTCCGGCGGTAATTCAGGCCCAGCGAGCGGGCCGCGGCCAGCTGCGACGGGTGTACCGAGTCGATGCCCGCCCGAAAGACCTCGGCCACCAGCGCGGAGTAGACGAGCACCAGAGCAAGGCCACCGAGCAGCACGGGGTTGTTCGGGATGCCCTCCAGCCGCAACCCGGGCAGGCCGAAGCCGATCAGGTAGAGCACGATCAGCAATGGCAGACCGCGGAACAGGTCGATGTAGCCGATGACGGCTGCGCGAACGGGGAACCACACCGGCCCGTGCAGAGTGCGCAGTACCGCCAACAGCAGACCGAACGCCAGGATCAGGATCTCGCAGACCACCAGAACCCGGACGTTGAGCCAGAGCCCGTCCAGCACTGCGGGCAGGCTGTCCCAGCCGATCCGCAGGTCGAAGAACGAGTCGCGGACCCGGGGCCATCCGGGCGAGGCCGTCACGCCCACGGCGACGACGGCGGCGAAAACCAGCGTCGAGGCCAGTGCCATCAGCGTCGAGCGCCGCGCCCTCGACCGGTGGTACGCGCGGCGCTGTTCGGCCAGCGCGGTCACGTCAGTACGGGAGCATTACCGGCTTCGTCGAGCCACGTCTGCTGCAACTCGGCGAGGGTACCGTCCGAACGCAGTTCGTCGACGGCTGACGAGACACACGCCGTCAGCGGGCTGCCCTTGTCCAGGACTATGCCGAACTGTTCCGGGGTGTCTGTCTCGGTGGGCAGCTGGCCGACGATGACACCGCCGTCGAGTTCGGCCTGGACCGCAAAGGCCGTCGGTAGATCCAGGACCACCGCGTCGATCTGGCCGCTGGTCAGTGCGGCTTTGGCGTCCTCGTTGTTGTTGTAGACGCTGATCGGCTGGGCGGGCGCCAGCGCCTCTGCGGCGGTGTAGCTGGTGGTGCCCACCTGGGCGCCGAGTTTGAGCGCCTTGAGTGCGTTGAGGTCCTTGACCGCGGCCGCCGGTGACGACGCCACCGTGACGACGGCCTGCGTGACGTCGTAGTAGGGCGTCGAGAAGTCGACGGCCTGCTTTCGCTCCTCGGTGATGGAGAATTCCGACAGATTGGCGTCGAAGGTCTTGGCGCCCGGCGCGATCGCCGCGTTGAAGGGCACCCGGACCCAGGTCACCTCCTCGGGGGTGAAGCCGAGTTTGTCGGCGACGGCGTAGGCCACCGCGGACTCGAACCCCTTACCGCTGGCCGGGTCGTCGTCGACGAACCAGGGTGGGTAGGCGGGCTGGTCGGTACCGAAGGTCAGGGTCCCGGCGCTGAGCGTCTGCAGGGAATCCTTGGCGCAGCTGTCGCCTCCGGTACTGGTGGTGGGTGCTGCTGCTTCCTCGGCCGGCGCGCAGCCGGCCAGGATCGTCACGACCACCGGCAGCCAGGTTTTTCGCATCGCCGCATCATCGCTCACCGTGCTTCGGTGCGCCACCAATCCGCGCACCGGTGATCGATATTCAGGGGCCGAGGCGGGAGAAAAAAATGGGCGGCCCCGAGCCGTGGATCCTGGTTGGACAAACCAAGGGCTCGGGGCCGGGTGGCTGCTCGGAATTCGCCAGCGCTCGCAGGTGAATCCTCAGCCTGGTGCTGCTAGCTAGCAGCCACCTCACATGTCCATAAGTCACTCAAAATCTCGGACCACCTCCCTTCTTGTGTACCGACGAACGTACTCGCGTATTCAAGGACCGACAACCGATTTAGCGGTCAGCGATCGCAGACGATCGCCGAGTCCACCAAGCCGGCCACGTCGGCCTCGGGCGACGGCGGCGCCAACTGCCGGCCGTCGAGGGTGTGCACCCTGGCCGCTAGCGTGATCGCCGAGATGAGCCAAACACCTTGGGCAGCAAAGAGATCCGCTGGTCGCAGCGCTCGGTAGTCGCAGTCGTAGCCCTTGGCCCGGGCCACCTCGAACAGCGCCTGCTGTGTGGTGCCACGCAGGATCGGATACCACGGCGGCGGCGTCAGCAGACAGGTCCGCCCGTCGGCGCCGTCGACACTGTCGGTGGCGATCACCACTGTCGAGCGTGGGCCTTCGAGGATGAAGCCGTCAGAGCTGACGAACACCACGTCGTCGGCGCCGGAGTCGGCGGCGTGGCGCAGGGCCGCCATGTTCAGCGCGTACGACAGCGTCTTCGCTCCGGCCAACAGCCATGGCATCGAGTCCGCCGCCGACGGCAGCCCCCGGTCCAGACACAACGCCGACACCCCGTCACGACGGGCTGTGGCGATACGAGCCGGCAGCGGGTTCACGCTCACGTAGGCCGTCGGCGGCGAGCCACCTTCCCGGCCCCGGCTGTAGACCAGCCGCAGCGCCGCCTCGTCATCACTGTCGGCCGCCCAGCACCCGGCCGCCGCGTCGATGGCAGCCCGCCACGCCGCCAGATCCGGTTTCGGCAGCTGTAGGGATTTCGCCGAGGCCTCCAACCGACGGAGATGCGACTCGACCAGACAGGCGCGGCCGTCGCGGACCAGCAGCGTCTCGAACACACCGTCGCCGCGGACTGCCGCCAGGTCGTCGGCGTACAGCAGCGGAGCCTGCGGGTCGCACACCGTTCCGTCAAGAGTCACCAGCACAGCCATGGGGCCCAAGCCTAATCCGGGTGGGAACCGGGAATAACCGGCGTCGATGCACCGTAGAGTTGAAATGTGTCTGCCGTGCCCGCTCCCGAAACCGGTCCCGACGCCGGAGCCGTCTGGCATTTCGGCGACCCCTTGGGTGAGCAGCGCGCCGGCGCCG
Organism: Mycobacterium sp. MS1601; assembly: GCF_001984215.1. NCBI lineage: Bacteria > Bacillati > Actinomycetota > Actinomycetes > Mycobacteriales > Mycobacteriaceae > Mycobacterium > Mycobacterium sp. MS1601. The sequence goes on from NZ_CP019420.1 coordinate 1,677,765, forward strand.
CGGTGGTCGACCGCTCGCACCGCGCGGTCCTGACGCTGGCCGGCGGCGAGAGGTTGACGTGGCTGCACAGCATTTCCAGCCAGCACGTCAGCGCCCTGGCCGACGGTGCCACCGTCGAGAACCTGAGCCTCGACGGCCAGGGCCGGGTGGAGGACCACTGGATTCAGACCGATCTCGGCGGCGTCACGTACCTCGACACCGAGCCGTGGCGCGGCCAGCCGCTGCTGGACTTCCTGCGCAAGATGATCTTCTGGGCCGACGTGAAGGTCGAACCGGCAGACCTGGCGGTGCTGACGGTTTTCGGTCCGGATGTGACGGCCGCCACCCTTGGGATCGATGCGCTGCCAGGGCCGACGGCGCTGCCCCTCTCCGATGGCGGCCTGGTGCGCCGGAGGGGTGCCGACGAGTTCGACCTGCTGGTGCCCCGTACGCAACTGAGTTCACGGCTCGAGGCCCTGGAGCGGGCAGGTGTGCGACAGGTTGGTGTCTGGGCCTACGAGGCGCGCCGGGTGGTGGCGCTGCGGCCCCGTCTCGGCGTGGACACCGACGAGCGCACCATTCCGCACGAGGTCCGCTGGATCGGCGGCCCCGGCGAGGGCGCGGTACACCTCGACAAGGGCTGCTATCGCGGTCAGGAGACGGTCGCTCGGGTGCACAACCTGGGCAAGCCACCGCGGATGCTGGTGCTGTTGCACCTCGACGGCTCCGCCGACCGGCCCGCCACCGGGGATCCGGTGCTGGCCGGTGGCCGCGCGGTCGGTCGTTTGGGCACGGTGGTGGACCACGTAGATCTCGGCCCGGTGGCGCTCGCGCTGGTCAAGCGCGGGCTGCCGGTGGACACCGAACTGATCACGGGTGGCGATGTGCAGGTGGCCGCCGTGATCGACCTCGACTCACTGCCTCCCGCCGATGTCGTCGGGGCTGGCCGGGCAGCCATCGATCGGCTGCGTGGCCTGGCGTGACGTCCCTCGACACTCACCGCCGACGGGCCTGCCAGCGCAGCCGGTCGGGGCACGGTAAAGTGAACGCAGGACAATAAACACACAGATCGGAGCCGCTCACATTGTTGGGCCGCTCCGTTATTGCGCGAGGGGGTTCCCCCATGGGCCGCGGCCGGGCAAAGGCAAAGCAGACCAAGGTTGCTCGAGAGTTGAAGTACAGCTCTCCGCAGACCGACTTCGAAAGGCTCCGCAAGGAGCTGTCGGGGCCGGAGGCGGACGACGCCAACGACGTCGATGACGGCGTACTGGATGACCGCTGGAGTGACGAAGACGCCTGGCGGCGCTGAGTTCCCCCTCGGCAAGGTGTGAGCCCCGCGCCCCTCAGAAGCGCGGGTGCTGCCCACTCAGAGTGGCGCGAGGTCCATCCTTCGCACCTTTGCCGATGGTCCCCAACGTCCAGCAGTTCAGATGCCTTGCGGTCAAGATGGCCAACGCGCGATCGGTGTCCTCCGGCGCGACCACGGCCACCATACCGACGCCCATGTTGAACGTCTTTTCCATCTCCACACGCTCGATCCGCCCACGCTGGGCGATCAGGCCGAAGATGGGTGCAGGTGTCCACGTGCCGCGGTCGAGTTCGGCGACCAGTCCGTGCGGGATCACCCGCTCCAGGTTGCCGGCCAAACCGCCACCGGTGACGTGACAGAACGTCCGTACCTGCGTCTCGGCCGCGAGCGCGAGGCAGTCCTTGGCGTAGATCTGGGTAGGTTCCAGCAGCTCTTCGCCGAGCGTCCGGCCGAACTCCTCGACGTGGCCTGACAGGCTCATCCGGTCGATCTCCAGCAGCACCTTGCGGGCCAGTGAGTATCCGTTGGAATGCAGACCTGAGGAACCCATCGCGATCACCACGTCGCCCGGGCGCACCCGGTCGGGGCCCAGCACGTTGTCGGCTTCCACCACGCCGACACCCGTGGCCGACAGGTCGTAGTGGTCGGGGGCCATCAGGCCGGGGTGCTCAGCGGTCTCACCGCCCAGCAGCGCACAGCCGGCCTGGACACAGCCTTCGGCGATGCCGGCCACGATGGACTGCACCTTTTCGGGGTCCACCTGGCCGATGGCGATGTAGTCCTGCAGGAACAGCGGCTCGGCGCCGCACACCACCAGGTCGTCGACCACCATGGCCACGAGGTCGAGGCCCACGGTGTCGTGCTTGTCCATGGCTTGGGCGACGGCGAGCTTGGTGCCCACACCATCGGTCGAAGCCGCCAGCAGCGGTTCCCGGTAATCGCCGCGGAGGGCGAAGAGTCCGGCGAAGCCGCCGAGGCCACCACGTACCTCGGGCCGAGTCGCCTTCTTCGCCCAGGGCTTGAAGAGTTCGACGGCCCGGTCCCCGGCCTCGATATCGACTCCGGCCGATGCGTAAGAGATACCTTGTTCTTCAGCGCGATCGGTCATCGTGCCTCAATCTACCGGTCCCGGGCCCAAGCCGGTATCGGCCGGGGGTCTCGGCGCTTGTTTCATCAGCGGTGTTCGCGGCTACGCACAGGAGTGGATTCAGCTCAGGTGCAGTGTCTGGTAACAGGTTCCACCGGCTATATCGGTGGTCGGTTGATCCCAGATCTGCTGGCCCGCGGCCACAAGGTCCGCGCCATGGCCCGCACCACGAAGAAGCTCGACAACGTACCGTGGCGTTCCGACGTCGAGGTGGTCACCGGTGACCTCACCGACCCCGACTCGTTGAAAAGCGCGTTCACCGCTGTCGACGTGGTGTTCTACCTGGCGCATTCGATGGGCACCTCCGACGATTTTGTCGAGGAGGAGCGCCGCGCGGCCACCAACGTGGTCGAGGCGGCCCGGGCGGCGGGGGTCCGACGGCTGGTCTACCTCAGTGGGTTGCACCCCGGTGATACCGAGCTGTCCCGCCACCTCCAGTCCCGCACCGCGGTGGGTGACATTCTGCTGGAATCCGGTATCGAAACCGTCGTACTGCAGGCCGGGGTGGTCATCGGTTCGGGCTCGGCCTCGTTCGAGATGATCCGTCACCTGACCGAGCTGTTGCCGGTGATGACCACACCGAAGTGGGTGCACAACCGGATCCAGCCGATCGCGGTGCGTGATGTGCTGCACTACCTGGCCGAGGCGGCGACGGCCCCGGTGCCGCGATCGCGAACCTGGGACATCGGCGGTCCGGATGTGCTCGAGTATGGGGAGATGATGCAGGTCTACGCCGACGTGGCGGGCCTGCGCCGTCGCGGCATCGTCGTTCTGCCCTTCCTGACGCCGACGATCGCAAGTTGGTGGGTGGGTCTGGTGACGCCGATTCCGCCCGGTCTGGCGCAGCCGCTGGTGGAGTCTCTGCATTGTGACGCGGTGGCCGACGAGCACGACATCGATGCCGTCATCGCGGCCCCGGGCGACGGGCTACTGCCCTATCGGGAATCGGTGCAGCGTGCCCTCGAGTACAGCGAGCAACGCGGCTGCGAGCCGTCCTGGTCGCCGGACAGTCCGGCGGCACCGCGGCCCAGTGATCCGGACTGGGCGGGCGACCTGGTGCTGCGCGACAGCGTGTCGGGAACGACGGGTCGCAGTCCCGACGCCACCTGGCGGGCTCTGACCCATCGCGGACACCGCTGGCAGGCGCAGTCACAGGTTCAGGGCGCATCCGCCCGGTTGGTGGACCGCGGGCGGCTGCCCGGGGTGCTCACCCTCACCGTGGAGGTCAGCCCGCGCACCGACGGCCAGACCGATTTCACCCAGACGGCGACGTTCGCCCCACGGGGTCTTCCGGGACGGCTCTACGCCGTCACCGTGTGGCAATTACGCCGGAAGCTGTTGCGTCGCAACCTCGACAGCTGAGGCCGGGTCAGGGGCGACGCAGCGCGGAGGCGTTGTCGTTGTCCTGCTGCACCACTCCGGCGCGGGCAGCGTTCGACAGCATGTGCTCGATGACGTTCTTGCCGAGTGCGGTCTCGCTGGGCAGCTCGATCGGGTAGTTGCCGTCGAAGCAGGCCGCGCACAACCGGGACGCGGGCTGCTCGGTGGCGCTGATCATGCCGTCGATGGAGATGTAACCCAGGGTGTCCGCACCGATCGCGTGCCGGACGGCTTCGAGCATCTCACCGCCGCCGTCGTTGGCAGCGTTGGCGATCAGTTCTGCCGGGGAGGCGAAGTCGATGCCGTAGAAGCAGGGCCATTTGACCGGCGGTGAGGCGATCCGGACATGTACCTCGACGGCGCCGGCCTCGCGCAGCATCCGGATCAGCGCGCGCTGGGTGTTGCCGCGCACGATCGAGTCGTCCACAACCACCAGCCGCTTGCCGCGGATCATGTCCCGCAGCGGATTCAGCTTGAGCCGGATGCCCTGCTGGCGGATGGTCTGCGACGGCTGGATGAACGTGCGACCCACGTAGGCGTTCTTCATCAGGCCCTGGCCGAACGGGATACCCGACTCTTGGGCGTACCCGACGGCCGCCGGCGTGCCGGACTCCGGCACTCCGATTACGAGGTCGCCGTCGACGGGCTGTTCACGAGCCAACCGGCGGCCGATGTCGACCCGGGTGGAGTGCACCGACCGGCCACCGATGGTGCTGTCGGGACGAGCCAGGTAGACGTACTCGAACACACACCCTTTGGGGGTGGGGTTGGCGAAGCGGGTGGACCGAACCCCGTCGGCGTCGATGGCCAGCAGCTCACCGGGTTCGATGTCGCGGACGAAGGAGGCGCCCACGATGTCGAGCGCGGCGGTCTCGGAGGCCACCACCCAGCCGCGGTCCAGCCGACCCAGTGACAGGGGGCGCACCCCGTGCGGATCACGGGCGGCATAGAGCGTGTTCTCGTCCATGAAGGTCAGACAGAAGGCGCCGCGGACGGTGGGCAGCAGCTCCAGGGCGGCCTGCTCCAGGCTGGAGTCGGCGGCGCCGTGCGCGAGCAGCGCTCCCAGGATGTCGGAGTCGGTGGTGGCGGCAGTTTCGCCGCGGTTGCTCATCAGGCCTTCGTCGCGGGCACGAGCGGCCAGCTCAGCGGTGTTGACCAGGTTGCCGTTGTGGCCAAGCGCCACCCCGGTACCCGCGGCGGTGTTGCGGAACACCGGTTGGGCGTTTTCCCAGGTGGTGGACCCGGTTGTGGAGTAGCGGCAGTGCCCGACGGCGACGTGGCCGGGCATCGCGGCCAGGGTCTGCTCGTCGAAGACCTGGCTGACCAGCCCGAGATCTTTGAACACCAACACCTGCGAGCCGTCGGCGACGGCGATACCGGCAGCTTCCTGACCGCGGTGCTGCAGGGCGTACAGGCCGTAGTAGGTGAGCTTGGCGACTTCTTCGCCAGGAGCCCAGACGCCGAATACGCCGCATTCTTCGGCGGGTGCGTTCTCGAGTTCGATCGGTTCAGCGGTCACGTGGGGGCTGCTCCTGGGAAGCGTTCGGGTGACGCGCCCAGTCTACGGTCTGATGCCGACGCATTCATACCGGTGACGAGGCGGTTAGCGTGTCGTCCAACGCCGCGCCGTGTTCGGCCATTCCGCGGTGACCAGCAACGTGCAGCAAAACAGCCGATTTCGGGCTGATGGTCGTGATCTCCGTCACTCGGCGCCCAGGGGTACCACCGGCAACCAGAGGTTGATCTCACCGGCCCGCGATCCCGACATCTGCACCCTTCCCCGGGCCACCGCGTCGGACAGAGTGAGCAGCCCGCAGGCCAGCAGCAGCCAGGTGCGGGGGTCGGTCTCCACCACGTTGGGTGGGGTGCCGCGGGTGTGACGGGGACCTTCGACGCACTGCACCGCGACGAACGGCGGTACCCGCACCTCCACCGAGGCGCCGGGCGCCGAGGCGGCCAGACTGCGCGCGGTGAGCCGCACCGCGTCGGCGAGAACCGAGCGTTCCGGCGCCGGGGCCGAGTCGTCTCGCAGCCAGGCTTCGGTGGCCAGGACGGCGGCGCGCGTCTTGGTGGGGTCGGCGGTGTTGCGAGCGGGCATGGCTCCAGTATTGACCTCAACTGTTGTTGAAGTCCTAGCGTGGGGTCATGGCCTTCAAACCGCACGAGATCGAGTACCTGAAGTCGGCCGACCTGGGCCGGCTCGCCACCATCCAGCCCGACGGCACTCTGCAGAACAGCCCCGTCGGGTTCACCTACAACGAGGAGCTCGAGACCATCGACGTCTCCGGTTACCGGATGTCACGCAGCCAGAAGTTCCGCAATCTGGCGACCAATGCCGTCGTGGCGTTCGTGGTGGACGACATCGCGTCACGTAACCCGTGGCGGGTCCGTTGCCTGGAGATACGCGGCACCGCTCAGCAAGCCGAAACTCAGAACACCGCAACAGAATCCAACGGTGATGGGCTGGACTCGGCGATCATCAGGATCACACCGCGCCGGATCATCAGCTTCGGCATCGACGACACCGAGACCGAGCCGCACCTGCTGACCACCGACAGCAGGGACGTCCCCACCACCGCGGACTAGCCAAGACGGCCGTCGTGGGCCTGCACCAGCAGAGCCGCGAGGGCCCCGGCCTCGTTGACGGCCAGGTGCGCCAGCGCCGGTGCCAGCAGGCTCCCGCTGCGCTCAGCCAGCATGGCGAACACCCAACCCGCCAGCCCGGTCACCAGCACCGTGCCCACCACCGGCTCCCCCGCCGCCCGCGCATCCGCAATGTGACTGAGCCCGAAAGCCATGGCCTGCAACAGTTTGCCCCGTCGCGTCCCGAAGCCTCGGGCTGCCAGGACGCCGAGCACCCCGCGGTAGGCCGCTTCCTCGGACCACACCGTGCCCAACGGAATCTCGACGGCCAGCCACCACCACGCCGGGGTGGGCAACTCACGCTCTCGCATCGCTTTTCGCACTTGCGGCAAAGCTGTGGTCGCCGCCACTCCCGCAGCCACCACAGCCGCTGCGGCCACACCGTGCGCCACCCCGGAGCGTGGCCGCGGTCTGGCCCCGGCCGCCAGGGCCAGACCCGTTCCCAGGCCGGCCTGGATCAGCGGGTGCCTGCGGCCGGGGATCTGCAGGCCGGCGGTCAAACTCCAACCCACGAGACCGGCCGCGAACGCAAGGGCGCGTCGTTGGTCACGGTTCATCGGCGCCGGCCGTCTCGTCCAAATCGGCGCGGATCCGCTCGGTGTCGGCCGGCGTCCACCCCGGCGGCGGAGCCACTGCCACCCAACCGTCGAGTACGGATTCGCCGTAGTTGTGGCCGTGCCCGCCGGGTACCGAGGAGGCGTTGGTCATGTCGGCGCTCACCTGCCAGAAGGTCACGATGGGATACCACCGCATGGATTCGGTTCGATCGCGGACCGGAGCTTCCCGGAGCCAATCCGGCCGGGAGAACAGCAGATCCGGCGACCACCACACGATCGGGTCGGAGGGATGTTGCAGGAACAGCACCCTGGTGCCCTCCCACGGCGCGGCGGTGTCGGCGACTATCTGGGCCGGATCATTGGCCGGTGAGAACCGGACCGTCCGTCCGTCGTCGTAGCGCGGATGCACTTCGGGGGTACCGGGATCGCGGCGCACCACCAGCGCCTTCCACAGCGGGCTGGCGTTGGGCGGACCCACCCACAGCACCGAATCGAATCCCATCCGGGAGATGTCCGGCAGGAAGCCGAACGCCGCCTGCCCGGCCATCGAACCGAGGCTCTCGCCGTAGAGCACCAGTTTCGGCCGCTGTTCCGCAGGCAGCCGCACCCAACGCTGGTGCACGGCGTCGATGAGCATGCGACCCGAGTCCATCGACGTTTCGCGGTCGCCCAGGAACGAGATCCAGCTGGGCAGATAGGAATATTGCAGCGCCACCATGGCGGTGTCGCCGTTGTACATCAGCTCCAGTGCCCTGGCGGCCACCGGATTCACCCAGCCGGTGCCGGTGGTCGGAACGATGACCAGCAGTTCACGCTCGAAGGCGCCGGTGCGTTCCAGTTCCGAGAGCAGTACCGCCATCCGCTGCTCGGCGGTCTCGGCGGTCTGCAGCCCCGCGTACACACGCACCGGTTCCAGCGCCGGCCGGCCGTTCACCCGTTCCAGTTCGGCGGCGTCGGGTCCACCGGCCACGAAGTTGCGGCCCTGGTAACCGAGGGTGTCCCACGCCGCGAAAGAGTCTGGGCTGCCGGATCTCTGGGGCGCCAGTGGCTGTTCCACACCGTCGCGGGTGGTGTAGTCCTGCGGCTGGAACACCCGGTTGGCGCCGGCCAGGAAACCCCGCAGCAGCACACCGTTGACCAAGGTGATCACCACCACCGCCACCACCGCGGTGCCGATGAACAGTGCCACCTCGTCGTTGACCCGCCAGCGTCGAATCAGAAAACGGGCCATCACCTTCACCGCGTCCAGCAGGATGCGTGCGACACCTACCAGGACGCCGCAGACCACCGCAGCCAACAGCACCGTCCGGTAGTAACCCGCCGTGGCCGGCCCCTCGATGCCCATCAGCGCGGAGACCTGGCGCTGCCAGGCCGCGGCGGGCACCACGATCAACAGGCAGGCGGCCACCGACCCGACCACCGTCGCGGCTTTCAACGCATACAGCACCCGCCTGGGCGGTGGCCACCACGTCCTGCGGCGAAGCACCAAGCGCCGAAACAGTTTTCCGACAAGCACACCCAGCCCGTAACCGATCGCGGCGTTGATGCCACCGATCAGTCCGGCGAACAGCCAGTCCCGCGGCAACAGCGACGGGGTGAGCGACAGGCAGAAGAACAGCGCACCCACCGCGGCACCGAAGAAATCCAGTCGCACCAGTCCCCAGGCCCACTCGAGCAGGGGATGGCGCTCCGGGATCATCGGGTCGCCGTCATCACAACGGCGTCATCCGAACAGGGCCGGCAGCACGCCTTCCCAGGTGCTGCGCAGTTCGGTCAGCGGAATGCTGAACTGGCCCTGGACCTCGACGCTGTCAGAACCCTGATCCACCACACCGATGCGGACAGCGGGCAGCTGGCGCGCCTCGCACATCGAGACGAAGCGACTCTCCTCGGTGCGCGGCACGGCGACCAACACCCGGCCGCTGGACTCGGAGAACAGCTGCACAAACGCATCCGAGCCTTCGGGAAGCAGGATGCGGCAACCGGTTTCGCCGGCCAGCGCCCCCTCGACCACGGCCTGCATCAGACCGCCTTCGGAGAGATCGTGCGCCGCCGAGATCAACCCGTCGCGCGATCCCGCTGCCAGCACCTCGGCCAGCAGCTTCTCGCGGGCCAGATCCACCTTGGGTGGCACGCCACCGAGGTGACCCGCGGTGACCTGCGCCCAGATGGAGCCGTCGAACTCGTCACGGGTGTCGCCCAGCAGGATCAGCGTCTCGCCCGGCTCGGTGCCGAAACCGGTGGGGATGCGGCGGGCCACGTCGTCGATGACGCCGAGCACGCCCACCACCGGCGTCGGCAGGATGGCCGTCGCCCCGGTCTGGTTGTAGAAGCTCACGTTGCCGCCGGTGACCGGAATACCAAGGGCCGCACAGCCATCGGCAAGACCGCGCACCGCCTGGGAGAACTGCCACATGACGCCCGGATCCTCGGGGAGCCGAAGTTGAGGCAGTTGGTGACGGCCACCGGCGCGGCGCCGGTGACGGCGACATTGCGGTACGCCTCGGCCAGTGCCAGCTGCGCCCCGGTGTAGGGGTCCAGCTGGGTGTAGCGGCCAGAAGCGTCGGTGGACAGCGCGATACCGCGGCCGGTCTCCTCGTCGATGCGCAGCACCCCGCCGTCGGCGTGCTCGGACAGCACGGTGTTGCCGCGCACGTAGCGGTCGTACTGCTCGGTGATGAACGCCCGACTGCACAGGTGGGGGCTGCCCAGCATGGCCAGCACGGTGGACCGCAGTTCGTCGCCGGTCTGCGGGCGGGGCAGCGCCGCGGTGGTGTCGGCGATCAGCGCGTCCTGGGTGTCGGGGCGCTGGACGGGACGCTGGTAGACCGGGCCCTCGTGGGCCACGGTGCGCGGCGGGACATCGACGACGGTCTCACCGTGCCAGGTGATGTGCAGCCGGTCGCCGTCGGTGACCTCGCCGATCACCGACGCCAGCACCTCCCACTTACGACAGATCGCCATGAACGCGTCCACGTTCTCGGGTGCGACGACGGCGCACATACGTTCCTGGGACTCGCTGGAGAGAATCTCGGCGGGGGTCATGTACTTGGCCCGCAGCGGCACCTTGTCCAACTCGATGGCCATGCCGCCGTCGCCGGCGGCGGCGAGTTCGGAAGTCGCGCAGGACAACCCGGCACCGCCGAGGTCCTGGATGCCGATCACCACACCGGCGGCGTACAGCTCGAGACAGCACTCGATGAGCACCTTCTCCATGAAGGGGTCGCCCACCTGCACGCTGGGGAGCTTCTTGCGGCCGGCACCGGACTCGTCACCGCCGAAGGTCTCCGATGCCAACACCGACACGCCGCCGATGCCGTCGAGGCCGGTACGGGCGCCGAACAGGATGATCTTGTTGCCGGCGCCGGAGGCGAACGCCAGATGCAGGTCCTCCTTGCGCAGCACGCCGACACACAGCGCGTTCACCAGGGGGTTGCCCGCGTAGGACTCGTCGAAGACGGTCTCGCCGCCGATGTTGGGCAGGCCCAGGGAGTTGCCGTAGCCGCCTACACCGCGGACCACGCCGTCGAGCACCCGGCGGGTGTCGGGGGCGTCGGCGGCGCCGAAGCGCAGCTGGTCCATCACCGCAACCGGGCGGGCGCCCATGGCCATGATGTCGCGCACGATGCCGCCGACGCCGGTGGCCGCGCCCTGGTAGGGCTCGACGTAGGACGGGTGGTTGTGCGACTCGACCTTGAAGGTGACGGCCCAGCCGTCACCGATGTCGACAACGCCGGCGTTCTCACCGATGCCGGCGAGCATGCCCGCACGCATCTCGTCGGTGGTGGTCTCGCCGAAGTAGCGCAGATGCACCTTCGACGACTTGTACGAGCAGTGTTCGCTCCACATCACCGAGTACATGGCCAGCTCGGCATCGGTGGGTCGGCGGCCGAGGATGTCTCGGATGCGCTCGTATTCATCGTCCTTGAGGCCCAACTCGCGGAAGGGCTGCGGCTGATCGGGGCTGGCGGCTGCCCGCTCCACCGTATCGAGGTCTTGGGTGAGCTCAGACGTCACCGGAACAGCTTATTCGCTCCGCGCACGGGCGAACGCCCGCGCCGCCGCCGGGGCGCCGAATCCGTGCAACAACACGCTCCCCAGCACCACGACCACCAGGATCAACAGGATGGTGTTCTCGTCGCCGCCCTCGATCACATTGAAGGCCAGCAGCCCGAACACGATCGACGAGGCCCCTCGCGGTCCCAGCCAGCCCAGCAGCAATCGCTGCGACCAGGGGAAACCGGATCGCAGCATCGCCAGCTCGACCGGGAGCATGCGGATGAGGGTCAGGGCCAGCAGGCAAAACACCACAATGCCCACCGTCAGGTCGGCCCGCCAGTATGCGATCAACGCCACACCGCCCAGGACGAACCACATCGCCGACGTCAGCAGAAAGCCGATGTCGTCGAGCAGTTCCAGCTCGTGCTCGGGATCGGCCGAGTGCCGGAAGACGTGATAACCGATGCCGCACAGGAAGGCCGCCACGAAGCCGTTGGCGCCAACAGCGAGGCTCAGCGTGTAGGCCAGCGCCGGTGCCACGACGACGATGACGCGCCCCGATTGCCGGGTGGTGAGGCCGGCCCGGTCCGCGGCGTTGGCGGCCACGGCCAGCCCGGCTCCGACGCCCAGCCCGACGACGATGGCCAGCACCGCGTGCGGCACCGCACTGCTGACCTGTTCCCAGAGGGTGTCCGCGCCGTCCTGATGGTCGGCCATCGCCAGTGCGAAGACGAAGACCGGCGAGATGATGCCGTCGTTGTACCCGGCCTCCACGTTGAGCAGTTTCCTGACGCGGGAGGGCACCTGCACGTCGCGGATGGTGTTCGGGGACGGGGCGAAGTCGATGGGCACCACAATGCAGGCGATGATCAACACGATGGGCCACGACAGCCCCGGCAGCAGCCACAGTCCCAGTGCCACAGCCAGTGCGAGACTCAGCGGCAGCGCGAGGAACAGTAGCCGCGTCGCTGACCGCGGGTAGGCCCCCAGCAGCCCGGATCGGATGGTGTTGGCGTCGACGAAGAGCAGCACCGCGAGGATGATCTGCGCAGCGTGCTCAGCGGTCTCCGAGTTCAGCGTGTCCGCGAGGGTTCCGTGCGTGGTGTACTCCACCACCGCCCCCGCGAGCACCAGCAGCAACGGCGAGGAGATGCGCAGGCGTTCCAGACGCGCCGCGGCCAGCCCCCACGCTGCCAACACGATCGAGATGACGACGATCGACAGCAGCACGCAGCAATCTAACCAGCGGCGACTGATCAGTCGCTGGGCGCCGCCACGCAGAAGGCGTTGCCGTCCGGGTCCGCGAACACCACCCAACTGAACTCGGGCCCGAAATCATGCCTGCCCGTTTCGACGGCCCCCAGCGACACCAGGCGCTGCACTTCCTGTTCGAGGTCTCGCGCCGAGAAGTCCAGGTGCACCCTGTTCTTCCCCGGCGTCGGATCCTCGACGCGCTGGAAACCCAGCCTTGGGCCCGACTCCTGTACCACCATCACGAACTCGCCCGGGGCCACCGCATTGACGGTGCCCGCCACGGCCTCGGCCCACCACTGCGCCAGACGGTCAGGGTCGGTGCAGTCGAACGTGATCATCTCCACGGCCAAGCTCATTGACGTCATGTCCGCCAGGCTAGGTCAGCCCGGTGACAGAAAAGCCCGGAGTGCCGCGGCGTAGGTGACCACATCGTGTGCCCCCATCAGCTCACGCGCCGAGTGCATGGCCAGCTGCGGGGCGCCGACGTCGACGGTGGGGATACCGGTGCGCGCCGACGTCATGGGCCCGATGGTGGAACCGCACGGCAGGTCCGCGCGGTGCTCGTAGCGCTGCAGCGGCACCCCGGCCTGGCGGCAGGCCAGCTCGAATGCCGCGGCGGTGCGCCCGTCGGTGGCGTAACGCAGGTTGGGCTGCACCTTGAGTACGGGTCCGCCGTTGACCTCGATCAGGTGACCCGGTTCGTGGCGATCCGGGTAGTTGGGGTGGGTGGCGTGGGCCATGTCGCCGGAGGCCACCAGGGAACCGGTGAGCACCCGCAGGAAGTCCTCCCGCTGTCCCCCGGCAGCGAGCACGATCCGCTCCAGCGTCGTGATCAGCAGATCGGACTGCGCGCCGTGATCCGATGTCGACCCGACCTCTTCGTGGTCGAACAGGGCAAGCACCGGGATGTGCGCTCCGGGTGCTGCGGACAGGAACGCTTCCAGCCCGGCATAGCAGGTGCCCTGGTTGTCCAGCCGGGGCGCGCTGATGAATTCTGCGTGGGTGCCCCAGACCACCGATGGTGTGAGGTCGTGGGTCATCAGGTCGAAAGCGAGCACGTCGGTGGGGTCGATGCCCGATTCGCGGGCCACGTGATCGACGAACGCCCCGGGACCGCCCGTCGCCCACACGGCGTTGACGTGCCGCTGCGGATCCGGTGACACCCCCTTGCGGTCATCGGAGAGGTGGATCGCCAGTTGCGGCACCCGCAGCAACGGCGCGTCGATCCGCACCAGGTGGTGGGAGATGCCCACACCGTCGCGAACCGACAGCCGCCCGCTGATCCCGAGGTCACGATCCAGCCAGGAGTTCAGCCATGCTCCGCCGTAGGGCTGCAGCGCCACCAACGTCCACCCCGCCACCGCCCGATCGGGGTGCTGTTTGACCCGTAGGTTGGGGCTGTCGGTGTGCCCGCCCACCACTCGGAACGGCCTGCCGGTGTCGCCTTCGCTGTTCCAGGCCACCAGCGATCCGGCGCGCAGTACGAAGTACTGACCGTTGCCCGGCCACAGCTGCGACTCCGACAGTTCGGTGTAGCCGGCGGCACGCAGCCGCGCCGCCACGGTCTCACACACGTGGTACGGCGACGGTGATGCGTCGATGAACTCACACAGGTTCTGGGGGCTAGCAGGCATATTCACCATCTTTGTCGCTCCGAACGCAGCCGTTGCCGTTAGGGTCACATCGTGCCTGACGGACAGCCCCAACCGATCCTGGCGCCGTTGACCCCTGCGGCCATCTTCATGGTGGCCACCATCGCCGACGGCGGCGAGGAGACGGTGCACGACGCGCTCGCCGACCTGTCGGGCCTGGTGCGCGCGGTTGGGTTCCGCGACCCTTCCAAGCACCTGTCGATGATCACCTCGATCGGCTCCGACGCCTGGGACCGGTTGTTCACCGGACCACGCCCGGCGCAGCTGCACCCGTTCGTCGAGATCACCGGTCCGCGCCATCATGCGCCGTCGACGCCGGGAGACCTGCTGTTTCACCTGCGCGCCGAAACCCTGGACTTCTGTTTCGAACTCGCCGGCCACGTGATCCGGTCCATGGCGGGCGCGGTGTCGGTGGTCGACGAGGTGCACGGATTCCGGTTCTTCGACAACCGGGACCTGATGGGTTTCGTCGACGGCACCGAGAACCCCGACGGCCCGGTGGCCGTCAACGCCACCGCCATCGGCGCCGAGGATCCTGATTTCGCCGGCGGGTGTTACGTCCACGTACAGAAGTACGTGCACGACATGAGCGGCTGGAACGCGCTCAGTGTCACCGAGCAGGAGCACGTCATCGGACGTAGCAAGCTCGAGGACATCGAACTCGATGACGCCACCAAACCCGCGAACTCCCATGTGGCGCTGAACGTCATCTCCGACGCCGACGGCAACGAACTCAAGATCGTCCGGCACAACATGCCGTTCGGCGAGATCGGCAAGGGCGAGTTCGGCACCTACTACATCGGGTACTCGCGTACGCCCGCGGTCACCGAACGCATGCTCAACAACATGTTCCTGGGTGATCCGCCGGGCAACACCGACCGCATCCTGGATTTCTCCACCGCACTCACCGGCTGCCTGTTCTTCAGTCCGCCGGCCGATTTCCTGGACGACCCACCGCCCCTTCCCGAAGCGGGGCAGGCGCAGGAAGCCATCGAAACACCCTCGTACCGCGGCTCATTGGCGATCGGCAGCTTGAAAGGAAGACAATGAACAACCTCTACCGCGAGCTGGCTCCTGTCACCACCGCGGCCTGGGCGGAGATCGAGCTCGAGGCCACGCGAACCTTCAAGCGCCACATCGCCGGTCGCCGGGTGGTGGATGTCAGCGAGCCGGGCGGTCCGGTCACCGCGGCCGTGAGCACCGGGCATCTGCTCGATGCACCGTCACCCAGCGACGGCGTGGTCGCCCACCTGCGGGAAAGCCGTCCGCTGGTGCGGCTGCGGGTGCCGTTCACGGTCAACCGCACCGACATCGACGACGTCGAACGCGGGTCGCAGGACTCTGACTGGGACCCGGTGAAGGAGGCCGCCCGCAAGCTCGCGTTCGCCGAGGACCGGGCCATCTTCGAGGGCTACGAGGCGGCGGGCATCGGCGGCATCCGCAAGTGCAGTTCCAACCCCGCACTCGCATTGCCCGAGGACCCGCGAGAAATCCCGGACGTCATCGCCCAGGCCCTGTCGGAACTGCGACTGGCCGGTGTCGACGGCCCGTACGCGGTGTTGCTCTCGGCGGACGTCTACACCCAGGTCGCCGAGACCACCGCCCACGGGTATCCGATCCTCGAGCACATCAACCGACTGGTCGACGGGGACATCATCTGGGCCCCGGCCATCGACGGTGCGTTCGTATTGTCCACGCGCGGTGGCGATTTTGATCTGCAGCTCGGTACGGACGTGGCAATCGGATACCTGTCGCACGATGCCGAGACCGTGCAGCTGTACCTAGACGAGACGCTGACGTTCCTGTGCTACACCGCCGAGGCGTCGGTGTCGCTCAGCCGCCCGTAGCCCGCCCGACTGTGAAGATCTGCTCAAGATCTGCGCAGGATTGTCCGTCGCGCATCGGCTAGCCGGTGGCACGGGGCACCATGAGTCTCATGGAACACCCATCCGAGCAGGCGAAGGGCTATCGCGCGCTGGTGGTCGACGACGAGATGCCGCTGGCCGACGTGGTGGCCAGCTACCTGGAACGTGAGCATTTCGAAGCCGTGGTGGCCGGCGACGGGCTGGAGGCCGTCGCCGTGGCCCGTGAACTGGACCCCGACGTCGTCGTCTTGGACATCGGCCTGCCGGGGATCGACGGCCTCGAGGTGTGCAGGCAGCTGCGCACGTTCTCCGACGCCTACGTGGTGATGCTGACCGCTCGGGACACCGAGATCGACACTCTCCTCGGCCTCACCGTCGGGGCCGACGACTACATCACCAAACCCTTCAGCCCGCGCGAACTCGTTGCACGCATCCGGGCCATGCTGAGGCGGCCTCGGGTGCTGCGGTCCCCCGCCGAGCCTGCGAGCACACCCCCGCGCCGATTCGGTGCCTTGAGCATCGACCTCGACGCCAGGGAAGTCCGTGTCGACGACGAGCCGATCCTGTTGACCCGCACCGAATTCGACATCCTGGAGGCGCTCTCGAGCCGACCGGGCAAGGTGATGGGGCGGCGACAGTTGCTCGAGATCGTGCGCGACGGCCCCTGGGTCGGCAACGAGCACCTGGTGGACGTCCACATCGGGCACCTGCGGCGAAAGCTCGGCGACGACGCCAGCCGGCCACGCTTCATCACCACCGTGCGCGGCGTGGGATACCGGATGGGCACCGCGACATGACCGGCTTCGGGCCCCGGCTACTGGCCGCGCAGGCTATCGTCGTGCTCACCGGCGCAGCCACCACCTGGGCCGTTGCCGCGGTGGTGGGCCCGCCCCTGTTCCGTGAGCATCTGCACAGGGCCGGGGTGTCGATGCATTCCCTGGAACAGCTCCACGCCGAGGAGGCCTATCGGTACGCCACCATGCTGTCCATCGGCGGGGCACTCGCGGTGTCGGCACTGGCCGCGCTCGCAGTCAGTTGGTATGTCAGCAGGCGGCTGCAGAGGTCCATCACCGAGGTTGCGGCGGCGGCGTCCTCGGTGTCCGAGGGAGACTACGACATCCGGGTGTCACCCCCACGGCTCGGGGAGGACTTCGACGCGCTGGCGGGCGCCTTCAACCGGATGGCCACCCGTCTGCAGGCAGTCGACTCCACTCGGCGGCAGTTGTTCGGCGACCTGGCACATGAGATCCGCACTCCTGTCGCGGTTCTGGAGGCCTATGTGGAGGCGCTCGAGGACGGCGTGCGCACCCTGACCCCGCAGACGGCGACCATGTTGCGCGACCAGACCCGGCGTCTGGTCCGGTTCTCCGACGATGTGGCCGCCCTGGCTCAGGCCGAAGAGAGCGCGGTCGCGATGACCTACGGGTCCATCGACGTGGGGCGGCTGGCACGCCGATGCCTGGCCGCCGTGCAGGAACGGTACGGCGGCAAAGGTGTGGAGTTGCGCCTGCGCGTCGACGACGACGTGCCGTCCCTGTGGGGCGACGAGCAGCGGCTGTCCCAGGTGCTGGCGAATCTGCTGGACAATGCGTTGCGCCACAGCCAATCCGGAGGCGCGGTCGAACTCGGCTGTACCCGCGACGGACACCATGTGCTCATCACTGTCGCCGACACCGGTGACGGTGTGGCCGCCGAGCACCTACCCCGCTTGTTCGAGCGGTTCTACCGTGCCGATGCCGCCAGGGACCGCGAACACGGCGGCGCCGGCATCGGTCTGGCCATCGCCAAGGCTCTCGTCGAGGCGCACGGCGGCACCATATCGGCCACCAGTGCGGGTCAGGGAGCGGGCGCGACGTTCACCGTCCGGTTGCCCATTTCCTAACGGCTACCCAGGATCTCACGCATCGTGGTGATCTCGGCTTGCTGCGAGGACACGATGTTGGTCGCCATCTCGATGGCCGCCGGGTACCCACCGTTGTCGATCTCGCTCTGGGCCATGGTGATCGCGCCCTCGTGGTGTTGGATCATCTGCTCGAGGAACAGTCGGGTGGCATCGGCGCCCTGCGCACCTGCCAGAGCGGACATATCGTCGTCGGACATCATCCCGTGGCCGCTGCCCGACATCCCCGGCATGCCCATGTCGTGGCTCGGCATGGACATCGAGCCCCATTCCCGCAGCCAGGCCTGCATGGTGTCGATCTCCGGGCCCTGAGCATCCTTGATCTGCTGGGCCAACGACGTCACCCGCGGATCGATGCCCTGCTTGCCCAGCAGCAGGTCACTCATCTCGATGGCCTGCTGATGATGCGGGATCATCATCATGGCGAACATCATGTCGGCTTGATTGTGCGCGACAGCGCCACTGGACACAGATGTCGACGGTGGCGGCGGAGCCGATGCCGCCTGGGTGTCGGTCGCCGTGTTCGAACATGCGCTGACGACAAGAGCCGCGGCCGTCAGCGCTGCCAGGCTGAAGCCATATCGGTTGGGCTGCATCGTGATCCTCCCTCGAACGTGCCCGAGTTGCCGGGTGATTCCAGCTTCGGGCGCGCGAGTATGGGTCGATTCGCCTTCCGATGAAGGTTCGATGAAGACGGGACCGTCAGGCGGTCAGCACCGCGTCCAGTGCGGAGTAGAAGATGCCAAGGCCGTCATCCGACGGCCCGGTGAGCGCCTCGGTGGCGTGCTCGGGATGGGGCATCAGGCCGACGACGCGGCCGTTGGCGGAGCTGATGCCTGCGATGTCGCGCTGCGAGCCGTTCGGGTTCTCGGCGTAGCGGAACACCACCCGGCCTTCGCCTTCGAGCTCGTCGAGCACGGACTCGGGCGCCACGTAGCGTCCCTCACCCGACTTCAGCGGCACCAGGATCTCGGCGCCGGGGTCGTAGCGCGACGACCACGCCGTGGTGGTGTTCTCCACTTTGAGCCAGATGTCGCGGCAGACGAAGTGCAGGCCGGAATTGCGGGCCAGTGCGCCGGGCAGCAGACCGGACTCGCACAGCACCTGGAAGCCGTTGCAGATGCCGAGCACAGGCATGCCGCCTTGGGCGGCTTTGATCACCTCACCCATCACGGGGGCAAACCGGGCAATGGCTCCGCAGCGCAGGTAGTCGCCGTAGGAGAAACCGCCGGGCACGATCACCGCGTCGACACCCTTGAGGTCGGCGTCGGCGTGCCAGAGGTTCACCGACTCCGCGCCCGCCAGCCTGGCAGCGCGGGCGGCGTCGACGTCGTCGAGTGTGCCGGGGAAGGTGATGACGCCGACGCGGGCGCTCACGCCGGTTCCCTGGTGACGGTGAAGTCCTCGATCACAGTATTGGCCAGCAGCGATTCGGCGATCTCGGCGAGCGTGTCGTCACTGACACTGTCGTCGACCTCGAGCTCAAACCGCTTGCCCTGCCGCACATCTGAGATCCCGCCGTGTCCGAGACGACCGAGGGCACCGACGATTGCCTGGCCCTGCGGATCGAGAATCACGGCCTTGGGCATCACATGGACTACTACCCGGGCCACGTGGGCTCCTTACTGGTCTTCTTTGCGATACGTCTTGCGCGACGGACTCGATTCTATCCACACGACGACAGGTAGGCCTCGCACAGTGGTGCGGTGATCGCGTCGAGCACGCGTCCGTCGGCAACCGGGGCCCACGGCACCGCCTGCTCCGCGCTGGACGGCACGGTCCGCCACACCACCAGTTCGGTGATCGAACTGCTCTGCGGATGGGCCACCAGGTACTGGTGGGCGATGGTGGGTCCGGAGATCACCGCGGCCATCCGCACGTCATCGACGGTGGTGATGGACGGTGACAGCCCGGGTACCGCGCAGGCTCGCAATGCCGCCACCGCGAAGTCGAACACCGACATGGCCATCTCCCCACCACGCCAGGTTTCACCCCGCCAGTGCAGTACCTGGGCCCGCATCTGCCACTGCCCCGGCGGCGCCGTCACCTCCGCTCTGGCGGCCACCACAAAACTGCGGGGGTCGTCGGTGGGCAGCGGCGTCGCACAGAGCTCTTCGGAGTAGAAGCGGGGTTGGCGCACCGGCACCGCCAGGTCAGCGAGGTCCGGCCAGTGCAGATCGTCGGCCAGGGGCAGCGTGTGCACTGCGGGCCAGGCAGTTGCGGGGATCGTGTCGCAGGTGGGTGGGCAGGTCTCCGACCGTGGCAACGCACGCGCAGTCGGCGTCACCACCAGCACCCATCCCACCAGCACACCGGTCAGGATCAGTCGGACCATCGCACCCCCTCGACTCCCCGGAGCACAATCGTAGGCATGGAACTGACGCATTTCGGGCATTCGTGCCTTCTGGCGAGCTTTCCGGACACCACGATCCTGTTCGACCCCGGGACGTTCTCGCACGGCTTCGAAGGCATCACCGGCCTTTCTGCCATCCTGATCACCCATCAACATCCCGACCACGCGGACCCCGAGCGACTGCCCGCGCTCGTCGCGGCCAACCCGCAGGCCAAGCTCTATGCCGACCCGCAGACCACACAACAGCTCGGCGGCGCGTGGCAGGCCGTCCATGTCGGTGATCAGCTCAGCGTCGGCGGGTTGACGGTGCGCGGTGTGGGCGGCAGGCATGCCGTCATCCACCCGGAAATCCCTGTCATCGACAACATTTCATACCTCGTCGGCGACGGCGAGCATCCTGCCCGGCTCATGCATCCCGGTGATGCGCTGTTTGTGCCCGACGAGCCCGTCGACGTGCTGGCCACCCCGGCCGCGGCGCCGTGGATGAAGATCTCCGAAGCCGTCGATTATCTGCGGGCCGTCGCACCCACCCATGCTGTGCCGATCCACCACGGTGTCGTGGCCCCCGAGGCGCGGGGCGTCTACTTCGGCAGGCTCACCGAGATGACCGACACGGACTTCCGGGTGCTGAAGGAAGAGACCGCGACAGCACTGTGACCCGGTTGGTGTTCACCGGTCACATCGCCGGCTTCGGCACCCTGGCCGGTGTCCGGGTGGTGGTCGGGATGTGGCGTCAGTCGCCGTTCGGCAGTTTCTCCGACGTCATGGTGCAGACTCCTGACGGCGTGCGGACACTGCTCGCCCCCACTGCCGAGGTGGCCGAGTTCGTTTCCACCACATACTCATTCGACGACGTTGTGATCGCCGCGGTGGAGACGGTGATGGCGGCCGGGCGGGTGGATGTCGCCGGTGCCGGCCTGCGGGCCACCTTGACGGTGGGCGGACCCGCACCGCTGGACCGGCTGCTGCGCCTGGTGCCGGGATCGGTGGCGACGGCCCCGTGGTGGCTACGGGCCGTCGACCCGCTTGCCAGTCGGCTGGTGCCCGGCGTGCATACCGCGGGCACGGCGGGCAACGGCCGCCGCGAGTTCTACGGCGTCCGACGAACCCGTCGCATCACCGCGGTCTCCGGGCGCTTCGGGGTGCTGGCGCTGGGCGGCCTGGCCGATCTGTTCCCACCGGTCGAGTTCGGCTTTTCCTCGGCTCCCCCGCTGCCGCAACTGGTGTCCGTCACCACCACCATCGAGCTGTGACTCACGGTGGATCCGAGAACCCGCGCATCACGTCGTTCAGCGGCGGGACCCGCCAGTTTGTACCGTATACGCAACAGCGGTGGTCGTATAACGGAAAGGGATGCACGGTGACCTCTGGGGGGCAATCCAAGCGTGTGCTCGACGAGTTGCGCAGCCAGGTCGTGACCGGCGCCATCGCGCCCGGGGTGACCATGTCGCAGACCGAACTGGCCGCGCGGTTCGGGGTCAGCCGCATTCCGCTGCGCGAGATCTTGCCGCCACTGGCCAGTGAGGGCCTGATCCGCATCGGAGATGGCGGCGCGGTCACCACCACGCCGCTCAGCGTCGCCGAACTGCAGGAGATCTACGAGATCCGCGAGAACGTCGAACCGCTGCTCACCAAGATCGCGGTACCCAATGTGGGTCGCGCGGAAGTGCTTCGCATGCGGACCGTCCTGGCCCGTATGCAGGAGACTTCCGATACCTGGGAGTGGCTGACCCTCAACGCCCAGTTCCACGGAATTCCGTATCAATGCGCCCACCGCCCCCGGTTGCTGGGGCTGGTCAATCAGTACCGTGCGCTGGCAGATCGCTACATCTATGTGTTGGTCGAGGTGCTCGGCAACGCCAAGGAGATCGACCGCCAGCACGCCGGGATCCTGGAGGCCGTCGCAGCGGGCGACGCCAAGGCCGCTGCGGAACTGACCCGTCAGCACCTCGCCGACAGCCACGCCTTTGTGCTCAGCTACCTGCTCGAGAAGGACTGAGCCAGCATCCGTTCCAGGGATTTCGGCGTGTTTCCGGTCGCTCAGCGGTCGGAATCACGCCCAAATCACGAGATATCCCGGGCGGCACCACGGCCCGCCGCCCGGCCGGAGAAGATGCAGCCGCCCAGGAAGGTGCCCTCGAGCGCACGGTAGCCGTGCACACCGCCGCCGCCGAAACCGGCCACCTCCCCCGCGGCGTACAGGCCGGGGATGGCCGCACCACCGTCGCCGAGCACCCGGGAATCCAGATCGGTCTCCAACCCGCCCAACGTCTTTCGCGTCAGGATGTGCAACTTGACCGCGATCAGCGGCCCCGCCTTCGGATCGGTGAGCCGGTGCGGGGCGACCACGCGGGTGATCCGGTCGGCCAGGTAGGCCCGCGCCCCGCGGATCGCGGTGATCTGGCCGTCCTTGCTGAACCTGTTGGTCACCTCGCGGTCGCGGGCGGTCACCTCGGCTTCCACCTTGGCGAAGTCGAGAGGTTCGACATCAGGTAGCGCGTTCATCTTCGCGACCAACTCACTCAGGGTGGCTGCACTGACAAAGTCGACGCCACGGTCGACGAATGCCTGGACCGGTGGTGGCGCACCGGGCTTGACCCGTTGCAACACCTTGCGGATGTCACGACCGGTGAGATCGGGGTTCTGCTCCTGCCCGGACAGGCTGAATTCCTTCTCGATGATGCGCGCGTTCAACACAAACCACGTGTAATCGTGACCGGAAGCCACAATGTGTTCGAGCGTGCCCAGAGTGTCGAACCCGGGGTACAGCGGGCCGGGCAGCCGCGTGCCGGTGGCGTCGAGCCAGAGCGACGACGGGCCGGGCAGGATCCGGATGCCGTGGTTGGGCCAGATCGGATGGTAGTTGGTGATGCCCTCGGTGTAGTGCCACATCCGGTCCCGGTTGATGACGCGGGCTCCGATGGATTCGGTGATGCCGATCATCCGTCCATCGACGTGCGCGGGCACCCCTGCGAGCAGCTGATCGGGCACCCGGCCCATCCGGGTCGGCCAGTTCTTCCGGATCAGATCCAGGTTGTGGCCGATTCCACCGCTGGTGACCACTACCGCCGACGACCGGAACTCGAACTCGCCCACTGCTTTTCGTGACGATGCCACACCTCGCGCCGCCGTTGACGGTTCCAGCACCGTGCCACGTACACCGGTCACCGCCCCGGCATCGACCAACAGTTCGTCGACCTGATGGCGGTGCGCGAAACGCACCCGAGAGTTCCCCAGCAGTCGGCGGGCGAACACGTCGACCAGCCCCGGTCCGGTGCCCCAGGTGATGTGGAATCGCGGCACCGAATTGCCATGTCCCAGAGCGTCGTACCCACCGCGTTCGGCCCAGCCGACCAGAGGGAAGATCTGGTGCCCGCGCTCATGCAGCCAACTGCGTTTCTCACCCGCCGCGAAGTCGACGTAGGCGTGTGCCCACTGCCGCGGCCAGTAGTCCTCGGGACGGTCGAAACCCGCGGTGCCCAGCCAGTCCTGCAGTGCCAGCTCGTGGCTGTCTTTGATGCCGAGGCGACGCTGTTCGGGGCTGTCGACGAAAAACAGGCCGCCGAACGACCAGAATGCCTGGCCCCCGAGGTTGGCTTCGTTCTCCTGGTCCACCAGCAGCACAGTCTTGCCGCGTTCGGCCAGCTCACAGGCGGCCACCAACCCGGCGATGCCCGCTCCGACCACGATGACGTCAGC
This sequence comes from Mycobacterium sp. MS1601, assembly GCF_001984215.1. Lineage (NCBI taxonomy): Bacteria > Bacillati > Actinomycetota > Actinomycetes > Mycobacteriales > Mycobacteriaceae > Mycobacterium > Mycobacterium sp. MS1601. The sequence goes on from NZ_CP019420.1 coordinate 1,701,502, forward strand.
GTCCATGACGCCAACCGTACTGACTCGGCGGTGGTCCGGGCCTGTTTCCCGGCTCCTTGCGCTCCGTCAGGCAGCGTCCAGTAACGCAGGACGGGGTGACCACTGGTAGACGGTCGGGGTGCTGCCGTGCAATAACGCCAGATCCACGGCGTCGAGGACCGCCTGCCGCGGGCCCGGCTTGCGCAGCTGACGCGCCGAGACGGCCAACCGCACGATGCCGCCGCGGCGGGCGGTGCGCTCCGCGGAGAGCACCAACGTGCGGCACCACCACGGCTCTGTCAGGAAGCCCGCCCCGATGCCGAGCACCCTGGTGCGCACCGTGGTCCCACGCACCAGGTCGGTGATGCCCGACAATCCGGCCAGCAGGCGAAACCCGTTGCGCGGCAACACTGTGATCACTCCGGGCGACACCGACCAGCCCGGAGCCGCGAACAGCCGGGTGCGCAGCCCCACGTGGTCGAGAATCCGGTCGGCGGCCATCAGCCGTAGATTGGCCTCGTGCGCCTGCAGCACGGCGAACTCGCTACGGCGCAGCTTCGTGGCAGCCTCGTCATAACCATGCAGCACCAGCGCATCCCCGGCGTTGCGGCGCTCGGTCAGCCACTGCACGGTCGGGGCGTCGGTGTCCAGCCGGTAGCCGCCTTTGAGCCGCGGCGCGATGAACAGCGACAGCGGCACCGACCTCTCGGCCAATTGCTCGCGTAGCGCCACCACATCGCCCAGCACGCGGTTGTCGATCCCGGACACCGAGACGATCAGTTGCCCACCCATGCCCGAAGTGTGACAACCGCAGGTGTCCAGTCGGTGTCAGACACGTGTGCACCAGCCGTCTAGTTCGGCAGCACTGCCTCGATGGCGCTGATCACCTCGGGGGCATCGGGGACAGTCTGGGGGCGAAACCGGTTCACCACCGTCGCACCGGGCGCCAGCAGGAACTTCTCGAAGTTCCACTGCACGTCGCCCGCGGCGCCGTCGGCGTCGGCGGTCTTGGTGAGCTCGGCGTACAGCGGATGCTGCTGCGCACCCTTGACGTCGGTCTTGGCCAGCAGCGGGAACGTCACTCCGTAGGTGGTGGAGCAGAACGTCTGGATCTCCTCGGCGCTGCCGGGCTCTTGCCCCATGAACTGGTTGCACGGTACGCCGAGCACGGTCAGGCCGCGGTCGGCGTAGTCGCGGGCCAGCTGTTCGAGGGCGCTGTACTGCGGGGTCAGTCCGCATTTGGAGGCGACGTTGACCAGCAGGACAGCGCGGTCGGCGTACTCGGCCAGCGAGGTGGGCTCGCCGCCCAGAGTGGTCAACGGGATGTCGGTGAGGCTCATGCTCTGACGCTAGCTCAACCCCGGAACAACATCTCGGTCAGTCTGCGTGCGGTCGCCACCGGGTCGTCGGCGGGCACCGCTTGGTTGAGCCACAGCATGGCGTAGCCGTGCACCATCGACCACGCGGCCAGCGCCGCACCTTCGGGATCGGCGGCGGCATGCGGGTCGGTCAGGGTGGCCACGCCCCGGCCGAGTTCATTGCGGGCGGCGATCTGCGCCGCCACCAGTTCCGGATCCTGGTCGTTCACCAGCGATTTGGCGAACATCACCGCAAACGGGCCCGGGTTCTCGACGGCGAACTGGACATAGGCCAACGCCGCTGCGGAGAAATCGGGCCGGCTGTCGGCCAAAGCCGTTGCCAGCTTCTGGAAGCCCTGTGTTGCCAGGGCGGTGAAAAGCCCTCGCCGGTCGGTGAAGTGGTGGGCGGGGGCGGCATGCGACACCCCGGCCTCGCGGGCCAACTCCCGCAACGACAGCTGCTCGGCGCCGCGTTCTGCGATCAGGCGCGCGGCCTCGGCGAGGATGACCGCGCGCAGGTCACCGTGGTGATACGTCGCCCGGCTCACTGCCATCCACCCCTGCTGTGGTCAGCAACCAAGCGTACTGGAATGCCACTTCCTTCCACCGCTCATACCGTCCGCTGATACCACCATGACCTGCGCTCATCTGTGTCTTCAGTAGCACCGGGTTGGCATCGGTCTTGGTATGCCGCAGTGCGGCAACCCATTTCGCCGGTTCCACGTAGTACACCCTGGTGTCATTGAGTGACGTCATCGCCAGGATGGCCGGGTATTCCTTGGCCCCGACGTTTTCGTACGGCGTGTAGGACTTCATGTACGCGTAGACCTCGGGGTCTTCGATGGGGTTACCCCACTCGTCCCACTCGGTGACCGTCAGGGGCAGCGACGGATCCAGAATCGTGGTCAGTGCGTCGACGAACGGCACCTGCGCCAGGATCCCGGCGAAGGCCTGCGGGGCCAGATTGGCCACCGCACCCATGAGCAGACCTCCCGCACTGCCCCCGAGTGCCACCAGATTCTGCGGCCGGGTGACGCCGGTGTTCGCCAGATGTTCTGCCGCGGCGATGAAGTCGGTGAAGGTGTTGCGCTTTTCCAGCAGCTTGCCGTGCTCGTACCACAGCCGGCCCATCTCACCGCCGCCACGGACATGGGCGATGGCGAACACCATGCCCCGGTCCAGCAGGGACAGCCTCGCGATGGAGAATCGGGGGTCCTCACACGACTCGTACGCGCCGTAGCCGTAGATCAGGGCAGGGGCCGGCAATGCGACGCCCACTCGGCTGATCACCGAGATCGGCACCCGGGCCCCGTCGGGGGCCACCGCCCAGTCCCGACGTTCGGTGTAGTCCTGCGGCCGGTAGTCCCCGAGCACGGGCTGCTCGCGCAGCAGGGTGCGTTCTCCGGTGATCAGGTCATGGTCGTACACCCGTACGGGGATCACGAACGAGGTGGCCGCGATGCGCAGCCGCGGCGCATCCCAGTTCGGGTTGCCGCCCAGCCCCGACGACATCAGTTCGGATTCGAACTCGAGCTCTTCGGGCTTGCCGTAGTTCCCGTTGATGATGGGCCACAACTGGATTCGCGGCAGCGCTTCGCGGCGGTAGCTCACCACCAAGTGCCCGGCGAAGGCGTCCACGCCCTCGAGGCGGACGTCGTCGCGGTGCGGGATCAGGGTCCGCATACTGGTGGGGTCGGCCACCGGCGCCTCGGCGAGGGTGAAGTTGACCGCGCCGTCGTTGTGCAGGATGAGAAAGCGATCCTCACCACCGACCACCGCGTGATCGATCGAGTACTCGACGCCAACCCGGCGCGGCAGGATGCTGGTGAACTCGGCGGTCGGGTCGGCGGCGTCGGCGTAGAACACCTCGGAGGTGATGGCCGAGCCCACGGCGATCAGCAGGTATTTGTTGCTGCGGGTGCGGCCCATGCCCACCCAGAACTTCTCGTCCGGTTCGTGGAACACCTTCTGCGCGGGCAGGCCGCTGCCCAGCCGGTGCCGCCAGACGGTGTCGGGGCGCCAGGCGTCGTCCACCGTGGTGTAGTACAGGGTCTCGCTGTCGGCAGACCAGGTGACACCGGCGGCGATCCCCACGATTTCGTCGGCGTACATCTCACCGGTGCGTAAGTCCTTGAACCGCAGCGTGTATCGCTCGTCACCGCGGACATCCACCGAGTACGCCAGGATGTTGCCGTCCAGGCTCACACTTGCAGCACCCAGGGAGAAGAACTCGTGCCCCTCGGCTTCGACATTCTCGTCGAGCAGCACCAACTCGCCGGGCACCTCGGTGTTCTCGTCGAGTTCAGGCGGGGTCCAGTCGTCGGGGTGACGGACTGGGCAGCGGCAGTGCACGCCGTACTGCTTGCCCGCAAAGCTGCGACCGTAGTACCAGTAGTCGCCGCGCCGAGTCGGCACCGACAGGTCGGTTTCCTTGGTCCTGGCTTTGATCTCGTCGAAGATCTTCTGCCGCAACGGTTCTTGGTCTGCGGTGATGCTGTCTGCGTAGGAGTTCTCCGCTTCGAGGTGACCGATCACCTCGGGGTCTTCCTTGGCGCGCATCCACTCGTAAGGGTCCAGGAACACGTCGCCGTGGAACTCGCGGCGCTTGTCGATACGCTTTGCTTTGGGGGGCTGCGGGTGACCGTTCACGAATTGGGTCCGATCCAGTCGGCGAAGCTCAGGCCTGAAATGCGTTCGTAGGCTTCGATATAACGGCTGCGGGTAGCTTCGACGATATCGTCCGGCAAGGGCGGTGGCGCGGCCGCTCCCAAGCGGTCCCAGCCGGAATCCGGTCCGGTGAGCCAGTTGCGGACGAACTGCTTGTCGAAGCTGGGTTGCACCACGCCCTGCTGGTAGGTGTCGGCGGGCCAGTACCGCGAGGAGTCGGGGGTGAACACCTCGTCGGCCAGGCACATGTCGCCGTTCGTGTCGACACCGAACTCGAACTTGGTGTCGGCGATGATGATCCCCTTGGCCAGGGCATGATCGGCGGCTTGGGTGTAGATCTGCAAGGTCTTGTCCCGCAGCTGGTTGGCCCGCACCTCGCCCACCTTGTCGATCACTTGGTCGAAGGTGATGTTCTCGTCGTGGTCACCCAGTTCGGCCTTGCTGGCCGGGGTGAAGATCGGTTCGGCGAACCGGCTGGCCTCACCGAGCCCCGGCGGCAGCGCGATCCCGCACACCGAACCCGTCGCCTGGTAGTCCAGCAGGCCAGAGCCGGTCAGGTAGCCGCGTGCCACACATTCGATCGGCATCATCTCCAGCTGCCGCACCACAAGTGCGCGGCCCAGCACCTCCTGCGGGATCCGGGGATCGTCTTGTCTGCCCGCAAGGTGATTGGGCGTGTCGATCAGGTCGAAGAAGAACACGCTCATCGCCGTGAGGATCCGGCCTTTGTCGGGGATCTCGCTGGCCAGGATGTAGTCGAACGCCGAGATGCGGTCCGAGGCGACGAACAGCAGGTGCTCGTCGTCGATGCGGTACAGCTCGCGGACCTTGCCGCTGGCAATGTGCTGGTAGTCGGACAGAGCAGGACGCATCGGGCCAGCCTAACGGCCGCGCGTCGGGCGGCGACGTGCTGGGATCAACCTCATGACCTCACGCACCCGGTTTCTGCCGTACGCCACGACACCGCGCCGGCTACTGCTTCAACTGGTCAGCGACGCGGTGATCCTGACCTGGACGGTGATCTGGGTGACGGTGGGTGTCGCCGTGCATTCCGCGATCGCCACCATCGCCGCGGTCGGCAGACAGGTGCAGAGCGGGGCCAACGGCATCGCCGACAATCTCGAGTCCGCGGGCAACAGCGTCAGTGGTGTGCCGTGGATCGGCGATGACCTGCGAGGTCCGCTGATGTCCGCGGGTGAGGCGGCCCTGGATCTGGCCGGTGCAGGAGGGGAACTGGATCAGACCGCGAGTTGGTTGGCCTGGGTGCTGGCGCTGGCGGTGGCGTCGCCGCCCATCCTGGCCCTGGCGATGCCGTGGCTGGTGCTGCGTATCCGGTTCTTCCGGCGCAAGTGGACGGCGCTGACGCTGGCGTCGACGCCGGCCGGTGAGCAGTTGTTGGCGATGCGTGCGCTGGCCAACCGTCCGTTGCGGAAGCTGACGTCGGTGAGCATGGATCCGGTGGGTGCGTGGCGCCGCGAGGACGCCGTCACCATCCGTGGCCTGGCCGCCCTCGAGCTCCGCGCCGCCGGCATCCGCATCAAAGAGTGATTTCGGCGTGATTCATGTCGCTACGCGACCGAATTCACGCCGAAACCGCTGACACGGGAACCGTTCGTCTCGATTCGTCGACCAACCAAGCATGATCGACGAACATCTACGCTGCCATGACGGCGTGATAACCCTCGCCCAAGCCATGGCTTGCGGCCTCAGCCCCAGCGCGGTGGCGCGGCGCGTCCGCTCCGGACACTGGAAGCGGTGCGGCCCGTCCGTGTTCTTCGCCGACGACCGGCCGTTCACCACTGCGGCGCGCATTCGGTCTCAGGTCTGGTCATACGGCCCTCGTGCCGTCGCTTTCGGGCTCACTGCGGCGTGGTGGCACGAGCTGACCGTGAGGCCGCCAGAACTCGTCGAGGTGACGGTTCCGCGGGGCAGCAATGGTAGGCGTCGGTCGGGCACCCGGCTGCGGCGACGCGACCTGAAACCCACCGACGTCGTCGAGCGCAACGGACTGCTGGTCACCTCGTTGGACCTGACCGCTCTCGAAGCGGCCGTCAGCCGCGGAGGGGGTCCGGTTGTGATGGACACTGCGCTGCAGCGCCACACCGAACTGCCGCAGTTGTGGGTCGCGCACCTGCGCAACAAGGGTCGCCACGGCTCGCCCCGCGCTCGGATCTACCTGCAGGCAGCCGGCGACAACACCCGGTCGAAGGCCGAGCGCCTCTTCGTCCGTCTGCTCACACAGCACCACATCGCCGGGTGGGTGGCCAATCACCCCGCCGGCGGTTACGTCATCGACTTCGCATTCATCACAAGCAAGGTCGCCGTCGAGATCGACGGGCTGGCTCATCACAGCGACGCCGTGACATTCGGCAAGGACCGCAAGCGGCAGAACGAGTTGATCCTGATGGGCTGGCGAGTGCTCCGCTTCACCTGGTGGGACCTGACCGAACGCCCTGACACCGTCCTCTCCCAGCTCAAAGCCGCGATTTCGGCGTGATTTCAGTCGGTCAGCGACCGGATTCACGCCCAAATCGCAGAAAAAGGTGACGGAGGCCTGTGTGACGGTTGCTGCGGGTCCACTCGACGGAGTCCACCGCCACCGAGGAAAAGCGCGCCAACAGCTCCTCGAACAACACCCGCAGCTCCAGCCGCGCCAGGTTGGCGCCCAAGCAGTAGTGCACACCGTGGCCAAAGCCCAGGTGCGGGTTGGGCTTTCGTGTCACGTCGAACACGTCGGGTTCGACGAAGACCGACGGGTCCCGGTTGGCCGACCCCTCCCACACCACCACCTTGTCCCCCGGCGACAGCTCGCAACCACCCAGGACCGTCGGCGCGGTGACGGTGCGCCGCTTCGACGGAGACGGCGACGTCCAGCGCACCATCTCCTCGATCGCGGTGGGCAACAGCGCCGGGTCGGCACGCAGCAAGGCCCACTGCGACGGGTACGTCGCCAACGCCAACAGCCCGCCGGCGACGGCATTGCGGGTGGTCTCGGCGCCGGCAGAGAACAGCAGACTGAAGAACAGGTAGAGCTCGAGATCGGAGAGCACCCCGGAGGCGGCCACCACCGACAGCATGTCATCGGCGGGCTCGGCGCGCTTCAGCGCGATCAGCTCCATCCCGTAGGTGTACATCCGCGACGCCGCATCCTCCGACGACAGCTGGCCGATGGCAGCCGACCGGGAACCGCCGAAATCGAACTGCGGCTCGATGGCCTGGAACAACCAATGTCGTTCGGTATCAGGAATTCCCAGCAGAATGCAGATCATCTGCATGGGCAGTTCCGCGGCCACCGACACCAGGAGGTCGACAGGAGAATCGACAGGGACGGCGTCCAGCAGCGCGGCGGCACGCACACGCAGATCGTCCTCGACGCGGCGGATCATTCGCGGGGTCAACCCCGAGCTGACCAGGCGGCGGATCTGAGCGTGCCGGGGATCGTCCATCATGTTGAGCACCTGCCCGGAGATCGACAGATCCTGCAACAGGGTGCCACCATAGGCGCGCGAGCCGCCGGTCACCGAGGAGAACAGCACCGGATCACGCAGTACGGCATGGGTTTCCGCGTGGGTGGCCACCGACCAGAATCCCTCGCCGTCGGGGGTGTGCTCGGTGGGCTCGTGCCAGAACACCGGCGCCTCGCGGCGATGGGCCGCGAAGATCTCATGCGGGAACCCCGACGCGAAGTTGTCCAGGTCAGTCAGGTCCGCCCGCATGGTGTCTACAAGATCGCGCCGGGCGTGTACTCGGCAGCGTCGGGGTACTGCGCAACCAATTCCGACACAGCCGAAACCACTTGGTCCACTTGGTCTCCCGCGGCGCCGATAAACGCCCCCTTGTCGGCCAGCGCCGCATCCAACGCAGCACGGTCCAGCGGCAGCCGAGGATCGGCCGCCAACCGATCCAAAAGATCAGGCTCGGAACCCTTTTCCCGCATCGCCAGGGCAACGGCCACGGCGTGTTCCTTGATCACCTCGTGCGCGGTTTCGCGGCCCACCCCGGCACGCACCGCGGCTATCAGAATCCGGGTGGTCGCCAGGAACGGCAGGTAGCGGTCCAGTTCCCGCTGGATCACCGCGGGGTAGGCACCGAACTCGTCGAGCACCGTCAGGAACGTCTCGGTCTGCCCGTCCAGCGCATAGAACGCATCCGGCAGCGCGACGCGACGCACCACCGAGCAGAAGACGTCGCCCTCGTTCCATTGCGCCCCAGCTAATTCCGCTGCCATCGAAGCGTAACCACGCAGGATCACCTGCAAGCCGTTGACGCGTTCACACGAGCGGGTGTTCATCTTGTGCGGCATGGCCGACGACCCGACCTGTCCGGGTGCGAATCCCTCGGTGACCAGTTCGTGCCCGGCCATCAGCCGCACGGTGTGCGCGAACGACGACGGGCCAGCGCCGAGTTGCACCAGCGCCGAGACCACATCGTGGTCCAGTGAGCGCGGGTACACCTGCCCGACACTGCGAAACACCGACGAGAATCCGAGGAACGAAGCCACTCGAGACTCCAGCAAGGCAAGGCGAGAGGCGTCACCGTCGAACAGGTCCAGCATGTCCTGCGCGGTGCCCATCGGGCCCTTGATGCCACGCAGCGGATACCGGTCGATCAGCTCCCGCACCCGGGTCAACGCCACCAAGACTTCCTCGGCGGCCGAGGCGAACCGCTTCCCCAACGTGGTGGCCTGCGCGGCGACATTGTGCGACCGCCCGGCCATCACCAGGTCGCGATACTCGACGGCACGGGCCGCCAAGCGAGAAGCCACCGCCACCCCGTGGGCGAACACCAACTCCAGCGACTGCCGGATCTGCAGCTGCTCGACGTTCTCGGTGAGGTCGCGGCTGGTCATGCCCTTGTGCACGTGCTCGTGGCCGGCCAGGGCGTTGAATTCCTCGATACGTGCCTTCACGTCGTGGCGGGTGACCCGCTCACGGGCGGCGATCGATGCCAGATCGACGTCCTCGATCACCCGCTCGTAGTCCTCGACCACCCCGGAAGGAACCGGCACCCCGAGCTCGATCTGGGCGCGCAGCACAGCCAACCAGAGTCGCCGTTCGGCGACGATCTTGGCCTCCGGCGACCAGATGGCCGTCATCTGCGCGCTTGCATACCTCGAGGCCAGGACGTTCGGAATACTCACGAACACACAGCTTACGGCTCTCATGCAGCACACTGAGCGCATGTACTTCGTGGGCCTCGACCTCGCATGGGGGCAACGCAAGCCCAGCGGTGTGGCCGTCCTCGACGACGCCGGCAAACTGGTGCACGTCGGCGCAGCCACCGACGACGCCAGCATCCGGGCGGCACTGCAGCCGTACGTCCAGGACGAGTGTCTGGTCGCCTTCGATGCGCCTCTGGTGGTGGAGAACGACACCGGCCAGCGGCCGTGCGAGAAGGCGCTCAACGCCGACTTCGGCCGTTTCCAGGCGGGCGCGCACCCCGCGAACAAAGGCAAACCCGAGTTCGCCGGCACTCCGCGCGCCAGGAAACTGGCCGACGACCTTGACCTCGACATCGATCCGGCGTCCACCGCAAGCAGGCGCGCCATCGAGGTGTATCCGCACCCGGCGACAGTGGCGCTGTTCCGGCTGGGCCGCACGTTGAAGTACAAGGCCAAGCCTGGCCGCACCGTCGCCCAGCTGCGCTCGGAACTGCTGCGGTTGATGGATCACATCGAGGGGCTGCCGCTCATCACCACCGACTGCCCGGCCTGGCACGACCTGCGTGACTCGGTGGAGCAGGCCACCCGCAAAAGCGAGCTTCGCAAGGCCGAGGATCCCGTCGACGCCGTGGTGTGCGCCTACGTCGCCCGATTGGTCCATGAGTCGCCGTCCGAGGTCACCGTCTACGGCGACCTCGAGACCGGTTTCATCGTCACCCCGACGCTGCCCGCCGACCTGGAGCCTGCCGCCCCGGAAGCCACCCCCGGGGCGGTGCATGACGCCATCACCGAGTATGCCCGGCGTAGACCCGCTCTCAAGGTCAGCACCGCGCACTACCTCGACCTGGTGACCGCGCTGCTGGACGACGCCGGCATCAACTATCTCAGTGTCACGGCGCGCACCAAGACCATCGCGTCCTTTGCCGCCAAAGCCGACCGCACCGTCGACGGCCGGCGGCTCTACACCGATCCACTCGCCGAGATCACCGATCAGATCGGACTGCGGGTCATCACCTACGTCCGCGACGACGTCGCGACGGTCGCGACGCTGCTGGCCGACGGGATGCGGCTGCTCGACGACCGCGACATGGGGGTGGAAACCGCCAGCGCGGGCCGGTGGGGATACGCCAGCAGGCACTTGCTGGTGGCCGTCGAAGGTGAGCAGCAGCCGGCCTCGATCCAGGTCCGCACGGTGCTGCAGCACGCGTGGGCGGAATTCGAACACGACATCCGCTACAAGGGCTCGGTCCCCGAGGACGACGCGCCCGATCTGGATCGCCGCTTCACCCTGGCCGCCGGGCTGCTCGAGCTCGCCGACCGCGAGTTCTCCGCCATCCGGGAGCGGCTGCGCTCCACCACCCCGGCACCGGCGGAGGAGCCGACGCAGGATCCGCGCATCGCCACGCCGGTCCTGGCCACCTATCTGGGTAACCGGTTCCGCGACGCCGGCTGGTCGCGCACCGACCACTACGCCTGGATCTCCGGTCTGCTGCTCGAACTCGGTATCGACTCGCTCGACCGGCTGGACGAGGTGCTCGACGGCATCGACACCGAGGCGGTGAACGCCGCGATGGACTACCGCTTCCCGCCGGGGGCGGTACGCCGCCTGGACGACGCCCTGCTCCGCGCGTTCGGGCGGCGCTACATCGAACTGCAGGGCAATGCTCACCGGGTGGAGCAACTGGAGGCCCGGGCCACCAAATTCGGTGACTTCTAGTCCGGCGCGTCAGCCAGATGACTCGGATCGGTGATCTGGCCCTTCAACCCCATCTGTTTGTTGATCAGCGTGGTGATGAAGAACAACACGATGCCGATCACGATGAGGATGCCCGCCACCAGGTACTGCTGCGGGTCGCGCCCGGACAGCGGCGTCACCAGGTACAGCGACACGATGAAACCGACGATGGGCAGCACGGTCGGCGTCTTGAAGTGCTCACCGTTGTTCTGGACGTCTTTGCGCAGCACCAACACCGCGACGTTGACCACCGCGAACACCATCAACAGCAGCAGTGACGTGGTGCCACCCAGAATCGAGATGGCATTGGCACTGGCGAATCCGGAAACGTAGAAGATCAGCCCGAACGCGATGGCCGTGGTGAACATGATGGCCACCCACGGGGTATGGCGCTTGGGATGCACCGCACCCAGCACAGGCGGCAGCACGTGCTGGCGCGCCATGCCGTAGATCAGCCGGCTGGCCATCAGCATGTTGATCAACGCGGTGTTGGACACGGCGAACATGGTGATGAACGGGAAGATCTCGTCGATGGGCAGCCCCGGCGCGGCGGCGCGCACCACGTCGACCAGCGGGGTGTCGCTCTCGGTCAGGTCGCCGATCGGGACCAGCGCCACCGCGATGATGGACACCAGGATGTAGACGATGCCGGCAATCGACAGACCGGTCAGCAGCACCTTGGGGAAAATCCGTACCGGGTCCTTGGTTTCCTCGGCCATGTTCACCGAGTCCTCGAAACCCACCATCGCGAAGAACGCCAGCGAGGTGGCCGCTGTCACCGCCACGAAAGCGCTTCGCTCGTCTTCACTTTCGAACATGACGACGCGGGAGAAGTCGATGTTGTCGCCACCCTGGGTGAAAGCCCACAGGCCGACCAGGATGACGGTCAGCAGACCGGTGATCTCGACGATGGTCAATCCGACGTTGAGTTTGACGCTCTCACTGACGCCGCGCAGGTTGATGGCGGCCAGTGCCGCCATGAAGACCAGGGCAATGGCTCCGACGCCGACCTTGCCCCAGTCCAGGCCGAATCCTTCGACCGCGTTCGACGCGAACGCCCGTGACGCGGTGGACGCCGATGTGATGCCCGAGCACATCACGATGAAGGTGATCAGGAACGTCACGAAGTGGATGCCGAAGGCCTTGTGCGCGTACAGCGCAGCGCCGGCGGCCTGCGGGTATTTGGTGACGAGCTCCAGATAGGAGAACGCGGTGATGGTGGCGATCAGGAAGGCCACCAGGAACGGCAGCCAGGCCGCTCCGCCCACCTCTCCGGCGACCTGTCCCGTCAGCGCGTAGACACCGGTGCCCAGGATGTCGCCGACCACGAACAGCAGCAGCAGTCCCGGGCCCATCACCCGTTTGAGCTTCGGCTGTTCCTCGACGTCCGACTGCGCCATATCTCCTCCTAGCGGGGGGTGGGATGCGCCTTTCATCATCGGTCAGCGCAGAGGGGTGAAACTGCTCAATCGGGCAAACCGGTCCAATCGGTGGACGTTTCGGTCAGTGTGGCGACCTGTTCGAGGAAATGGGCTACCTTTGCCGGGTTCTCGGCACGTTGCCAGCCGAAGGTGGTGGGACGCTGGGCCCGGTCATGCCAGAAGTGTCCTGCCGCCGACTCCGGCCGGGTGGCCACCAGCCAGACCGCGGTGTCGGCGCCGTCGGCGGCATCACGCAACAGCGGCTTGGTCAGCTTGTCGAACAGGGGCAGGTACTCCGTGACACCCGGGGTGCTCGCCCAGCCGGGGTGCATGCTCTCCACCCGGACGTCGGTGCCCGCCAGCCGCCGCGCCCAGGCGTCGGCCAGTACCACCTGCATGCGTTTGGTTCTGGCATATGCCTTGGCGCCGGTGTAGCCGGCGCGGAACTCCAGGTCGTCATCGACCAGCGGTGCGGTGTACATCCCGCCCGAGGACATCCACACCACCGACGCGCCGGCGGCGGCACGCAGCAGCGGCAGCAGTTCCTCGGTCATCAGGTGCGGGCCCAGGACATGGGAGGCCAGTTGGACCTCGTGGCCCTGCTTGCTCTCCACGCGCTCGGGTGGCATCGAGCCCGCGTTGTGCACCAGGCCGCGCAGCGCGGGGATGCGGGCAGCCAGATCGGCGGTCCAGGCCCGGACGGCATCCAGGTCGGAGACGTCGCAGATCTCCTCGATCACCTGCGCGCCCGGAACGGCGCCGCGGATCTTGCCCGCCGACGCCGTCACCTTGGCTTCGCTGCGACCGACCAGGTGCACGATGGCATCCAGTTCGGCAAACGACCGGGCCATGGCCTCACCGATGCCCGAGGTGGCTCCGGTGACCACCACCCGCTGGCCGGCGAGGTCTTGGCGGGTGGGGTCAGCCGGCCACCAGTGGCGACGCAGCTGTGAGCCCACCTTGGTGTAACCCAGGACCACTGACCGGTCCAGCGCCGTGTCCACCACAGCGGTGAAATTCATGACGGGTTAGGTAACCACCCGCGTCGATCGTCAAACCCGGGCGGCCCGCTTGTCGTATGGCGCGAACACGTCGATGACGTCGATCAAGGTGGCTCGTGCGGTCTCGCGCGGCGTTCCGGCGTTGTCCACCAGGGCGGAGACCACGGCGCCGTCGACGGCACAGACCAGCGCCGACAGCGTTTCGCCTCGCACGCACCGGCCTGATCGTTCGAGCACTTCGCTCACGGCCTCGGTGCGTTGCTGCAGGATTCTGCGCTGAACTGCACGCAAGGCCGGCTGGCGGGCGCACGCGATGTACCGCTCGTAGCGCGAGATCAGCTGATCATCGGCCACGTTGTCGTCGACCAACAGGTCCACCAGGACATCGACGGTGGCTTCGGGGCCCCGCCTGCGCCGGGACAGCCCCTCGATGTGGCCGCGCATCTTGGCGGCCTCCACGAGGCCGATGTGTTCGACCGCGGCGACCACCAGGTCATCCAGCGACGCGAAGTAGTAGGTGGTGGACGCCAACGGCAGACCTGCGCGACTGGCAACCGCGCGGTGTCGCACCGCTTCGAAGCCTCCCTCACACAGCAGCTCAGCGGCGGCGCGCACGAGTGCGTACCGCCGACGTTCTCCTTTCGGAGTCACTGCTGCCGTCACGGTTAGCATGCTGCCAGCCACCCCGGTCACGCTGGGCGTTTTCGCTCAAACCAGCCTCTGGACCCAGCTTGTTCACCCGGCGATGGCAAGATTGCCGCCATGCCAGAGCTCAGCCGGCGCGCCGTCTTGCGTCTTGGAGCCGGGGTGGCGGCGGCTTCGGCGGCCAGTGCCCTGGCACCCGCCATCGCCATGGCGACGCCCGCGCCCACGATGGTCACCGGATCGTTTGTGTCCGCGGCCCGCGGCGGGGTCGCCACCAACTGGGCGATCGCGCGGCCACCGGGGCAGACGGAGCAACTGCGGCCGTTGATCGCGTTGCACGGCAAAGGCAGCGACGCGGCCACGGTGATGGCCGGCGGTGTGGAGCAGGGGCTGGCCCAGGCGGTGGCCGCGGGCTTGCCTCCGTTCGCGGTGGTGGCCGTCGACGGTGGTGGAAGTTATTGGCACAAGCGCACATCCGGTGAGGATTCGGGCGCCATGGTGCTTGACGAACTCATTCCCATGCTGGGCTCGCAGGGACTGGACACCTCGAGGGTGGGGTTCATCGGCTGGTCGATGGGCGGGTACGGGGCGCTGCTGCTGGGTGCCCGGCTCGGAGCACCGCGCACTGCGGCCATCTGTGCTGTCAGCCCGGCGCTGTGGCTGTCGTCGGGAGCGACGGCCCCTGGCGCGTTCGACGGGGCCGACGACTACGCGGCCAACTCGGTCTGGGGGCTACCGGAACTGGCCTCCATCCCCGTTCGCATCGACTGCGGCACCAGCGATCCGTTCTACTCAGCGACGCAGGAATACATTGCGCAGTTGCCCACCCCGCCTGCGGGCGGGTTCTCCCCCGGCGGTCACGACGGGTCGTTCTGGAGTTCGCAGCTGCCGGCCGAACTGACTTGGATCGCACCACTTCTGACCGCCTGAGCCCTATCGTGCCAATTATCGGCGCGAAACAGAAACTCCGTTGAATGTAACGTTTCAATCCTGTCCGGACACCCGCGTGACCCGCTATGGTCGGTCCATACCGCAGGCCAGACGGGAAGGCACGAACCGTGCACTGGGATCAGATGACGACATCATCGAACCCGATATCCGACAGGTTGGCCGGAAAAGTCATCGTCGTCGCAGGCGCCGGCGGCATCGGTGATGCGCTGGCGCGCCGCTACGCAGCCGAGGGCGCACAGGTGGTCCTCGGCGACCTCGACGCCGACCGGGCCGCGGCGGTGGCCGCCGAGATCGGCGCCGTCAGCGCCCACCTCGACGGAGCCGACGACGATTCCGTGGCCGCGCTGGTGGGGTTGGCGATGTCGAAGTACGGTCGGCTCAACGGATTTCACGCCAACTACGCGAACTTCGCCGACGGACTGTCCCCCGCCGGGGTTGATCTGCCGTTGCCGGATTTCGACGCGGTGATGAACACCAACGCCCGCGGGTATTTCCTGTGCTCGCGGCACGCGGTCCCCGCCCTGGTGGACTCGGGTGGCGGATCGATGGTTTACACCTCCTCCGCACAGGCCAGCACCGGCAGCCCGGTGCGTGTGGCCTACGGCATGAGCAAGGCCGCCGTGCACGCACTGATGCGCACCGTGGCCGCACGGTACGGGTCGAAGAAGGTCCGTGCCAACGCCATCACCCCCGGCCTGATCCTGCACGAGAATCTCCCGGAACTACCAGAGGCCGTCGCCGCCTCGGCGAAGGCAATGGCCGCCATCAAACACCGTTTCGGTCAGCCTGAGGACATCGCCGCCATGGGCGCGTTCCTGATGTCGGAGGACTCCAGCTTCGTCACCGGTCAGGTGCTCGCGGTCGACGGTGGGGTCACGATGCGACCGTAGGATGACCGGATGCCGTTCACACACATCGTGATGTTCAAGTGGAAAGACGAATCCTTCGCCGGCCAGCCGGTGGCCGACGCACTGCAGGCGGTGGTCGCCACGGTCGACGGTGTGCAGAGCTACGTCTGCGGGCCCGACATCAACTTCTCACCCGGTAGTGTCGACTTCGCCGTGGTCGGCACCTTCGATGACCGCGACAGCTTCGTCGCCTACCGCGATCATCCCGAACACCAACGCATCATCAACGAGATGATCGTCCCCAACCTCGACACCAGGACCGTGGCGCAGCTCGAGAGCTGACTCACCTCGCCCGGTACTCCGCCACAATCGGCGCCAACTCGTCCGGGGTGCCACCGTGCATGATCACCGCGTCGGCGCCGTAGTCGAATTCCTTGCGCACCCGGTCCACACACTGACGCGCCGACCCGGTGGCCGACGGCTCCAACCATTCCTCAGGGATCAGGGCGGCGATGTGCTCGATCTGCCCGGCACTGGCCTTGTGGTCGATACCGCCGGCAATGGACTGCACCACGGCGTCATCGCGGAAGCGTTGCAGCACAGCGGGATCCCAATTATTGGTACTGACAAGCAGATCGCCATAACCCTGCAGGTAGGTGGCCAGCCTAGCCACGGTCTTCTTCAGCCGCAGTTCCTCGGGTAGATGGTCGCCGACGGTGGCCAAGCAGGACCACACCCGGACCGCGTCGGGGTCGCGGCCGGCCTGCTCGGCGGCCTCCTTCACCGTCTTGACGCTGCGTGCCAAGGTTTCCGGCGTGAAGTAGGTGTGCAGGATGACGTCGTCGAAGGCACGGCCGCCCAGCGCCAGGGTCTGCGGCCCAAAGGCTACGACGGCCAAGCGGATGTCCTCGCGGAAGTCGGCATCGAGGAACAGCACCGGGTACTCGCCGATGGGTCCGTCGTGGTTGAAGATCAGCTCACCGCGCCACAGCCGCCGCATCACGGCGGCGAAGTCCTCCATCTGGGCTGTGGTCACCGCGGGCACCCCGAAGGCGTTGTACATTGCCGCGATGCCACGGCCGATGCCGAGGGTGAACCGACCGCTGGACAGCCGGTGCATGGTGGTGGCCCAGGACGCGGTGATCAGCGGGTGGCGGGTGTTGTGATTGGTTGCGGCCGTGGCGATCTGCATGCGGCTGGTCACCGCGCAGGCCGCGCCCACCAACGACGAGGCCTCTTTGACGTTCCAGCGCTCAGAGATGAAGGCGCTGCCGAACCCCAGCTGCTCACCCCGTCGCGCCTCGTCCATGAGAGACGCGGGCCCTTCGCCCCCTGCACCGGCAAGTAGGTAGTACCCCAGCTCATCGAGCACCCGATCGGTCACATCCAGACTCCTTGCTTGCAGCCGCAGTTGCAGAGACCTCGCAGTTCCGCGGTGTGACCACCACTTGACGGCGATGAGTTCCGTTACCTCACGTGCCCGGTCCCCGCCGACAGCGATCACGCCGCGCAGTGAGCATCACTACCCGATCCCCTGCACAGCAAAATAGGCAGATGCCCGCCGAGCGGCCAGATCGGGGTCGGCGAACAGGCCGATCGACCCAGCGACGCGCACCAGTTCAGCCAGGTGGAGCAGGCTGCGACCGGTCTCGAAACCACGCAGCATCCGGAAGTGGTCCTG
The DNA here is from genome assembly GCF_001984215.1 of Mycobacterium sp. MS1601. Classification (NCBI taxonomy): domain Bacteria; kingdom Bacillati; phylum Actinomycetota; class Actinomycetes; order Mycobacteriales; family Mycobacteriaceae; genus Mycobacterium; species Mycobacterium sp. MS1601. The sequence goes on from NZ_CP019420.1 coordinate 1,718,949, forward strand.
CCCGCCGTCCAGGTAGGTCAGCCACGCGACACCTACCTTGTAGTACTGGGTGGGCGCGCTGAACACCAGCCGACTCAGTGGCAACGTCGGCTCCAGGATGTCGCGGAACCCGTCGACATCACCGACATCCAGCCGCGCGAAAGCCGCCGACGCGAACCGCGGCACGGCGGCGAACGCACCCAGTAGGGCATCGCTGTGCCGCGTTCCGTCACCGGCGACCAGGTCGACGTAGTTGAAGTCGTCGCCGGTGAACACCCGCGCCGGTGCCGGGATCATCTCGCGCAGCAGCGTTTCCAGCGCCGCGTCCAGGAGTGACACCTTGATGCCGGACACCTTGTCGACATGGGCGCCGATGATGTCGACCACGCCGGCCATGGCGGCTTTGGGTTCGTCGTGTCCCCAGTAGCCGGCCAGCGCCGGGTCGAACATGGACCCGAGCCAGTGCAGGATCACCGGGCGGGTGGCGTGCTCCAGTACCTCGCCGTACACCCTGGCGTAGTCGTCGGGGCTGCGAGCCACCCGTGCGAGGTGCCGGCTGGCCATCATGACGACGGAGCCGCCCGCACCTTCGATATCGCTGATCTGTTCCAGGTAGGCATCACGGATCTCATCCAGACCCGGGCTATCGCTGGATATCTGGTCGGTGGCTACACCGACCACCACCTGCCCGCCGCGATCGCGGGCATCTGCCAGCGTACGCAGCGCCAGCTCCCGGGCACCCGCCCAGTCCAGCCCCATTCCGCGCTGTGCGGTGTCCATGGACTCTGCCACGCCCAATCCCAGCGACCAGAGCCTGCGGCGCAGTTCAACCGTGGCGTCCCAGTCGATCTGGTCCACCCCCGCCACCGCGTCGCAGGCCCGCAACGGGTCGGCCACCACATGCGCGGCGGCATACACGATCCGACTGCTCGGCGGTGTCGAGGCAACGACCAGGGCAGCAGGCGCGGCCAGCTGTACCGCAGACAGTGTGCCGTCGGCATCCGGCAGGATCAGTGGTGCCATCAGCGGGCATCCAATCCGCCGTCGGCGAGCACCGTCTGGCCGGTGATGAAACTGGCGCCGTCGCTCACCAGGAAGCACAGCAGTGCGGCGATCTCCTGCGGCTGGGCAGCGCGACCCAGCAGGTTGGTGGCCACCTCCTTGCGCACCTCGTCCGACCACGACTCGGACATGTCGGTCAACACGAACCCGGGGGCCACGGAGTTGACGGTGATGGACGGAGCCAGGGCCTTGGCGAAGGACACGGTGACGTTCTCCAACGCGGCCTTGGCCGCGGAGTACCCCGTGACCTCCGGGCTGGCCAGGTTGTCCCGGCCCCGGATCGACGACACAGTGACAATGCGGCCGCCACCGTTGGCCTGCATGGACGGAGCCAACGCCCTGATGAAGTTCACCGGGCCCAGCACGTTGGAGCGGTACTCCGCGATCCAGTCCTCGGTGGAACCAGTCAGCGCATCGGTAGCCAGGACGCTGCCCAGCGTGCAGATCAGGGCGTCGATGGGCCCCACCTCGGCCAGCGCGGTGTCGACCATCTGCTGCACCGCGGCGGCGTCCTGCCCGTCGCAGTGATAGGCGGGAGCGTCAAGCTCTGCCGACAGTTGCTTCAAGGCAACGGAATCACTGCGACCATGCAGGATCACCCGCGAGCCACGGGCCACTTCCTGGCGCGCTGCGGCTGCGCCGATACCGCGGGAGGACCCGGCGATGAGCACTGTTCTTGTCATGATGTCGTCCTCCCGGAACGGGTCTGACCGGTGGCCATGAGGTAGGCGCCGGCAAGGGAATCGATGAGGTTGGTTGAGTCGGCGGGCCCGGAGGCGGCCAGCACTCGCTTGAGAATCGACTGGGCGCCGGGCGTGGTGAGCAGCAGGCTCTGCACCAACGCGTCAGCCGCCCGCTCCGCATCGGCGTCCACGATGTCAACGATGCCGAGCCGGAACGCCTCGGCGGCCTCAATCGGTTGGCCCGTCAGGGCCAGTCGCCTGGCCGCGGAGGTACCGGCGATCTCGCTGATGCGGGCCAACCCGGCCCACCCCGGGGTGGTTCCCAGCGTCGCTTCCGGAAGGCCCAGCTTCGCATCGTCGGCGGCCACCCGGAAATCACAGTGCATCGCCAGTTCCAGGCCCCCGCCGTAGGCGCCGCCGGCCAGCACCGCAATGGTGGTTTGCGGTAGCTCGGACAGCGCGCGAAAAACCTGCTGCCCCAGTCGCGTCCAGCGCCGAAGAACCAGTTCAGCTGTCACGCCGGAAAATTCGGTGGTATCCGCGCCGGCGCAGAACACCGGACCTGCGCCGGCGAGCAGCACCACCCGGGCCTCTGAGACGGCGACCTCGTCCAGGCGGCCGCGCAGCTCGGTGATCAAATGTGTGCTCAGCGCATTGCGTTTGCGCGGACGGTCCAGCTCCACTCGCGCCACGAGGCCCGAAAACTCCAGCCGCACAACCCCGTCGGTCACAACAGGTTCCGCTGCAGGCTCGTCCATCGACGCTCGGTCAGTAGATCGATATTGGCCCGGCCGCCCAGATCGTCGCCCAGGCCCGAGGCTGCAGTGCCTCCGAACGGCACCTGCGACTCATGCATGGCGGTGCCGTCGTTGACGTGCACCATACCGGAGCGCACCTGGTCGGCCACGCTCCACGCCTTGTCGAGATCGCGGCTGAACACCGACGTGGACAGTCCGAAGCGGGTGCCGTTGACGATCTTGAGAGCTTCGTCCACGGAGTCCACCACCGTCACCGGAGCGATGGGCGCGAACACCTCCTCGTCGTGCAAGACCATGCCGGGCCGCACCTGGTCCACCACGGTTGGGCGCAGGAACACCCCGTCGGCGGTGCCACCCTCGACCACCCTGGCCCCGAGGTCGACGCTGCTGGTCACCATGGCCAGTGCCTTGTCCACTTGGTGCTGCGACACCATGGGACCCAGGTCCACCTCAGCGGTGTACGGATCGCCGACGGTCAGCCGGGCTGCCTCGGCCGACAGCGCCGCAACGTAATCCGCGGCGACATCGGCGAGCACGACATGCCGGCCGGTGGCAATGCACACCTGCCCCTGATGCCCGAATGACGACCCGGCACCGCACCGCGCGGCCAGTTCCACGTCGGCATCTGCGAGCACGATGCTGGCATTGTTGCCGCCGAGTTCGAGCGCCACCCGCTTGAGCAGTGGCGCGGCGGCCACGTTGATACGACGGCCGGTGTCCTCGGACCCGGTGAAGTGGATCATGTCGACCTGAGGATGGTTCACCAAGCCGGCTCCGGCCGGTCCGCCGGTGAGCACCTGGACCACTCCTGCGGGCAGCCCGGCTTCGGCGAGTACCTCGGCCAACATCAGTCCGCCGGTGAACGGGGTCTCCGGGGCGGGCTTGAGCACTACCGTATTGCCCAGCGCGATCGCCGGCGCCAGCACCCGCATGGCGATGTGCACCGGGGCGTTCCACGCCGTGATGAGCCCGACCACGCCGACGGGACGGCGCTCGACGATGTTGACCCGGCCGCGCTGACCGGACGGAATGATCTCACCCAGCGGAGTCGTGGCCAGTTCTGCGGCCTGGAAGAACTCGATGACACTGGCGCCGATCTCCCCTTCTGCCTTGGGGCCGACGGCGCCGCCCTCGCGGATCAGGACGTCTTTGAAGCGGCCCGCTTCGCGCTCCAGGATCGCCCCGCCGCGGCGAAGGACCGCCGCCCTTTCGGTGGCCGGGGTGGCGTACCACTCCCGTTGGGCAGCAACAGCTCCCGATACCGCACGGTTGACGTCGGCGTCGGTGGCGATGACGGACTCGCCGATCACTGCGCCGCTGGCCTTGTCGGTGACGGGCAGGACGTCGCCATCGGAACCGACGAACTCGCCATCGATGAACAGGGTCCGCCGGAGGGCGTCGTTGAGTGTCATGGGTTCTCCTAGGGGTCAGGACCAGTCGGCGCGCACGGCGGCCCGGCCGAGCATCAGGGCATGGATCTCGCTGGTGCCGTCGATGATCTGGGTGATCTTCGCGTCGCGCATCAATCGTTGCACCGGGTAATGCAGATGCACTCCGTAACCCCCGAGCAGTTGCACGGCCTCGACGGTGTGACGCATGGCGGCGTCGGTGGCGAACATCTTGGCTGCCGAGATCAGGTGGGAGTCGCCACCGCCGCCGGAGGCATAGCTGGTGACGCCGTCGCGCAGTAGCCCACGGGCGGCCAGGTAGTCAGCGTGCAACCTGCCCAGCTTCTCCTGCACGATCTGCAGATCGGCCAGCGACTTGCCGAAGGCCTGCCGGTCTCGCACGTATGTTCCGCATTCCCGCAGTGCTGCCCGCATGAAGCCCACTGCGTAACAGCCGGCGTCGAGGCGCGCCAGATTGAGCCCTTCGAGCATGCCGCGGAAGCCGTCGGTCTGTAGCCGCCAGTCCGACGGCACCCGACAGTTGTCGAAATGAACGTTGGCCATGGGCATTCCGCGAAACCCGGACATCGGCTCGTCTTTGCCGACGGTGACCCCGGGGGTGTCCAGCGGCACCACGAACGCGGCGGTGGGGGCCTCTCGGTCCGCTGAGCCCAGTTTGGTCAGCACGATGCAGAAATGTGCGGCCGGGCTCTGGGTGATCCACGCCTTTTCCCCCGTGATGCTGATCGTTCCGTCGCTGTGTTCGACAGCCACGGTGCGTCCGGCCCGGATGTCGGTGCCGGAGTGTGGTTCGCTGAGTGCGAAGCTGCCGCGCAGGGAACCGTCGATCAGACCGGGCAGCCAGCGGTCTCGGATATCGGCCGGGGCATAGGCGGCCAGTAGGTAACCGTGCAGCCGGGCGATCGAGATGCCCAAGGCCACCGCGCCGGAGTACGACGCCACCAGTTCGGTGGTCTCGTGTGCCAGGGCGAACATCATCGGGTCGATGCTGCCGTCGTCACCGAAGATCAGGCCCTGCAATCCGAGATCGGCGGCATCGGCCAGCAGTTCCGGGAAGAACTTACCGGACAGATCGATGTCTTGGGCGCGCGGACCCACCCGCGTGGCGCAGAAGTCCTGCACCACGCCGAGGAACTGCTCAGCGTCGGCGTCCAGGGAGTAAGGCCCCCCTCGTGAGATCAAAGAGGTCACGACGGGACTCCGTTGTCGGCCCACTCGTAGCGGATCACACCGCGCAGATTCTTGCCGGCCAGCAGGTCGTCATAAGCGTCGTTGATCTGTTCGATGCGGTACTCCTTGGTGACCAGGCCGTCGAGATTGATCTGTCCGGAATCCCACAGCTTCAACATCTTCGGGATGTCGTTGCGGGGGTTGCAGCCGCCGTTGAGAGAGCCGGTGAGCGTCTTCTGCCACAAGACGAAGTCCGACGGATTGATCGGGATGCTCGGCTGGTCGTGCCGCGTCAGGCCGACGACGGCGACGGTGCCGCTCTTACGGACCGACCGCACGGCTTGTCCGATGGTCTCGGCGGTTGCGATGGCCTCGAAGGCCTTGTCGACGCCGACTCCCCAGGTGAGTTCGGTAGCGAACTCCACCGGATCGGTGACGTTCGGGTTGACGGTGTGGGTGGCGCCGAACAGTTTGGCCTGCTCCAGTTTCCAGTCGTTGGTGTCGCAGGCGATGATGCGCTTGGCGCCGGCGATCTTGGCGCCCTGCACGATGTTCATCCCGATGCCGCCAACGCCGAAGACCATCACGTCGTCGCCGAACTCGACACCTCCGCGGTAGATCGCGGTGCCGACACCGGTGGTGACGCCGCAGGCCACCAGGCAGGCCCGCTCGAGGCGATAGTGTTTGTCCACCTTCACCACGGACTGGCCGGGCACCACGGTCCACTCACTGAACGTGGACACCAGGCAGAACTGTCCTAGTTCAACTCCGGCGTCGTCACGAAACCGGAAGGTCCCGTCGATCTGCGGCCCCTGCACCGTATAGGCGCCCAGATCGCACAGGTTGGTCTGGCCGTCGGTGCACCAGCGGCAGGTACCGCAGGACGGCAGGTAGGACATCACGACGTGATCGCCGGGTACGACGTGGGTGACGTTGGCACCCACCTGTTCCACCACACCCGCGCCCTCGTGGCCGAAGATCATGGGCAGCGCGGCGATCTGGTCACCCGTGACGTGGTGCATGTCGGAATGACAGACCCCGGAGGCCACCAGGTGCACCAACACCTCATTTGCGCCGGGCTCGTCGAGTTCGACTTCTTTGACGTCGAAGCGAGTGTTCAATCCATAGGTGACTGCGGCTCGGGTACGCATGTCAATTCTCCTCTTGGGTCAGGGTTTCGGGGGTTCGACGGCGGGACATGAAGAGCGACGCCGACATGGTCGTGATGTCGTCGGCGAGCTTGGGCCGGAAGTCCATCAGAGCGATCACCTGCTCGGCGGTCCAGCCGGGCGCCACCTCTGTCAGGACGGGGCCGTCGTCGCCGAGGGCGAACACCGCGCGTTCGGTGACGTAGATGACCTCCTGGCCACGTTCCCGGGCGAGATGGGCGTTGAACGTGACCTGGCGTACCTTGTCGATGAACTTGCGATGCCTGCCTTCCGCGGTCACCTTCGGGTGTCCCTCGGTGAGGTCGATGCGCAGTCCGCCCGCGGTGAGCGTCCCGCAGAACACCACCTTCTTGGCCGCCTGCGAGATGTTGATGAATCCGCCCGCACCGAAGATACGACCGTCGACCAGAGATGAGTTCACGTTGCCCTCTTTGTCGACCTCGGCGAAGCCCAGACATGCCACATCCAGGCCGCCGCCGTCATAGAAGTCGAACTGCGAGGCGTGTTCGATGACGGCTTCTGGGTTCCAAGAGACCCCGAAGATGACTCCCCGTTCGGGGACGCCGCCCACCATGCCCTGTTCGACGGTCAGAGTGATCTCTTTGAGCCGATCCTCTTCCAGTGCGGCAGTGGCCACCCCGTCGGCCATCCCGACCCCGAGGTTCACCACCGAGGCCGGCTTGATCTCGTCGAGTGCCCTGCGCGCCACCACTTTCCGTTCCGACAGCGGCATCGCAGGCGATCGCCCGAACGGCACGTACACCTCGCCGGAGAAGGCGGGGTTGTATTCGTTGATCGCGGTCTGCCACTGGTCTTCCTGCACCACCACGATATCGACCAGATGACCTGGCACCACCACACTCTTGGGATTCAGCGTGTGTACGGCAGCGACGCGCTTCACCTGGGCGATCACCAGTCCGCCACTGTTGCGTGCCGCAGTGGCCGCAGCCAACACGCCCAGCTTGGCTGTCTCATGTTCCAGCGTCAGGTTGCCGTGCTCGTCGGCAGTGGTCCCGCGGATGAACGCGACGTCGAAGGAGGGGCTGGGATAGAACAGGTACTCCTCGCCTTTGATATCCATAACCTCGACGAGCTCGGTGGTGGTGGCGCTGTTGAGCCGGCCGCCGCCCTGGCGGGGGTCACAGAACGTGCCCAGCCCCACCTTCGTCACCAGGCCTGGTCGCTTGGCGGCACTTTCGCGCAGCAGCTGCGCCAGCACACCCTGTGGCAAGTTGTAGGCCTCGATGTCCCCGTCATGGGCCATCTTCGACAGCGTGGGAGTCATGGCCCAGTGCCCGGCGATGGCACTGCGCAACAACCCCGGCAATGCCAGCACGTCCATACCGGAACCGTTGCGGTCGCCCACGCCGCTGCAGAAGTACGCGGCCAACTCGATCGGCCCGCCGGTGCGGCGGTACCGGTCAGCCAGGGCGTTGAGCAGACCCGATGGCTCGATGACGCCACCACCGGAAGCCTCGACGAGCAGCCGTGCCCGGTCCGGAATCCGTTCCACGGCATCCTGTGCCGACAGGAACTCGGGTGCAGTCAGTTGACTGATCCTCATGGCATCGCTCCTCCCCCATTGACATTGATGGTCTGGCCGGTGACAAAGCTGGCTTCCCCGCCCACCAGCCAGGCCACCGCGGTGGCCACTTCGTCCGGTGTGCCGAACCGGCCCATCACCAACGCCCTGGTCTTCTGATCCACCCATTCCGGGGTGGCGTGCACCGCGGTCATCGGCGTCTCGATCGGGCCGGGCGCCACACAGTTCACCCGAACCGCCGGCCCCAGCTCCCTGGCCAGAGCGCGGGTCAGCCCGCCCACCCCCGCTTTGGAGGCGGTGTAGGCGGCACAGTTGATGCCACCGACGTATCCGATCTGGCTGCCGATGGTGACGACGGCGCCACCGGTCTTCGCCAACTCCTCGGCGGCCGCTTTGACACAGAGGAAGGTGCCGGTGAGGTTGACGGCGATGGTCTGGTTCCAGGTGGCCAGATCCAACTCGGGAAGGAACGTCTGTTCCATCACCCCGGCCAGGGTGACCAGCGCGTCGATCCGGCCGAACTCCTGCACCGCCGCTGACATCAGCTGAGCGACATCAGTTTCGGAGGTGACATCGGCAGGCACCGTCAACGCCTCGGCAACATCAGGTGCCGCACTGCCCGGGTGATACCCCAGCACCAGCGAGAAGCCGTCCTTGGCCAGCCGCTGGGCCACGGCGCGACCCAGGCCACCGTCAGCGCCGGTGAGCACCGCGACTCTGTCAGTCATCGGCCACCGCCCCTTGGAACGCCAGCTTCATGACGGCTTCTTCGGAAGCCTCGGCACGGCTGAGTTCGCCGACGGTGCGGCGGGCCCGCATCACCACGATACGGTCGGAGGCGCCGAGGAGTTCCGGCAGCACCGACGACACCATGATGATGGCCATGCCCTCGTCGGCCAGGCTCCGGATCAGCCGGTGCACTTCAGCTTTGGCGCCCACGTCGATCCCGCGGGTGGGCTCGTCGAGCAGCAGCACCTGCGGTCTGGTGGCCAGCACCTTGGCAAGTGCCACCTTCTGCTGGTTGCCGCCGGACAGCGCCCCCACGGGCATGGCGGGGCTGGCGGCTTTGATGCGCAGTTCCTTGAAGAACCGGTCGACGATCTTGGCGCCCTTGCGCCGGCGCAGCCATGGCCCGGTGCTCATGGCGGCCAGGCTGGCCAGTTCGATGTTGGTGCTGATGGGCAGGCCCAGGTGCAGGCCCTGGTTCTTGCGATCCTCGGGCACCAGTGCGATACCGGTGTCCAAGGCCGCGCCGGGATGACTCGGGCGGTGCGGTTTGCCATGAAACGACATGGTGCCGGCCGTAATTCGGGTGGCCCCGTAGATCGCGGCCAGCACCTCGGTGCGGCCACTGCCCACCAGGCCCCCGATACCGAGGATCTCGCCGGGGCTGACCTTGAGTGACGCCGACACCACCCCGGGCGCGCTGATACGGTCCACGGACAACACCGGCGCTTGGCGATCGGCCGTCTCCTCGTGCCCGTGGTACACGGATTCGAGATTGCGTCCGATCATGTGCCTGATCAGCGAGTCCTCGGTGAACTCGGCAGCCGGGGCGGTGATGATGTGTCTACCGTCCCGCAGCACGCTCACAGTGTCGGCGTACTCCAGCACTTCCGGCAGGTCGTGGCTGATCAGCACCACCGTGGCGCCGTCGTCCCGCAGCTCCCGCAGCAGACCCAGCAGCCGCACCGAATCATCGTGCGGCAGTGACGATGTGGGCTCGTCGAAGAACACCACCTTCACGTCCTGGGCCAGGATGCGGGCGATCTCGATGAGCTGTTGCTCAGCTATCGACAACTCGCCGGCCTGGCGGCGCGGGTCGATATCCAACCCCACCCGCTTGAGGTGTTCACGGGTCTGCTGGGCCAGGGCGCGCCGATCGATCACACCCCAGCGCGACGGCTCGGCATTGACCAGGACGTTCTCCGCGACGGAGATGGATCCGATCACCGACAGCTCCTGGTGCACGATGCCGATGCCAAGCGCGGAGGCCTGGGTGGGGTTCTTCGGGTTGATCGGCTGCCCGTCGAGGGTGATGGTGCCGGAGTCAGCCGTCTCGAACCCTGAAAGAATCTTCGACAACGTGGACTTGCCGGCGCCGTTCTCGCCGACCAGCGCGTGGATCTTGCCCGGCTCCAACGTCACCGAGACGTCTTCGAGCGCAGCGATCCCCGAGTAGTGCTTGGAGATCCCGTTTGCCCGCACCAGACCTGTGCGGGCGGGGGCGGCCACACTCATTCGCCCGGCTCCCCTCGGGTGACGCGGTCGAGCACCACCGCGGCCACCACCACGGCACCGGTGACGATCTGCTGCCAGTAGAACGGCACGTTCATCAGTGTCAGCCCGTTACCCAGCACGGCGATCACCAACGCGCCCAGGAATGTGCCGGCCAGCCTGCCGCGCCCGCCGAACAGGCTGGTACCGCCCACCACCACGGCGGCGATGACGTCCAGCTCGAATCCCACCGCACCGGCGGGCTGGCCCGAGGACAGTTTGGCGGTCAGGATCACCGACGCGATCCCCGCGCACAGACCGGCAAAGGTGAAGGCGAACAACAACACCCGGTTCACCCGGATGCCGGACAGACGCGCCGCTTCGCGGTTGCCGCCCACCGCGTAGATACGGCGCCCGATCTTGAGCCGGTGCAGGATCACGTAACCCACGGCGAATGTCACTGCCATGATGATCACGGGGATGGGCACCGGCCCCACCTTGCCGACACCGATCTGGTTGAAAGTGCTGTTGCCGATGGAGATCGGGTAGCTGTCGGTGACCAGCAGGGCGATACCGCGCAGGGCCGTGAGTGTCGCCAGCGTCGCGATGAACGCAGGCACCCGGCACAACGTGATCAGCACCCCGTTGAGGAACCCGCACGCGGTGCCGACCACCAGGCTGAGCAACACCGCCACCACCGCCGACGCTCCCGTCGAGAGGATCGCGTGCTGCAGGTACAGCGCCGCGATACTGCCGGTGAGAGCCACCACGGAGCCGACCGATAGATCGATGCCCGCCACCAGGATCACCACGGTGGCGCCTACTGCGGCGATCGCCGTGATCGACACCTGCTGAAGTACGTTGGTGAGGTTGGCACCGCTGGTGAAGTTGGGCGCGCTGACCGCGAACACCGCGGCCAGTAAGACCAGCGCAACAACCGGACCCAACTGAGCGAGCTTGCGGAGGTTGGGTGCGCCCATCCCTTTACCCTTGGGCTCCAAGGCATCCGGTGGACGAGGTGGTGCCGAGGTTGTGGTCATCAGAGCTCCGTCGTTTAAAGAGATCGGTCAGAAGGCCGGCTGAGCGCCGGAGGCGATGGTTTCCTTGGTCACCAGGTCCTCGTCGAGAACGCGGTACTCCGGCACCGGCTTGCCGCGCAGATAGTCGACGATCTCCTCGACGACAATCCCGGCGGTGGGCTTGTGGATCACGGTGGCCAATGCGTCACCGGCCTGGATGGCGGCAAACATGTCGGTCTGACCGTCCAGACCCACCACGTCGACACCCTCGCGTCCGCTGGAGTTCAGTGCGGCGATACCACCAAGGGCGGCTTCGTCATTGGCGCCGAACAGCAGGTCGATGTCGGTGTTGGCGGCCAGCATGTTCTGTGCGGCCTTCTCGGAGTCGCCGCGGCGGTACTGGCCCGGCTGATTGGCCACGATGTTGAAGTTGCAAGAGCGCAGCAGTGGCAACATGAACGAGTTCACCCGGGCATCGCTGGATTGATCACCCGGGATGCCGGAGATGATCGCGACGTTGATGTCTTCCTGCCCCTTGTAGTGCTCCACCACCCACTCACCGAGCTGCTGGCCCTCGTTGGAGTAGGGCGCAAGCACCTGGGACACCGGGTCGACGCCCAGCATGCCCTTCTGGGAGAAGAAGTACGGAATCTGCGCTGCCTCCGCCTGTTTGAGCACTGCGTCGAGTCCCTGGGTGGTTGCGGGCATCATCATCAGCGCATCGGTGCCCACGGCGATGGCGGTCTGGATGTCGTTGAACTGCTGATTCACATCGTCGTTGGCGCTGACGACGTTGATCTCGGCGCCGAGCTTGGCGGCGGTTTCCTCCGCGAGCTGCTTCTGCTTGACCAGGAACGGATGACTCAAGCCCTCCACCGAGAAGGTGATCTTGATGGGGTCGCCTTCGGGGATCGGGTTGGGGTTGGTGCGCTCACCCTTGCCCGATTCCGCCGCGGCGATACCGTACAGGTTCTTGCCGAGATCGGCTTGCAGCTGGGCGATTTGGTCGCGGTTCTCGGCGCAGCCGCCGTCGTCGATCTCGACGTTCGAGGCCGGCGCCGCCGTGTCGGACGGGTCGGCGTTGTTGTTCACACTCGAACTACATGCCGTCATTGCCAGCGCGGTCGTGAGGCAGACGGCGGCAGGCAGGATGGTGCGGATCTTCATTTCTCTCCTTTGGGAAACGCGACGACTGCGGACCCGCTGATCAACTGCTTCCGAGTGGTGTCGTCGACGACTGTGATGGCGAACATGGCCCGGTGGGCCACCGGATCGAGCTGCGCGCACACGGCGTGCGCGGTGATGGCGGCACCTTCGAAGGCCGGTGCCAGGAGGTCGAATTGGTAACTCGTGGACACGCCGCCGGGGGCGACGAGCTTGGTCAGGGCGGTCTGGACGTAGCCGGCGACGAGCATGCCGTGGGCGACCGGGTGGCCGAAACGCGTGTTGGCCGCGTACTCGGCGTCTTCGTGGATGGGGTTGTGGTCCCCGGACAGCTGGGCGTAGGCGGTGATGATGTCGGCAGAGACGACAGCGGAGTGCTCGGCGCTGATACCGATCTCCATATCGTGGAAGGCTTTGATGGTCTCCGGTGTCACTGGGCAGACCGCTCTGCAGCTGCCCGGGGGTCTTCGTCTACCGGCTTGAAGCGGCGCAGCAGCTCGGCGCTGATAGCTTCGGCGGTCTCGCAGACCAGGTCGGCGAACTTGCCCCGCAGGTCCTCTTCGGAGAATCGGAAGATCGGCCCGCCGACACACACCGAGGCCACCACATTGCCCGAGGAATCGAGTACCGGCGCCGCGATGGAGCGCACGCCGAGCTCACGTTCCTCGAGGTTGAGCGCGTAGCCGTCGCGCCGGATGTGGGACATGGCTTCGTGCAGTTCGGCCGCGGAGGTGATGGTGGACGGGGTGTAGCGGGGCAGCTCCAGCTGGTCGATGATCCGCTCGCCGACACCGGGCGGCAGGAACGCCAGGATGACCTTGCCCTGGCTGGTGGCATGCAGGGGAATCTGCTGTCCGACCTCGCCATACATCTGCACGGAGTGCGAGGACGTCATGACCACCAGGTAGGTCAGCTGCAGCCCTTCGCGGACCGCCAGGAAGACGGTTTCGGTGGAGCGGTCTCGCAACTGCGCGAGCAGCGGCCGGCCGATCTCCTCGAGGGTGGCGTGGTCCACGCGGTCGCCCACCAGCACCCGCATCTGCGGGCCGGGGACATACTTGCCCTCTTCGTTCTGGACGGCGAACCCCCGGTCGCACAGCACGCGCAGCAGCCGGTGAGCCGTCGGGGCTGTCAGGTTTGTTGCTTTTGCAACTTCGCCCGCGGTCGAGCCCGGGTTGAGCGAGACTTCCGTGAGGATGTCGAGGACCCGGTACGCGCTCTGCGCTCCCGCGATCTCCATAATGTGGTCTCCATATCCATATTGTGGATGTGAGCTAGACCATAGGCGTATGCCCGTGCGGCGTCAAGCACTCCACAATGTGGAGAAGCGGCAGCGGCGGGTGCGCAGGTCTAAGCCGAGGATTGGCCGGAGTCACCGCACACATGTGCACTGCATGCGAAAGACGTTCGCGGCCAATGCGACTGTCTGCGAACGATCCTCACCCGGTCGGGAGCGAGCCTTACGGCTGCGCTGTTGACCGGCGATGACGGCGGGGTTTGCCGACGAGGCTTCTCAGATCCGATAGTCGTCGAGCAGGCGCTTGCTGATGATGTTCTTCTGGATCTCGCTGGTGCCTTCGCCGATCAACAGGAACGGGGCGTCGCGCATCAGCCGCTCGATCTCGTACTCCTTGGAGTAGCCGTAACCACCGTGGATGCGGAAACTCTGTTGGGTTACCTCCGAGCAGAACTCGCTGGCCAGATACTTGGCCATACCTGCCGCCACGTCGTTGCGCTCACCGGAATCCTTGAGCCTGGCTGCGTTGACCATCATCAGATGCGCCGCTTCGACTTTGGTGGCCATCTCGGCCAGCTGGAAGGCGATGGCCTGGTGCTCGGCGATCGGCTTGCCGAACGTCTGGCGCTGCTGGGCATACCGCACCGCCAGCTCGAAAGCGCGGATGCCGACGCCACAGGCTCTGGCCGAGACGTTGACGCGACCCACCTCCACGCCGTCCATCATCTGGAGAAAACCCTGCCCCGGCTTCTCACCCAGCACATCGGAGGCGGCAGCGGTGTAGCCGTCGAAGATCAGCTCGGTGGTGTCGATGCCTTTGTAGCCGAGCTTGTCGAGCTTGCCGGGAATCACCAGGCCGGACAGGACCTCACCGAAACCGGAGGGCTTTTCGACCAGGAACGCCGTGAGGTTGCGGTGCGGTTTGTCCGCTCCTTCGTCAGTGCGCACCAACGCCGCCACCAAGGTCGAACTGCCGCCGTTGGTCAGCCACATCTTCTGGCCGGTGATGGTGTAGGTACCGTCATCGTTCTTTGTACCGCGGGTCCGGATCGCCGCCACGTCCGAGCCCAGTTCGGGTTCGGACATCGAGAAAGCACCCCGGGTCTCACCGGTGGCCATTCGCGGCAGATAGTGCTGCTTCTGCGCCTCGGTGCCGTGCTGGCGGATCATGTAGGCGACGATGAAGTGGGTGTTGATCACGCCGGACACGCTCATCCAGCCGCGCGCCAGTTCCTCCACACACAGCGCGTAGGTCAACAACGACTCCCCAAGGCCCCCATACTCTTCGGGGATCATCAACCCGAAGAGGCCCATTTCCTTCATCGCGTCGACGATGGCCTGGGGATAGGTGTCGGTGTGCTCCAACTCGGTGGCGTTGGGTATCACCTCTTTGTCGACGAACTGCCGCACCGTGGTGATGATCTCGGTCTGGAACTCCGAAAGCCCCAGTGTCTGAGCGAGCTTGGTCATGGCCTCGTACGAACCGACATCCGAGACCACGAGTGCGAGGACGACGTTGCGACGATACGTCGGCTTCGGCGCGACGCGTTCACAGGTGCCGCCCGCCCGTCACTTCGAGCACCGTGCCGGTCATGTACGACGACAGGTCCGATGCCAGGAACAACGCCACGTTGGCCACTTCGGCGGGCTCACCCGCCCGTCCCATCGGCACCTCGGCAACCTTGCTGTCCCAGATCCGTTGCGGCATGGCCTCCGTCATGGCGGAGCGGATCAGACCCGGTTGTATCGCATTGACCCGCACACCCAGGTGGGCGAGCTCCTTGGAGGCCGCCTTGGTCATGCCGACGATGCCGGCCTTGGCCGCCGAGTAATTGGTCTGCCCCACCATGCCGACCTTGCCCGAGATCGAGGACATGTTGACGATGGCCCCTGACCTGGCTTCCCGCATGACGGCCGCCGCATGCCGGATTCCGTTCCAGGTTCCCTTGAGGTGCACCGAAATCACTTGATCGAACTGGTCTTCGGTCATCTTGCGCATGGTGGCGTCGCGGGTGATACCCGCATTGTTGATCATGATGTCGAGGCTGCCGAACGTCGTCACCGCGGCGTCCACCAGTGCGGCGACCTCGTCGGAGGACGTGACGTCGCAACGCACCGCTACGGCGTCACCCTCGAGCCGGTCGGCCGCGGCCTTGGTGGAGTCCAGGTCGATATCGCCGAGGACCACCCGCGCGCCCTCAGCGACGAAACGCTGGGCGATCGCATACCCGAGTCCCTGTGCGCCGCCGGTGATCACCGCGGTGCGGCCGGTCAACAGTGCCATCACTTCCCTTTCTGGGCAGCCTTGACCAGGCCGCCGCCGATGATCAGGCGCTGAATCTCGCTGGTGCCCTCGTAGAGACGCAACAACCGCACCTCACGGTAGATCCGTTCGACGGGCACACCACGCATGTAGCCAGTGCCCCCGTGGATCTGGACTCCGAGATCGGCCACCTGCCCGGCCATCTCGGTGCAGAACAGCTTGGCCGCCGACGGTGCGATACGGCGATCCTCTCCGGTGACCCATTTGCGCGCCGACTCCCGCACCAGCGCCTGCCCCGCCATCACGCCGGTCTGCTGATCGGCGATCATGGCCTGGACCAACTGGAAACTCCCGATCGCCGCGCCGCCCTGAGTGGCGGTGGCGGCGTAGGCCACCGACTCGTCGAGCACCCGCTGCGCCGAGCCGACGGCCAGGGCGGCGATGTGCACACGCCCTCGAGCCAGCGACGTCATCGCGGCCCGGTAGCCGTGGTCTTCACTGCCACCGACCAGTGCCGCCTCCGGCACACGCACGTCGTTGAAGGCGACATCGGACGTCCACGCCCCCTCCTGGCCCATCTTGGCGTCCTTGGCCCCGACCTCGACGCCGGGCGTGTCGGCGGGGACCAGGAACACCGCGATCCCCGCGCCGTCGGTGTCGGCGGGTCTGGTGCGGGCGAAGACGACGAAGAGATCGGCGGTGGGGGCATTGGTGATGAAACGTTTCTCACCGGTGATCACCCACCGCGCGTTCTCCCCGTGGCCGTGGCGCACCGCCTTGGTGCGCAGCCCTGAGGGGTTGGAACCGGCACCGGGCTCGGTCAGTGCGAAGGAGGCCACCACGTCACCACTGGCGATGCCTTCCAGCCAGGTGGATTTCTGTTCCTCGGTGCCGAAGCCGACCAGCACCTGGCCGGCGATGCCGTTGTTGGTGCCGAACATCGACCGCAGGGCCAGCGAGGTGTAGCCGAGTTCCATGGCCAACTCGACGTCCTGCATGAGGTCGAGGCCGAGTCCGCCCCACTGTTGGGGAATGGCGTAGCCGAACAGCCCCATCTTCCTGGCCTGCTCACGCAGGTCGTCGGGCACCCGGTCGTCGGCGAGGATCTCCGGCTCCCGCGGCACCACCGCGGTCCGGACGAAGTGTCGGGTCTGCGCCAGAATCTCTCGAAAGTCGTCGTCGGCGACTTCGGATGAATCAGCCATCGTCGGCACGCTCCTCGGTTTCGAGCCGGTCAACGGCCCACATTGCACATCATCACCGAAACGTCACGCTCGGCATGTCCATGCTCCGCCGCCCACATGGCACGGGCTCTACATTCGACAGATGTCGACAGGCCTACCGGCAGCCTAGCCGCCGCCAGGATCGGCGGACCCGGGCGCCACGGTGTTCTGATTTGCGGGCGACTCAGAGGTGAATACGGTCCTCGGCGGCAGCCAGGCCGATATCGGTGCGGAAATGGCTGCCGGGCAACCGAACCGAGCCGATGACGTCATAGGCCTCGGCCCGTGCCGCGGCCAGGTCGGACCCGGTACCCACCACCGACAGCACCCGCCCTCCTGCGGAGACGACGGCGCCGTCGGCGCGCCGCTCGGTGCCCGCGTGCAGTACCCCGGGCGTCTCGGACCCGGTGATGACATCGCCGATGCGCGGACGCCCCGGGTAGTTCTCGGCGGCGATCACCACGGTGACCGCCGAGCCGTCCTGCCACTGCAACGGATCGAACTCTCCCAGAGTCCCGGTGGCTGCGGCGTTGAGCAGCTGTCCCAGCGGGGACTCCAGCAGCGCCAACACCGCCTGGGTTTCCGGATCACCGAAGCGGCAGTTGAATTCGACCACCGCGGGGCCCTTGGAGGTGATGGCCAGCCCGGCGTACAGCAGACCCGAAAATGCGCTGCCCCGCCGAACCATTTCAGCAGCAACCGGTTCGACGATCTCGGTGACGATCTGCGACAACACGGCATCAGGCAGCCACGGCAACGGCGTGTAGGCCCCCATGCCGCCGGTATTGGGACCGGAGTCGCCGTCGCCCACTCGCTTGAAATCCTGGGCGGGCAACAACGGCACCACTGTCTCGCCGTCCACCACACAGAACAGCGAGACCTCGGGGCCGTCCAGGAAGGATTCGAGCAGCACCGGATGACCGCCGTCGAGCAGTCCGGCAGCATGCGCGCGGGCGACGTCACGATCAGACGTCACCACCACACCCTTGCCCGCGGCCAGGCCGTCGTCCTTGACCACCCAGGCCTGCTGACCGGCAGACGGCCCGAACCGGTCCAGGGCGGCATCGAGGTGACCGGGGTTGTCGACGATCTCGCTGAACGCGGTGCGCACACCCGCCGCCGACATGACGTCCTTGGCGAACGCCTTGGAACCTTCGATGCGGGCCGCGTCCTTGGACGGGCCGAAGCAGGCGATGCCTGCCGCGCGGACGGCGTCGGCGACCCCGAGCACCAGCGGCACCTCGGGACCGATGACCACGAGGTCGGCACCGAACTCGCGGGCCAACTTCACCACGGCGTCACCGGAGGTGACGTCCACGTCGTGTTGCTCGGCAATGATGCCGGTGCCGGCGTTACCCGGCGCCACCGCCAGGGCGTCGACCTGTGGATCCCTGCTCAACGCGAGGAGCAGGGCATGTTCACGGGCACCAGATCCGATAACGAGGACACGCACGGGGCCATAGCCTATCGTTTCGCGTCTCGATGTCAGTCCTCGCCCAGACTCTTTCCAGAGTGCATCCTCACCGCGGCATCGACGTTCGCCAACTTGTCCTCCCCTCCGCCCTTCTCCGCGGCCTTCTTACGACTCCGCACCACCTTGCTGACCGCACCGTCGAGCTTGGAGCCCAACGGAAACCCGAGGTAGTGGGTGAGGAAAACCGCGATCTCCTTGAGCTCCTCGGCCGTGATCTCGCCGTTGTGCAGTGCCGCGTTCACCTGGATCTCCGCGAGGTCCGAGTTGCCTACCGCGGTAACTGCGGCGAGTGTCAACAGGCGCTTGTCACGCATCGAGAGTCCGGGTCGGGTCCAGATGGCGCCGAAGAGGTGCTCGACAGTGAGGTCGAAGTACGGGTCACCCTGGATGTCGGGCATCTCCCAGCCATACACCTCGTTCATCTTCTCGAGGCCCTTGCGGCGAATCTCGTCCATGGTCATTCCTCCGTGTGCGGGACGCCGAGCCCGGCGGCCAGATTCTGCAGGGCGATTTCGGCCAGCGGCAGGTCCACGCCTGTCGCCTTGCCCAGGCCCAGCGCAAGCTTCAGGTCCTTCTCCCCCAGTCCCCTGGTGTGCACGAACATGTCGTACAGGAAGTGGTCGGGCTGCAGTGGTGTGGTGTCATCGCGGGCCATGATCGCGCCGGGCCCGCCGCTGAGCGCATCGCTGTGGCGTACCACCCGGCCGAGCTTCTGCAGGTCGATCCCTGAGGCCTCGGCCAGTTTCTGCGCTTCGCAGGCTGCCGCAAAGCCGACGAAGGTCAGCATGTTGCGGGCCAGTTTCATCCGAGTACCGGCCCCGGGTTCACCGGCACGCACCACCATCGACGCCCACTGTTTGAAGACCGGCTTCACCATGTCGTAGGCCTCGTCATCGGCGCCGACCATCACCGCCAGTTCACCCTTGTCGGCCGCGCTCGCCCCGCCGCTGACCGGGGCGTCGACGATGTGGATGCCCCTGGGCTGCAATTGCTTCGCCAGCTCTTCAGCGGTGTCGGGCTCGATGGTGGAGTGGATGGCGATGACGGTGCCCGCACCCGCGTGCTCGGCCAGGGTGGCGACCACGTTGCGCACCTGCGCGTCGGTGAGCACCGTGACACTGATGACGTCGGCCTTGGCGATATCGGCGATACCGGATGCCGCCGTCGCCCCCAGCTCCACCAACGGGGCCATCGCTTCGGCGCGGACGTCGAACACCACCAAGCCGCCCGGCCAGCGGGCGAGCCGCTTGGCCATCGGCGCGCCCTGGTTACCCAGGCCGATGTAACCGAGCATCATCTGCGCAGCTCCTTTTCGTCGCTCGTCCCTCGCCCCGCATCGGTCGCGGACGCGGACGCGGACCTGAGGTCATTCATGACCGGATGATCTGTCCACCGTCGACATTGAAGATCTGGCCCGTGATCCACTTCGCCTGGTCGGACAGCAAGAACAGCAGCATACCCACCAGGTCCTCGGGTTCACCCATGCGCGACAACGGGATTCCCTTGACGATGTCGGCCACCATCTCCTGCGGAGTGGTGGTCCGGTTGGCCTCGGTGTCGATGGGCCCAGGGGCGATGGCGTTGACGCGGATGTTCTGCCCGCCGAGTTCGGTGGCCAGCTGCTGTGTGAGCCCGTTGATGCCGACCTTGGCAAGACCGTAGAAGTTCGAGTACAGCCAGGCCGCCGTGGACGACTGGTTGACGATGGCGCCGCCACCTCGCTTGGCCATCTTGCGGTACACCGCGCGGGTACACACCAGCGCGCCGTCGAGGTTCACACTCATGAATTTCTTGTAGTAGTCCCAATCGACGGTGATGAGGAAGTCGAGCTTCATTCCACCGAAGATCGCGGCATTGTTGACCAGGTAGTCGATCCCACCGAACTCGGCAAGCGTCTGTGCTGACATCTCTTTGGCCGATTCGGGGTCGGAGACGTCCACCCGGACGGCGAGCGCATTGCCCCCCTCGCCCACGATTCCGTCAGCGACTTTCTGCGCGCCCTCGGTGTTGATGTCGGCGACCACCACCGCCGCGCCCTCGCGGGCCAGTGCCTCAGCGTAGGCCTGGCCGATGCCGCCACCCGCGCCGGTGACGATGGCCACCTTGTCCTTGAACTGATCTCCGTACAGGCCCATAGTCGAACTCCTCAGTTGATAGCTGTGGCAATGAGTTTGGTCTCGAGGTACTCCTCGAATCCGGCCACGCCCATCTCACGGCCGACACCGGACTGCTTGTAGCCGCCGAACGGCGCGTCCGCGGAGTACCAGACGCCGCCGTTGACGTTGACCGTCCCGGTGCGCAGGCGGGCGGCAACGGATTGTGCCCGCTCGTCGGAACCGCTGTAGACAGTGCCGGACAGGCCGTAGGGTGAGTCGTTGGCGATGCGGACCGCGTCGTCGTCACCGTCGTGGGCGATGACCACCAGCACCGGACCGAAGATCTCCTCGCGCGCCACGCGGGCGTCGTTGGTCAGGCCCGAGATCACGGTGGGTTCGATGAAGAATCCCGTGTCACGGTCAGCGGGACGTCCACCACCGCAGGCGAACTGGCCGCCCTCTTCCACGGCAAGGTCGAGATAGCTCTGGATGCGGTCGCGCTGGCGGGCACTGATCACCGGCCCACACACGGTGCGCTTGTTGGTCGGGTCACCCGCCTTGATGCCACCCATGGTGGCAGCTGCGGCAGCCACCGCTTCGTCGTAGCGAGCGCGCGGCACCACCAGGCGGGTGGTGATGGCGCACCCCTGCCCGGCGTGCATGGCCGCGGTGAACGCCGAGATCGAGGCAGCCATACCAAGATCCGCATCATCGAGCACCAGAAATGCCGACTTACCCCCGAGTTCCAGGAACACCTTCTTGATGGTGGCGGCGCCGTCGGCCATCACCGCTCTACCGGTGGCCGTAGACCCGGTGAAGGAGACCATGTCCACGCGTGGGTCCCGGGAAAGCAACGCTCCCACAGCGTGGTCACTGGAGGTGACGATGTTGAGAACGCCGGGCGGGATGTCGGTGTGTTCGGCGGCAATCTGCCCCACGGCTGCGGCGCACCACGGGGTGTCCGGCGCCGGCTTGAGCACCACGGTGTTGCCCGCCGCCAATGCAGGACCGAGTTTGGCGAAGTTGATCTGATGCGGGAAGTTCCACGGAGTGATGGCGCCGACTACGCCCACTGCCTCCCTGGCCACCGTTCTACGGGTCGGGATACCTTGCGGTGCAGCATCTTCCAGGTTGTATCGCCACCGGAATTCCTCGGCGGTGTCCGCAGAGAACACGAGATCGTCGACGGGGCCCTCGAGCTGGGCGCCCGCGGTGAGCATCAGCGGTGCACCGACTTCGGCGATGGTGAGCTCGCGCAGTTCCTCGATGTGCTCGCGAAGCGCATCACGGAGTTGGCGGATGCACCGCGCGCGGAATTCGGTGTTGGTGGACCAGTCGGTGTCGTCGAACGCGCGCCGCGCCGCCTCGATGGCTCGGCCCATGTCCGCGGTGTCGGCGTCGGCGGCCACGCCCAGCACCTCTTCGGTGGCCGGATTGAGAGTGGGGAACGTCCCCGCGCTTCCCGCCACCAACTTGCCGTCGATCAACAGGTCGCTGGTGCCACCGGCCAGTAATCCCATGGTCACTCCCTCGTGAACTCCGCATCCAGCAACCTGGACAGGTGTCTGATCGATTGTGATCCGAACATAGCCGTGCACAACCATGGAAGGCAAGGGCGCACCTCTCCCGCGACGTCGAATGTTCAACTCGATGGCCTTGTACTGGCATTTTGCGTACACACCTTGCCTAATCGCCGCCGGCTCGGATAACTTGGACATGTGTCCAGCGACGCCGTGGTGGCAGTCACATCCGAGCTCGGCGAGGTTCCCAGGAACCGTCGCCAGGAGGAGACATTTCGCAAGGTGCTGGCAGCCGGGGTGGAGATGCTGCGTGAATCGTCGTACGCGGATCTCACCGTGCGCGCGGTCGCCAAGCGGGCTCAGGTGGCACCGGCCACCGCCTACACCTACTTCTCCTCGAAGAACCATCTGATCGCCGAGGTGTATCTGGACCTGATCAAGCAGGTCCCGTTCTTCACCGACGTCAACGTGGACGTGGTAACCCGGGTGGACAGCGTGCTGCGCGCCTTGGCGCTGGTGGTGGCCGACGAACCCGAGGTGGCCGCCGCCTGCACCGCCGCGCTGATGTCCGGCAACGACGCGGGAGTCAAGGCGGTCCGCGACCGTATCGGTGCCCAGATCCACCGTAGGGTCATCTCCGCCATGGGCCCCGATGCCGATCCGCGGGCGGTATCGGCGTTGGAGATGGCGTTCTTCGGTGCCCTGGTCCAAGCAGGCAGCGGCGCCTTCACCTACCACCAGATTGCCAACCGGCTGACCTACATGGTCGGCCTTGTACTGGGCAGCCCCCCGGTTTTGGGAGAAGCATGACTGTTTCAGCCGACAAAGTCGTTCTGGATCCCTACAACTACGACTTCCATGAGGATCCGTATCCGTACTACCGACGGCTACGTGACGAGGCGCCGTTGTACCGCAACGAGGAACTCGGATTCTGGGCGGTGTCACGACACCGCGACGTGCTGGCCGGCTTCCGCAACAGCACCACGCTGTCCAACAAGTTCGGCGTCTCGCTGGATCCCGCATCCCGCGGGCCCCACGCTGCCAAGACCATGTCGTTTCTGGCCATGGATGACCCGTCACATCTGCGGCTACGCACTCTGGTCTCAAAAGGATTCACCCCGAGACGCATTCGTGAACTGGAACCCCGTGTCACCGAGATCGCGGTGCAGCATCTCGACACCATGCTCGACAAGGCCGCGGGCGGAGCATGCGTCGACTACGTCGACGAATTCGCGGGCAAGCTGCCCATGGACGTCATCTCCGAGCTCATGGGCGTGCCAGAACCCGACCGTGACAAGGTGCGGGCGTGGGCCGACGGCGTGATGCACCGCGAGGAAGGCGTCACCGACGTTCCCCCCGAGGCCATCGAAGCCTCGATCAACTTGATCGTCTACTACCAGGAGATGGTCGCGCAGCGCCGTACCAACCTCACCGACGACCTGACGTCGGCGTTGCTGGAAGCCGAAATCGACGGCGACCGACTCACCGACGACGAAGTACTGGGCTTCATGTTCCTCATGGTGATCGCCGGCAACGAGACCACCACCAAACTGCTTGCCAATGCGGCATTCTGGGGCCATCACAATCCCGATCAGCTGCGGACTGTGCATCAGGACCACGCCCGTATCCCACTGTGGGTCGAGGAGACCCTGCGCTATGACACCTCCAGCCAGATCTTGGCCCGCACCGTTCAGGGCGACCTCGAACTGTATGACACCACCATTCCGGACGGCGACGTGCTGCTGTTGCTGCCCGGCTCCGCCCATCGCGATGAGCGGGTTTTCGACAATCCGGACCAGTTTGTGATCGGACGGGAGATCGGCTCCAAACTGATGAGTTTCGGCAGCGGTGCCCACTTCTGCCTGGGTGCACACCTGGCCAGGATGGAGGCACGGGTGGCGCTCACCGAACTGTTCAAGCGCATCAACGGATTCGAGGTGGACGAGGACAACGCCGTGCGCGTCCACTCCAGCAATGTCCGCGGATTCGCCCACCTGCCCATGAAACTGGAGATCGGCTGATGCCCCGCTTTGCACCGCTGCCCGAACGCAGGCCCGCCATTGTCGCCGGAGCATCGTCCGGTATCGGTGAGGCCACCGCCATCGAGCTCGCCCGTCGCGGCTTTCCTGTCGCATTGGGCGCGCGGCGGGTCGAGAAGATCGAGGACCTGGTGGGCAAGATCAACGCCGACGGCGGTGAGGCAGTCGGCTTCCATCTCGACGTCACCGATCCCAACTCGGTGGAATCCTTTGTTGCGCAATCTATCGATTCTCTCGGCGAGATCGAGGTCCTGGTTGCCGGCGCGGGCGACACCTACTTCGGCAAGCTCGCCGAGATCACCGGTGATGAATTCGAGTCACAACTGCAGATCCACCTGATGGGCGCTTTCCAGATGTCCAAGGCGGTACTTCCGGGAATGCTGGAACGCCAGCGCGGCGACCTGATCTTCGTGGGTTCCGATGTCTCACTGCGCCAGCGGCCCCACATGGGTGCCTACGGGGCCGCCAAAGCGGCACTGGTGGCCATGGTGGCCAACTACCAGATGGAACTCGAAGGTACTGGTGTCCGCGCGTCGATCGTGCACCCCGGGCCCACCAAGACATCGATGGGCTGGAGTCTGCCCGCCGACAAGATCGGTCCGGCCCTGGAGGACTGGGCCAAATGGGGCCAGGCCCGTCACGATTACTTTCTGCGCGCATCGGATCTGGCGCGTGCCATCACCTTCGTCGCCGAGACGCCCCGCGGCGGATTCATCGCCAACATGGAGTTGCAGCCCGAAGCTCCTTTGGCGGCCACCACCGACCGCCAGAAACTTGCTCTCGGCGAGGAAGGAATGCCGAGCACATGACCACGCGAGTCGACCGATGCGGCGCGAGGGACGAGCGCGGAGGAGGAGCGAGCACATGACCACGCGAGTCGACCGATGCGGCGCGAGGAACGAGCGCGGAGGAGGAGCGAGCACATGACTACTGCGGTTGTTCCCCGGGTCTCCGGGGGTGAAGGGGAAGAGCACGGCCATCTCGAGGAGTTCCGCACCGACCCGATCGGGTTGATGCAACGCATCCGGCAGGAGTGCGGTGACGTCGGCTGGTTCCAGCTCGCCGACAAGCAGGTGGTGATGCTGTCCGGCTCGGAGGCCAACGAGTTCTTCTTCCGCTCCAGCGACAGCGAGCTCAATCAGGCGCTCGCCTACCCGTTCATGACGCCGATTTTCGGTGAAGGGGTGGTGTTCGACGCCGACCCCGAGCGCCGAGCGGAGATGCTGCACAACACCGCACTGCGCGGTGAGCAGATGAAGGGCCACGCGGCGACCATCGAGAACGAGGTCCGGCGAATGATCGAGGCCTGGGGCGACACCGGTGAGATCGACCTACTGGAGTTCTTTGCCGAGCTCACGATCTACACCTCCACCGCATGTCTGATCGGCGCCAAGTTCCGCAACCAACTCGACTCGCGGTTCGCCAAGTACTACCACCTGCTGGAGCGAGGCACCGATCCGCTGTGTTACGTCGATCCCTATCTGCCGATCGAGAGTTTCCGCGTCCGTGACCAGGCCCGCGCCAGCCTGGTGGAGCTGGTGCAGGAAGTGATGAACGGCCGCATCGCCAACCCACCAACGGACAAAAGTGATCGCGATCTGCTCGACGTGCTGGTCTCCATCAAGGACTCCGACGGCAACCCGCGCTTCTCCGCCAACGAGGTCACCGGCATGTTCATCTCGCTGATGTTCGCCGGCCACCACACCAGCTCGGGCACGTCGAGCTGGACGTTGATCGAACTGCTGCGCCACCCCGACTACTACGCCCAGGTACAGGCCGAACTCGACGAGCTGTACTCCGACGGCCAGGAGGTGAGTTTCCATGCGCTGCGCCAAATCCCAAAGATCGACAACGCGCTCAAGGAGACCCTGCGGCTGCATCCGCCACTGATCATCCTGATGCGGGTGGCCCAGGACGAGTTCGAGGTCGCGGGTCACCCCATCCACAAGGGTCAGATGGTGGCCGCCTCCCCGGCCATCTCCAACCGGATCCCCGAGGATTTCCCCGAACCTGACGCGTTCGATCCCGACCGCTACAACAAGCCGCGCCAGGAAGACCTGCTCAACCGGTGGACCTGGATTCCGTTCGGCGCGGGCAAACACCGCTGCGTCGGCGCGGCGTTCGCCCAGATGCAGATCAAGGCCATCTTCTCGGTGCTGTTGCGCGAGTACGAGTTCGAGATGTCTCAACCCCCCGAAAGCTACCGCAACGACCACTCCAAGATGGTGGTGCAACTGGCCAGGCCGGCAAGAGTGAAGTACCGCAAGCGCATCAGGGATTGATGGAATGGGTTGCTACCGCGTTGAACTCGACGACGACCTGTGCCAGGGTCACGCCATGTGTGAGCTGGAGGCACCTGACGTGTTCAAGGTGCCCAAGCGCGGCGTCGTGGAGATTCTCGACCCCGAGCCTCCCGACGAGCTCCGCGAGGATGTCGAGCGGGCGATCGAAATGTGTCCTACCCAGGCAATTTCACTGACAGGAAAGGACTGACAATGACTGACTACGGGGCGCGGCGCGCCCGATTCGAAGATTGGGTCGAACGCTGGCTGAAAGCCAACCGGGATGCCGAGGCGGCAGGCGACTGGAAGCCGCTCGCCGACTTCTACACCGAGGACGCCACCTACGGGTGGAACATCGGCCCCAAGGAAGACGTCATGTGCATCGGCCGCGACGAAATCCGAGACGTGGCACTCGGTTTGGAGATGCAGGGCCTGGAGAACTGGGTCTACGAATACCAGAAGACGCTGATCGACGAGAAGCAGGGCGAGATCGTCGGGTTCTGGAAGCAGCTCGCCAACAAGAGCGACGGTTCCACCGACGAGATCTACGGTATCGGCGGCAGCTGGTTCCGGCTCAACGATCAGATGCTGATCGAGTGGCAGCGTGATTTCTTCGACTTCGGCCACGTGCAGAAGGCGTTCATGAAACTGATCGAGTCCGGCGACCTCACCCCCACCATGCAGAAGCGGATCGAGCGCAGCCTCTCAGGCGAGAGGTTGCCCGGCTACTACGCGTTGGGCACCGCACCCGTACCGATCTGGTGACCCACACCGCTGGCGCTTGACACCCGTCGAGTTCAGGTGAGACCTTCGTCACTACAGTCTGTGAAGCCGTGCCGAGATCACTCTCGGAGAAAGCAGGATTGCGAACATGAAGACCAAAGGCGCACTCATCTGGGAGTTCAACCAGCCGTGGTCGATCGAGGAGATCGAGATCGGTGACCCCGTCAAAGACGAGGTCAAGATCCAGATGGAAGCGTCGGGCATGTGCCATTCGGACCACCACCTGGTGACCGGCGGAATTCCGATGGCCGGCTTCCCCGTTCTCGGCGGGCACGAGGGCGCGGGCGTGGTCACCGAGGTGGGGCCCGGCGTCGAAGGCATCGAACCCGGCGATCACGTGGTGCTGTCGTTCATCCCGTCGTGCGGTTCATGTCCGTCCTGCCAGGCGGGGCTTCGCAACCTCTGTGACCTTGGCGCGGGCCTGCTCGGCGGCACCGCGGTGTCCGACGGTACCCACCGCATCCACGCCAGGGGCGAGAACGTCTTCCCCATGACACTGCTGGGCACCTTCAGCCCCTACATGGTGGTGCACAAGAGCTCGGTGGTGAAGATCGACAAGTCGATCCCGTTCGAGGTCGCCTGCCTGGTGGGCTGTGGTGTCACCACCGGCTACGGCTCGGCGGTGCGCAGTGGTGACATCCGCCCGGGCGAGGACGTCGCGATCGTCGGCGTCGGCGGTGTCGGGATGGGCGCCCTACAGGGCGCTCTCAACGCGGGCGCCCGGTACATCTTCGCCATCGACCCGGTGGAGTGGAAGCGCGACCAGGCACTGAAATTCGGTGCGACACACGTCTACCCGGACATTTTCTCCGCGATGGCGGGCATCGCGGAGGTGACCTGGGGCCTGATGGCCAAGAAGGTGATCGTCACCGTGGGTGAACTCGATGGCAAGGACGTCGACAACTACTTGAACCTGACCTCCAAGGGCGGCACCTGCGTGATGACCGCCATCGGCAGCCTGCTCGACACCGAGGTCAACCTCAACCTGGCGATGCTGACCCTGATGCAGAAGAACCTGCAGGGCACCATCTTCGGTGGCGGTAACCCACACCACGACATCCCGCAGTTGCTGTCGATGTACAAGGCCGGGCGCCTCAACCTCGACGACATGGTGACGCGCCAGTACAAGCTGGAGCAGATCAACGACGGCTACAAGGACATGCTGGAAGGACGCAACATCCGCGGCGTCATCCGGTACACCGACGCCGACCGCTGATCACGCGATAGCGGCGAAGGCGTCGGCCAGGACCGACAACGCTTCCTGCAACAACTCGTCACTGATGGTCAGCGGCGGCAGGAAGCGCAGGACGTTCCCGAACGTCCCGCACGTCAGGACGATCACTCCGGCCTCGTGCGCGGCCGCGGACACCGCACGCGCGAGAGCGGACGCCGGCCGTGTGGTGCCGGCCTCGACCAGCTCCACCGCGATCATGGCGCCGCGGCCCCGGATGTCCCCGATGCGGCCGTCGTCGGCCTGCTGCAGCGCCCGCAGCCGTGATGTCATCAGCTGCTCGATCTCCTTGGCACGCGCGAGAAGACCGTCTTCCTCGATGGTCTCGATGGCGGCCAGAGCAGCGGCACAGGCAAGGGGATTGCCGCCGTAGGTTCCGCCGAGACCCCCGACGTGGGCCGCGTTCATGATGGCGGCCCGGCCGGTGACCGCGGACAGCGGCAGACCGCCCGCGATGCCCTTGGCCGTCACGATGAGGTCGGGCACCACACCTTCGTGGTTGCACGCGAAAAGGTCTCCGGTGCGCGCGAATCCGGTCTGGACTTCATCAGCGACGAACACCACGCCGACACGACGGCACCATTCGGCCAGGGTCGGTAGGAAGCCAGGGGCGGGTTCGATGAAGCCGCCCTCGCCCTGGATCGGCTCGATCACCACCGCGGCCAGATTGTCGGCGCCGACCTGCTTGTCGATGAGGTCGATGGCGACGCGGGCGGCTTCTGTGCCATCGGTGCCGTCGCGGAACGGGTAGGACATCGGCGCCCGGTACACCTCACCGGCGAACGGGCCGAAACCGTGCTTGTAGGGCATGTTCTTGGCCGTCATCGCCATCGTCAGGTTGGTGCGACCGTGGTAGGCGTGGTCGAAGACCACCACAGCCTGGCGCCCGGTGTGGGCGCGGGCGATCTTGACCGCGTTCTCCACCGCCTCGGCGCCCGAGTTGAACAGCGCCGTACGCTTCTCGTGATCGCCCGGGGTGAGTCGGTTGAGCGCTTCGGCGACCGCGACGTAGGGCTCGTAGGGCGTCACC
Source organism: Mycobacterium sp. MS1601 (assembly GCF_001984215.1). Lineage (NCBI taxonomy): Bacteria > Bacillati > Actinomycetota > Actinomycetes > Mycobacteriales > Mycobacteriaceae > Mycobacterium > Mycobacterium sp. MS1601. Next base: position 1,748,300 of record NZ_CP019420.1, read on the forward strand.
ATGAAGCAGGTGTGTGTGAACTGCTCAACCTGGCGCTGTACCGCCTCGACCACCCGATGGGCACTGTTGCCCACAGTGGTGACCGCAATCCCGGAGCCGAGGTCGATCAGCCGGTTGCCGTCGACGTCCTCGACGATGCCGCCGGCGGCGCGAACGGCGAAGACGGGCATCGTGGTTCCGACGCCGGAGGCCACCGACTGTGCCTTGCGATCCATCAGTTCCTTGGACCGCGGTCCCGGCAACGAGGTCGCGAGATGGCGGGTCTGGGCCAGCGGCGAGATCATGGGAGTCAGCCTCTCTCAGCGCATCCATGCTGTCGAATACTTGTTTGTACAGATCTCCATGCCTACAAGGCATAGTTTCAGATATGGAGCTCCGACACGTCCACTATTTCGTCACGGTCTGCGAGGAAGGCTCGGTGAGCCGAGCCGCGACCGTCCTGCACACCACGCAGCCGAACCTCTCGCGCCAACTCCGGCTGTTGGAATCGGAGCTGGGTGTCGACCTGTTCGACCGACGCAGCGGGCGTCTCACTCCGAACAGCACCGGCCACGCCCTGCTGCCCGCGGCTCAGGAACTACTCGCCAAGAGCAGAGCGCTGGCGGTGGCGGCCGCCGTTCATTCGCGGGGACGGCTGGAGAAGATGACCATCGCCGCACCGTCGGTCACCCTCAACGATGTCGTCGCCCCCTTCGTCGCGACGCTCGCCGGTGACGATCCCACCACCGATGTCTGGTCCTCCGACGACGTCGACGCGCAGGCACTGTTCGCGCGCGGAGCAGATCTGGTGATCACGACGGCGGAGCCACCGAGCGCGTACGCCCGCGAAGCGATAGCCCGGCTGCCCGTCTGGTTGCAGGTACCCGAACACCACCGCTGGGCCGCACGAACGGTGATCGGCGTCGAGGAGGCGGTGACGGAAACCGTGTTGCTCCCCCCGACTAGTACGTCAGCACGCAGGTCGTGGGAGGCGGCGCTGGCACACCTCGGGCTGGCGACGGCGGGCGCCGTCGAGGCGGCCAGCGGAACGGTTGCCCAAGCACTTTCCGCCGCGGGTAGAGGTGTTGCCATCGCCACCGACGATCCCCGGTTCGGACTCGTCCCGCTGGAACTCACCTACGCCAACCCGGCCCGCCGACTGGACATCGGCCTGACGGCCACCTGGGATCCCCGGCATCCCGCATTCGACACCTTGCGGGCCCTTGCGGTCCGCTTGCGCGACTTCACCCGGAGTCGCTATCCGCGCGGGTGACCGGCTCGAACCCCACGGCCGGCCCTCTCTCCCCCTCGTCCCGCCCCCTGGCTTCGCCGGGGGTACCCCCAGGGCTCGTCGACCGGCTCAAACCCCACGGCCGGCCCTCTCTCCCCCTCGTCCCTCGGGCTCGTCGACCGGCCTAGGCTGGGCCACATGGCATCTGTCTTCACCAAGATCATCAACCGTGAGCTGCCCGGACGCTTCGTCTACGAGGACGACGAGTTCGTCGCGTTCCTCACGATCGCCCCAGTGACCCAGGGCCACACGCTGGTGGTGCCACGAGCCGAGATCGATCAGTGGCAGGACGTCGATCCCGCGGTATGGGGTCGGATCACCGCCTTGACCCAGCGGATCGGCCAGGCGGTGATGAAGGCGTTCGACGCACCCCGGACGGGACTGCTGATCGCGGGGTTGGAGGTGCCGCATCTGCACCTGCACGTATTCCCGGCCTACACCCTCGACGACGTCAACATCTCCAACGCCGACCCGAACCCGTCACCGGAATCTCTGGACGAGGCGCAGGCGAAGATCATTGCGGCACTGGCCGAGCTGTAGGTCAGCTGACGGTGGCGTGGGCGTCCTCGGCGACGTCGACGTCCACGTCGTGGAACCGGGGTAACCGCACCTCGAACCGGCAACCCTTGCCCGGGGCCGTGGTCACCTTCACGGTGCCACCGTGCGCGTACACCAACGAGTCGACGATCGACAGGCCCAAACCTGTTCCGCCGCTTGCCCTGTCCCGGGAAGAATCGGTGCGATAGAACCGCTCGAACACTCGCTGGGCATCATCTTCGCTGATGCCGGGCCCTTCGTCGGCAACCTCGAGGATGGCGCTGTCGCCTTCGGTGCCCACCCGCACGGTGATGCCAGCGGTCTCCGGAGTGTGCTGGATGGCATTGGCCACCAGGTTGCCCAGCACCTGGCGCAGCCGGGGCTCGTCGCCGATGACCTCGGGCGTGCCCGGTCCGTCGAACACCTCCATGCTGACGCGTCGACGCGGCGCCACCGACTGCGCGTCGTGCACCGCGTCGGTGGCCAGTGCCAGCAGATCGACACGATGCTGATCCAGCGGACGCTGGGCGTCCAGGCGCGCCAGCAGCAGCAGATCTTCGACCAGCAGGCCCATTCGGCTGGACTCGCTCTCGATCCGCGACATCAACATCTCGACGTCGCGGGCGGCACCCTGCCGGTACAACTCGGCGAACCCGCGGATGGTGGTCAAAGGTGTGCGCAACTCATGGCTGGCGTCGGTGATGAAGCGCCGCATCCGTTCTTCGGAGCGGCGGGCATCCTCGGCTGAATCCTCCGACGCGGCAACAGCGCGTTGGATCTGCGCCAGCATGCCGTTGAGGGCCAGCGACAGCCGGCCCACCTCGGTACGCGGATCCCGCTGCGGCACACGGCGATCCAACTCACCGCTGGCGATGGCCGCCGCAGTCTCCTCGACTTCGGCCAGCGGCCGCAGGCTGCGGCGCACCACTGCGAAACTGACCACCCCCAGCACCGAGAGCACGGCGGCCCCGATGCCGAGTTGGGTGTAGACCAGCGAACGTACCGTCGACTGCACATCGGACAGATCGATGGCCACCGTGGTCAGCTCACCGTGAGAGCCGCGAACCGACACCGCCCGCCACTGCACGTGCGAACCGTCCATGGAACCGACCGTGGTGGGAATGGGTCCGACGTCGTTGTGATTGGGCAGCGCAGGTTCGGCATCGCGGTCGTTGACCGCCATCCACACCCGGCCGTCACTACTGACGCCCCGGACGTAGAAGCTCGACGGCGGACGCTGCGGATTGGGCCCCTCGTAGGGTGGCGCCGACATCGGGCGCGGCTCCTGGGCCCAGCTCTGGGAGGCGTCGACCAGAGTCTGGTCGATCCGGCTCATCAGGCTGTGGCTCATGATGGTGGTGACGGCGATGCCCGAAGCGAGCAGCCCGAAGGCCACCAGGACCAGGGTCGCCGCTACCAGCGCCACCCGAAGGGGCACACCTCGGCGTAGGTACTCGGCCATGGAACCAGTGTCCGCGACTACCGCGGCTCCCTGAGCACATATCCGACACCGCGCAGGGTGTGCAGCAGCCTCTTGTCGCCGGTGTCGATCTTGCGACGCAGGTAGGAGACGTAGGACTCGACGACATTGACGTCTCCGCCGAAGTCGTAACGCCACACGTGATCGAGGATCTTGGGCTTGGACAGCACCGTGCCCGCGTTGATGACGAAGTAACGCAGCAAGGTGAACTCCGTGGGCGACAGCGAGACCGGCTCGCCGGCCTTCCACACCTCATGGGTGTCCTCGTCGAGTTCGATGTCGGCGAACACCAGGCGGGAGTTCTTGGGCTCCTCGGTGGTCTTGCCGGTGCGCCTCAGGATCACGCGCAACCGGGCCACCACCTCTTCGAGGCTGAACGGCTTGGTGACGTAGTCATCGGCGCCCAGGGTCAGCCCGGCGATCTTGTCCTGCAGGCTGTCGCGGGCGGTGAGGAACAGCGCGGGCGCGTCGATGCCGTCGGCCCGCAGCCTGCGCAGCACCCCGAAGCCGTCCATGCCGGGCATCATCACGTCGAGGATCACGGCATCGGGCTTGACCTCACGGGCGCGATCCAGCGCCGCCGGGCCGCTGACCGCTGTGTATACCTCGAATCCCTGGAACTTCAAGCTCACAGACAGCAGTTCGACGATGTTGGTCTCGTCGTCGACGACCAGCACCCTGGCCTCGGGTTTGGTGACAGTTGATGCTGGCGCTCCCATAAGCATCTAATCTCCTACCAATTCCTTGTACGCCACCAGGGAGCTAGCTGTGCACTTCCTGTGAGTCGGCGTATTGACAGTACCGCCGGTAACGACTGTTGGCCGTCCTAGACTGGCCGACATGGATCTTCTGGCACTGGCAACGGCGCCGGTTCGCATCGGACTCGCCGCGGCCGAAGCCGGCCTCGGAATTGCAGGCGGTGCAGTTGACGTGGCCAAACGGGCCCTGGGTGAGGACGGCACCAGTGCCGCGGTGCCCAACATCTTCGGCATCAACGACACCGTGGCCCGTGCCAACCGCATCGCAGGCCTGATCGATGACGACGCTCCACTGGGCCGCGCGCTGGCCACCGACGGTCCCGTCGACCGGCTACTGCGCCCCGGCGGACTGGTGGACCGGCTGACCGCGCCGGGCGGGGTGCTGGACCGCGTGACAGCGGAGGACGGGCTGCTGGACAAGCTCACCGCCGAAGGTGGCGGTCTGGAGCGTGCACTGGCACCGGGCGGCCTGGTGGATCAACTGCTCGACGAGGACGGCCTCATCGAAAGACTGCTGGCCGAGGATGGGTTGGCCGACCGGCTGCTGGCCGAGGGCGGGCTGATCGAGAAGCTGACCGCCCGCAACGGGCCTCTGGAGCAGCTGGCCGACGTGGCCGACACCCTCAACCGGCTGGCGCCGGGACTGGAAGCCCTTGCTCCCACCATCGAGACGCTGCGCGAAGCCGTCATCACGCTCAGTTCAGTGGTGAATCCGCTGTCGAACATCGCTGACCGCATTCCACTGCCGCGCCGCTTCGACCGCAGGCCACCGTCACGCCCGGTGACGTCACAGCGGATCATCGATCAAGAGGACTGACCGGGCGACGACGCGGAGTGAGGCACGAGCCCCAAGAACACCACCGCACCTGGAGTGCCGTTCGGCGCATTTTCGTGCTCGAGGCGCAAGCGGATAAGCTGTGCCTCGTTCGATCCGCCTCCGTAGCTCAGTGGTAGAGCACCGCTCTTGTAAAGCGAAGGTCGTCAGTTCAATCCTGACCGGGGGCTCCAAGGGTGACGTGTTGGCCATGAACATCAACGGATCCGTGGCACTGGCGACGGGCGCCGATCGCGCGGAGCGGCAAAAGTCTATGCCGCCGCGCGTAACCCGGACAGCCCCGGCGGCCTGGTCACCGCCCCGTTGAAGAACATCCGCGCCTGGATGGCCACAATTCCTACGTCACTCGTTCGCCTTTGCACCCCATCTGATCACCAACACGCCAGCCGCCGTCCTCAATGGGTGTGACGCACAGTCATCTCGCCGAGCACAGATGACGACCTTTACCTGACCGCGTACACGACGTAGTCGTCGAAGTGCTGCCAGAGAGTTCCGGTTTCGGCAAAGCCGGCCACGCGCAACGCCTCTCGGTGGAAATCGGGAGTGAGGTCGAGATTGTCCGGAGCATCGGAGAATCGTCGATCCCGTTCGGCGACCAGATCGACGAAGGCCGGCTCGGAACGCACCTGATTCCACCACCGATCCCAATCCGGTACACCGGCGTCGAAACCACGGCGTTGCTGTGCGGTGTCATCAGCAATGCTGACGTCGCGGAAGAACGGGCCGGACACGTCGTGGGACAGATGGTCGGCGTTGAAGAACACCCCATCGGCGGCGATCAGCGCGCCCAGGAGCGCATAGAGGCTCACCACCTCGGCGCTGGAGAGCCAGTGCAGCGCAGTGCTGGAAACCACGGCGTCGGGGACGACACCGGCCAGCGACCGTGGCCACGCCGGATCACGGAGATCGGCGTCGACAATGACACTGCGGCTACCGAACTCCGCCAAATTATGAGCAGCCAGGCGCAACAAGGCCGGGTCATGATCGACGGTGACGACCTGGGCGTCGGGAAACCGTCGCAGAATCAACTTCGAGAAGGATCCGAGACCTCCCCCGATGTCGAGAACCGACCGCACCCCCGGGCGCGCATAAGCCAGGGCATCGAGGACGATCTCGAACCGGTCGGCACGGCGGTTGACGTAGGCATCCTGCTGCTCCTCCCAGGAGGAGATCAGATGATCCAGCTGCTCATTCGGTGTTTGGGTCACTACGGACACCTCTCTGTCAGGGGCCGGCGCTCGGGGGCTCCGGCGCGGATGCGTTATCCTCGCCGGGTGCAGATGATAATGAAAACCGTTTTCATCATTGCGATCGGGTTGACACTGACTTCCACCGGATGCGCGAACGTACGACCGGGCGACGACCCGCGCTCGACCGTCAGCGGCCGGATCGTCTCGGCCGCAGCAGAGTCCGCCACCACGTACCCGGTGAACATCGACAACTGCGGATCCGAGGTGGCCGTCGACCGTCCGCCGCAACGGGTGGTCACCCTCAACCAGTCGGCCGCTGAGATACTCATCCATCTCGGTCTGGCCGACAGGATCGTGGGAACCGGGTACGAACTCGACGCGGTTCCGACCGCCATCGCCGGCGAATACGAGGCCCTGCCAATGCTGTCGGGACACGGTCAGGAGATCAAACACGAGGCGCTGCTGGCCGCACAACCGGACTTCGTCTACTCCTCGTTCGCGAGCTTCTTCACACCGGAGCAGTCGGGAACCCGTGAGGAGCTGCACGCACTGGGCATTCCGACGTACCTCACCGAGTTCGACTGCAACTATCACGCGGCCGTGCCCGACGCTGACTTCGACTTGCTCTTCGCCGAATACCGCAATCTGGCAACCATTTTCGACGTGCCTTCCCGAGGCGAACAACTGGCCGACGAGCAGCAGGCGATACTGGATGGCGGACTCGAGACTGCTGCGGCGATCGACGGAACGCCCACGGTCATGTGGTTCTACTCCACCTACGGAGGTACCCCATGGGCCGCCGGCCCCGGTGGCCTACCGCAGTACATCTCCGAACTGGTGGGCGTCGAGAACATCTTCGACGACGCCTCGACCAAATGGCCGGAGGTCAGCTGGGATGAAGTGGCCGCCCGGAACCCCGACATCATGGTCCTGGCCGATCTGACGCGCGGCGAGCCCGGTGACACCGCCCAGGAGAAGATCGACATGCTGAGATCGGATCCGCTGACCAGCCAGTTGGATGCTGTCAAGAACAACCGATTCATCGTCCTTCCAGGCAGTTACATGGATCCCAGCTACGGCAGTGTCCACGCGGTGCCGGCGCTTGCCGAAGGCGTCCTGGCCCTCCAATGACCGCTGATTGCCAGCCTCGCCGATGACACCCGGCCGCGGTATCGCCGTTCACACTCGGGCAACGGAGGCAGAACCGACTTCGCCTTCGCGCCGACGCACGACACATCCCCTCGTCACTGTTTCGGTCTTCGGGGTTGCCATCGCGGCCCTGCTGGCCTCGATCGCCGGCGCCGCGCTGGTAGGCACGGCGAACATCGGTCCGGTCGATGTCGTGTCGACGATCCTGCGGCACATCGGACTGTCCGCGCTGGCTCCCACCGAACCTTTGCCCGCGTTGATGGACGCGTTGGTCTGGCAGTCACGGGTGCCCCGGGTCCTCCTCTCCGGCCTGGTCGGAGCGGCGCTGGCGGCATCGGGCGCAGTGCTTCAATCGGTGACCCGCAACCCGCTGGCCGATCCCTATCTGCTCGGGGTCTCGTCAGGGGCATCCACCGGCGCAGTCGCGGTGTTGCTGTTGGGGGTAGGCGGTGGGATATCGCTGTCCGCAGGTGCTTTCGTGGGGGCGCTGGTCTCGTTCAGTGTGCTGCTGCTGCTGATCAGAGGCGGCCGCGTCACGAGTCCTTCACGCGTCGTCCTCACCGGTGTGCTGGTTTCCCAGTTCTTCGCAGCGGTGACATCGGTGATCCTGATGATCAACGGCGACGCCAACTCCACCCGCGGTTTCACCTACTGGCTGCTCGGCTCGATGGCCGGCGCACGCTGGGAGCCTACGATCCTGGCGGCAATCGTGATTCTCGCCGGGGTGGTGTCGATCCAGTTCTTTGCACCGGCGCTCGATGCCTTCACCTTCGGCTGGAACTCTGCGGCAGCGCTGGGCATCAACGTCACGGCGGCGCGGGTCTGGCTGATGATCTTGACCGCGGTCGTCACCGCCGCCGCCGTCGCCGCATCCGGGGCGATCGGTTTTCTGGGACTCCTGGTGCCCCACGTGGTACGCATTCTCGTCGGCCCGATGCATCGCACCCTGTTACCCCTGTCCGCCCTGATCGGTGCAACGTTCCTGATCTGGATCGACACCGTCGCACGCACCGCCTTCTCCCCCACGAACTGCCCGCCGGGGTCATCACCGCCCTGCTGGGCGCACCGGCGTTTGCGCTCGTCCTTCGCCGGGTGAGCGCCTGATGGCCACAATCTCGGCGACCAGCGTCTCGCGGTCGGTCAAGGGCCACCGCCTGGTGGACAGCGTCGATCTCGATGCCCGATCAGGGCAGGTGGTCGGCTTACTGGGCCCCAACGGTTCGGGGAAGACCACCTTGCTGAGACTGCTTGCCGGGCTGGGAGTTCCAGAGACCGGAGTCATCCGGTACGACGATCAGGATCTGCACACCATGCGCCGTCGCGCAGTGGCCACGCGGCTTGCGGTGGTCGAACAGGACTCGATCGCCCACACCGACCTGACAGTGCGTCAGGTGGTCGAGATCGGCCGCATCCCGTTTCGCGGTCGCTTCGCCGCCCTGTCACCGGTCGACGACGAGATCATCGACGCCGCCCTGAAGCAGGTGAACATCACCCACCTGCAGCACCGCAGCTGGCACAGTCTGTCCGGCGGGGAACGCCAACGCACGCAGCTCGCACGCGCGCTGGCTCAGCAGCCACGAGAGATCCTGCTCGACGAACCCACCAATCACCTCGACATCCGGCACCAGCTCGAGCTCATGGATCTGCTGCGTGCTCTGGAGGCCACGTGCATCATCGCGCTGCATGACCTCAACCTCGCGGCCCGGTACTGCGATCATCTGGTGGTTCTCGACGGCGGCAGGGTCGCCGGCGCAGGCGCTCCCGAGAAAGTGCTCACCGCAGACCTGTTGGCGGATGTGTACGGAGTCGAGGCGGTCGTCGATCGTGAGCCGACCCACGGAGCAGTCCGCGTGAGCTTTGTCGGAGCATCTGTCTGAACGTCATTGCGGCAGCACTCGCCCCAAGGGGTCAGTTTTGTCAATCGATCAGTCTTGATGCCACGGCGGACCGCGGCTGAGGCCAATCGTCGGGCACTGCGAGAGTGCCTTCATTACGGTGTGATCGCCCAGCGAGACACCGGAATCCGCCCATCATCTCGTACTCGACACGATGGTAGACCTGCATGAAGTACAGCCAGGTCCGCTGTTGAGCTGGCGCGTGGATGCCGGCCACGTCCGCGCCGCCGCCACGGCAGCACAGCCGGCCGCCATCGCCAGCACTGCGGCAGCCACGGGTTGACCGGCCAGTACCCCGAGCCAGCCGGCCAGCGGATAGGTGAGGAAGAAACAGGCGTGGGACAACGAAAACTGCGCCGCGAACACCGCACGCCGTTCGTCGGCGTCCGTCTGGTAGCGCACCAGGCGCGCTGCCGGGGTGTTTATCAGCGACGCCCCCACCCCCAGGGCCACCCAGACGAGCGCGAACAGCACCCACCCCGGTGAAGTACCGGGACGTATCCACAACAGCACGGCGGCCACCGAGAGAGCCACGGCGATCAGCGTCGCGCCGGACACCATGATCCGACGGTCGGATGTCGACCGCAGCAGCCGCGGCACCGACAGCGCAACGACCATCGAGCCACCGCCGTAACAAGCCAACAGGATTGCCACCGCCGAACTGGAACTGGCCAGCACCTCGTGGACGTAGACGACGGTATTGACCACCACCAGGGCGGTGGCCGAGGCGACAGCGAGATTCAGCCCCAGCAGCGCGCGGAGCACGGGACGTCGCACCATCACACGCATACCGGCCGTCGCCCGCCCCCAGAATGAACCGGTCACATCAGCGTCCGCTGCAGGCAACCATGTTCGGAGCACCAGTGCAGCGGAGGCGACGAATCCGGCCACCGTGCCGAGGAACAGATAGTTGTACGACATGACCGACAGCAGCGCGGCGGCAAGCATGGGACTGACCAAGGTCTCGAGGTCGTAGGCGAGCCTGGACAGGGCCAGCCCGCGTGTGTACTCCTCTTCGTCCACCAACACGTTGGGAATCACCGACTGGAAGGCAGGCGTGAAGGTGGCCGAGGCGGCTTGCAGCACGAAGATCAGGACGTAGATCTGCCACACCTGGTCGACAAAAGGCAGCAGCACCGCGATGGCCGCCCGCAACACATCGGCACCGACCATCAACACCCGTCGGGGAACGCGATAGAACGCCGCCGAAACCACCGGTGCCACAACCACATACGCCACCATCTTGATGGCCAATGCCGTACCCAGCACGGCGCCGGCGGAGTCGCCGGCGAGGTCATAGGCGAGCAGACCGAGCCCAACCGTCAGCAGGCCGGTGCCCACCAGCGCCACCACCTGGGCCGAGAAGAGGCGGCGGAACTGAAGATTCTTCAGAACCCCGATTCCGCGCACCTTACTATCTGCGTGCATACGTAGATAGTAAGGCAGATGAGTGTGCAGGCAAGTGCTGGAAAAGGCAGGAGTCGGAATCAGGCGGTGATGTCGCGCGCGCCGAGGCGCAGGTGCTCGATGTGATAGACAGCCTCGTCCAGCAGCAGCGCGACGTGATTGTCGTAGAGCCGGTAGACGATGTTGCGCCCCGCCCGCTCACCACTGACCAGGCCCAGTGCCCGAAGAAGGCGCAGCTGGTGAGAAACCTGGGGCTGTTCCATCCCCACCGCCGCCGACAGTTCGGTGACCGTGCACGGCGACTGGCGCAGCGTGGTGAGGATCAATAGGCGATTCGGGGAGGCGAGCGCCTGGAGAGTCTCGGCGACCTTGGCTGCAGCAGCCGCATCCAGCGACGCAGCGGGCGTGCCCGCTGCACCCTCCAGGCCGTGACCCATCTGCCCATTCAAGCACAGCGGGTTGACATAAGCTCATACATATACAACTGTATATGTATCAACGTATATCTGTCTCTGCGCAAATCGACTCGGAGGGCGCACCCCCGCATGGGCATGGTCTTTGCCGAAAGCTCTACGGCACAGCGCGTTTCACGCACTTCCCGGTGGCCGGCGACAGTGTGGACGATCCCCTCGGCCCGCTGGGCCTGCGCCGCGCTGCTCCTGTTCGCAACCGGACTGGCATTGCAGCTGTCAGGAGCTCCCGAGCCGATGTGGTGGGCGATCTATCTGGCGTGTTACGCCGTCGGCGGGTGGGAATCAGCACGGGCAGGCATCCAGGCGTTGCGGATGCGCACCCTGGATGTCGACCTGCTGATGATCGTCGCCGCAGTGGGCGCGGCGTCCATCGGGCAGGTCACCGACGGCGCCCTGCTGATCGTCATCTTCGCCACGTCGGGCGCCCTGGAGGACTTGGCCACCGCGCGCACCGAGGAGTCCGTGCGGGCCCTGCTGGACCTGGCTCCCGACACCGCCGCGCTGGACGACGGCCGACTGATCCCAGTGAGCGAACTCTCGGTCGGCGACATCGTCCGCGTCCGCCCCGGCGAACGTATCTCCGCCGACGGAACGGTGACCTCAGGATCCTCCGACGTCGATCAGGCCTCGATCACCGGCGAACCTCTGCCTGTGTCAAAAACACTGGGCGACAGCGTGTTCGCCGGCACGCTCAACGGCTCGGGAACACTCACCATCCGAGTCACCGAGGACCCGTCGCAGATGGTCGTGGCCCGAATTGTGGCACTGGTCGGTGAAGCGGCCGCCACCAAAGCAAAGACCCAGCTGTTCATCGAGAAGGTGGAACAGCGGTACTCGTTGGGCGTGGTGGTTTCCACCGTGGCGCTGTTCGCCGTCCCACTGGCCAACGGATCCGACCTGCAGTCGGCGTTGCTTCGGGCGATGACATTCATGATCGTCGCCTCGCCGTGCGCCCTGGTCCTGGCCACCATGCCACCGCTGCTGTCGGCCATCGCCAATGCCGGGCGGCACGGAGTCCTGGTGAAGTCGGCCGTCGCCATGGAACGCCTGGCCGGCGTCACCACCGTCGCACTGGACAAGACCGGCACGCTGACCCGAGGCGCACCGCGGCTGTGCACGCTCGAGGCGTTCGGGCACAGCGAGGTCGATGCGCTCCGATTGGCCGCCGCGGCTGAGCAACACAGTGAACATCCCATCGGAAAGGCGGTGCTGGCCGCGGCCCGGGAGCGAGGCATCGCAGTTCCGGCGGCCGACGAATTCGAGGCACTGACCGGGCGAGGAGTGCGCGCACGCGTCAACGGCCGGTTGGTCGAGGTGGTCAACTCCAGCTCGGGTGCCCGGTCCGACGGCGCCACGGTGATCATGGTGGTGTGTGACGGAGTTCAGATCGCGGTGTTGAGCCTGCATGACGATCCCCGCCGAGACGCCTTCCCCGCCGTGGCTGCGCTGCGTGCCGAGCTCGGCACGACGCCGGTGCTGCTCACCGGCGACAATACTTATGCCGCAACTACTTTGGCACAGAAGGTCGGACTTGACGATATCCGCGCGGGGCTACTGCCGCACCAGAAGGCAGACGCGGTGCGGACGCTGGAAACCGATGGTCACCGCGTGCTGGTGGTCGGTGACGGCATCAACGACGCACCCGCCATGGCCGCTGCGCACACGTCGATCGCCATGGGCCGGTCCGGCTCTGATCTGGCGCTGGAGACCGCCGACGGGGTGACGGTGCGCGACGAGTTGATCGTGATCCCCACCGTCATCTCACTGGCCCGCCGGGCCCGGCGGGTGGTGATCGCCAATCTGGTGATCGCCGGGACGTTCATCGTGGTCCTGGTCACCTGGGATCTTGTCGGACACCTGCCCTTGCCGCTGGGTGTCGCCGGGCACGAGGGATCCACGATTCTGGTGGCACTCAACGGGCTGCGCCTGCTGTCCGAGCGAGCCTGGAGAAAAGCTCAGGTCTCGTCGGCGATCCCATGACGATCCTGGTGCTGACCTGGAGCCTCCGGATCGTCGTGCTGATGCTCCAGTTGGTCTTGCAGCTGACGCTGCTGCTCGGTTGCCTTGGTGGCGTCTTCGGGGGTGGCCGGCGGATTGTTGCGCTGTCCCATTCGCTGCAGGGTGTCCAGATGACGGCGATCGAAACTCAGCCGGGAACAAAAGCGGGTCGGTACGTTTGTGCCCCGAAGCGTTCAGTTGACCGGTACATCGACAATCGGCCGATTCTCCGCGGCACCGGGCCCATCGAAGTGCCACCACTCTCCCGAATACACGGTGAAACCGCCTGCCTCCATGGCGTGGCGCAACCGGCTCCGGTTGGCCTGCGCGACGGCACTGACGCCATCGGTGGCATAGGCCAGAGCGTGCGGTGAGAAGTCGTCGAAATCGGTCCCCATGTCGGCGCCGGCGATCGTCACGTCCACCGAGCGGCCCGCCGTGTGACTACGCGAATAGGGCACCGGCTCGGCCACCCACGCCGGATCCGGCGTGTGCTCGAACATCGTCACCTGCACGGTGCGCGGCCGGTAGCAGTCCCAGAAGGCCAGCACCTCGCCGCCGTCGCGCAAGATCGCCGCAGCAGTGGCCAGCCCGGGGGCCAGCGACTCGTGCACCAGGCACCGCGCGTCATTCGGGTACAGCTGGATCCCCACAAAGTTGTCCGCCGTCGCATAACGAAGGTCGATCACCGCATCGGGGACCACGGTCCGAACGTCCACCAATCCGGCAGCTGCCGCCGCCTCGGACACCGGCGGCACCGGCGATGCCTGCGCCGGATGGCTCGTCGCGGCCAGACAACACGCGGCGAGCAACAGCCCCGCCCGTCGATACCCCATGCCGGTCAACCTTGATGGGCTGCGACGATCTTGGCAATCCGGCGCGCCCAGCCGGCACTCAGACCACGCCGCGCAGTGCGTCCTCGCCGAAGATCGGCCCGAGCAACCCCGACATGTCCGGTCCGCGCCGCAGGCCGTGTCCACCGTCGACGTTGATGACCTGTCCGGTGATGTACTCGCCGGCATCGGAGAGCAGGAACAGCGCCAGATTGGCGATATCGGCCACCTCACCGACCCGGGGCAGCGGCGTGCACGCCGCGTAGTCGGCACTGACCTCGGGTGATTGCATGATTGGTTCCACCATGTCGGTGCGCGTCAGGCCGGGACGGATGCCGTTGACCCGTACCCAGGACGGGCCGAGTTCGTCGGCAGCGAGTTGCAGCAGGGCATCGAGGGCCGACTTGGCCGGGCCATAGGCGCCGAACCAGCGGTGTGTGTTGCTGGCGGCGATCGAGGAGATCCCGACGAACGAGCCTCCGCCGGCGCGCACCATCTCCTTGGCGGCGTGTTTGAGCACGTACATGGTGCCGTTGACGTTCAGGTCCACGGTGCTGCGCCACAGCGCGGAGTCGATCTGGGTGATGGGGCCGATGGTGTGGCTGCCGCCTGCGCTGTGCACGACGCCGTGCAGCCTGCCGTTCCAGGCGGTGGCGGCCTCGACGGCGCGGGCCACCTCGTCCTCGTTGGTGACGTCGGCCGGTTCGTAGAGGATCGAGCCGGACCCGCCTGCGGCCTTGATCTCGTCGGCCGCTGCGGCCAGCCGGTCGGCGTTGCGGCCGATGATCATCACGTTGGCACCGGAGTCCACGAGCGCGGCGGCCACGCCCTTGCCGATCCCGCTTCCACCACCGGTGACCAGATACGTCCGATTCTCGACAGATAGCTGCACGCCGATATCGAAGCACGCGCCACACGAAGAGGTGAACAGAATCCGGAAACTGTCTACGGAGTATCCGGGCGAGCCACCTTCGTCGGGCCCGCCGTCCGCCAGTCCTCCACGTCCGGAGGCAGCCCGATCGGGGCGTTGTTCTCGTTGTGCACCGACCAGTGTGCGTGCCCGAGCTCGTGGATGTGGAAGCCGTGTCTGAGTGCTTCGGCGAACCCCATCGCATCAGATGCCGCGTTTACCGAATCCTTGATCAACAGCGAGGCGATGGTGGGCACCTTGGCGATGCGACGGGCGAACTCGAGGGTCTTGTCGTCCAGCTCGGCGCGGGGGAACACCTTGGAGACCATGCCGAGCCGATAAGCCTCCTCGGCATCCAGCGAGTCACCGGTGAGCAGCAGCTCCTTGGCCTTGCGGGGACCGAACTCCCAAGGATGCGCGTAGTACTCGACGCCCGGCATACCCAGGCGCACCCCCACCACATCGGAGAACTTCGCATCGTCGGCCGCCACGATCAGATCGCACGCCCAGATCAACATCAGCGCCGCCGAGATGGCATTGCCCTGCACCTGGGCGACGGTGATCTTGCGCAGGTCCCGCCAGCGCCGGGTGTTGTCGAAGAAGTAGTGGTACTCCTGCAGATACAGCTTCTCCACCCCGTCACGATGGCCGCCGCGACTGCGGAAGCTGGCGTGCTGGTTGGGCCCGGGCATGCGCTCACCCACCGACACTTCCGAGCCCAGGTCGTGGCCGGCGGAGAAGTTCTTGCCACGCGCCGCCAGGATGATCACCCGCACGTCGTCGTCGGACTCCGCGCGCAGGAAGGCCTCGTCGAGCTGGACCAAAAGGCCCCGGTTCTGTGCGTTGTGCACATCGGGGCGATTGAGCCAGATCCGGGCGATGCGGCCCTGGTCCAGCGTTTCGTACTCGATGAACTCGTGGATGCCTGAGTCAGCCATGTCTGCACATTACGACTCTGGCAAGAAATGTCACCCACGAAGTCGGGCGTAGTGGAGTGTGCAGAGGCGTCGACCACGCTGTTCAACACCGTCGCCTATGGTTGAAGAATGGCTTCCAAACCAGATCCCGCGGAAATCGATGACGTCGAACCCCTCGCCGATGACACCGCCAGCCAGGCGCGACGCGTAGTCGCCGCCTACGCCACCGACGCCGACGAGTGCCGGGTCTTCCTGTCGATGCTGGGAATCGGACCGGCAAAGCTCGGCGCGTAGATGACGGCGGGGGACCAGCCGGTGGGCGAGTCCGATTTCGTCGTCGTCGCCAACCGGTTGCCCGTCGATAAGGTCAAACTCCCCGACGGCTCCACCACGTGGAAACGCAGCCCCGGTGGATTGGTCACCGCCCTCGAACCGCTGCTGCGTAAACGCAAGGGCGCCTGGATCGGGTGGCCCGGCATCATCGCCGAGGATGACGACGAGACGGGTTCGGTCGAGGATGTCGACCACTCCGAGCCGATCATCGACGACGACCTGCTGTTGTACCCGGTGCGGCTGAGCGCCGACGACGTGGCCGAATACTACGAAGGCTTCTCCAACGCGACACTGTGGCCGCTCTACCACGACGTCATCGTCAAGCCGACCTA
The DNA here is from genome assembly GCF_001984215.1 of Mycobacterium sp. MS1601. NCBI lineage: Bacteria > Bacillati > Actinomycetota > Actinomycetes > Mycobacteriales > Mycobacteriaceae > Mycobacterium > Mycobacterium sp. MS1601. The sequence goes on from NZ_CP019420.1 coordinate 1,764,617, forward strand.
CCACCGCAAATGGTGGGACCGCTACGTCGACGTCAACCGCCGCTTCGCGGAAGCGACGTGCCGCGTGGCGTCCCATGGGGCCACGGTGTGGGTGCAGGACTACCAGCTGCAGCTGGTGCCCAAGATGCTGCGCATGCTGCGGCCGGACCTGACCATCGGCTTCTTCCTGCACATCCCGTTCCCGCCGGTCGAACTGTTCATGCAGATGCCGTGGCGCACCGAGATCACCGAGGGACTTCTCGGCGCCGACCTGGTGGGCTTCCACTTGCCCGGCGGCGCCCAGAACTTCATGATCCTGTCGCGGCGGCTCATCGGCGCCAACACCTCGCGCGGCACGGTCGGTGTGCGCTCACGCTTCGGCCAGGTGCAGGTGGGCTTCCGTAACGTCAAGGTGGGGGCGTTCCCCATCTCCATCGACTCCGACGAGCTCGACCAAAAAGCCCGCCACCGCGACATCCGCAAGCGTGCGCGGGAGCTGCGGGCCGAACTGGGCAATCCCGCGAAGATCATGCTGGGCGTCGACCGCCTCGACTACACCAAGGGCATCGACGTCCGGTTGGAGGCATTCACCGAACTGCTCGAGGAAGGCCGGGCCGACCGCGAGAATGTCGTGTTCATCCAGCTGGCCACACCCAGTCGCGAACGGGTGGAGAGCTACCGGTTGCTGCGCGACGACATCGAACGTCAGGTCGGGCACATCAACGGCGAGTTCGGCGAAGTGGGGCATCCGGTGGTGCAGTACATCCACCGCCCTGTCCCCCGAGATGACCTCATCGCCTTCTTCGTGGCCGCCGACGTCATGCTCGTCACCCCACTTCGCGACGGAATGAACCTGGTGGCCAAGGAGTACGTGGCCTGCCGCAGCGATCTGGGCGGGGCGCTGGTGCTCAGCGAGTTCACCGGCGCCGCAGCCGAACTCCGGCAGGCGTATCTGGTGAACCCACATGACCTCAACGGCGTCAAGGACGCCATCGTGACGGCGCTGAGTCAGGACCCCGAGGACGGGAGGCGACGGATGCGGGCGCTGCGCCGTCAGGTGCTCGCCCACGACGTCGACCGGTGGGCACGCGCCTTCCTCGATGCGCTGGCCGACAAGGGCGACGCCGACACCTCGCAGCTGGTGAACACCGAACAGGGCGAGAGGGACCTAGGCCATCGCTAGATGGGCGTGATGTAGCTGATCAGCCACTTGTCCCCGACCTTCTGGTAGTCGACCTTGAGGCGACTGCCGTCGTACACCGACTCTTTGGACTTGTCAGTGACGGTGCGGTTCATGTAGACCATCACCGAACCGGAATCCCGTTGTGCCTCAAGAACACCGACACCCACGACGTTGGCCTGGCTGACCACCTGCCGCTCACGTGCCTCGGGGATGATCTGCTCGGTGGCCCTGGACTCGAACTCGCGCCGGTAGTCCGGCGTCAGCAGGTTGTAGGCGTCGGTGAGGCTGCCTTCGACTGTCTGATAGTCGTACCCGAACACCTTCGGGATCTGTTCTGCGGCAAGCGGACCCAACTCGGCCCGGGTGCTCTGCTGCGCCGCGTTCTGCACTCGGTCCCAGTACAGTGCCGCGCCCATGGCCGAGAGCGTCACGATTCCGGCGACCACGACAACCGTCAGCGACGCGAAAAGCCATGCCGCCCTGCGTCGCATCAGTTACCCCCGTCCGGATACTTCAAGTCGTAGCCGGTCATGCGGCCGTTGCCGTCCTCGTGGACGATGACGCGCATCCGGTAGGCCTGCGACGGCTTGTTCACCCCGTCGATGTCGGTGACGGTCACCCGCACGGCTACCAGCACCGACGCATTGTCGGTGTCGGGGTCGATGGCCTCCAGCGCCTTGCCACTGACCACCGCTTCCGAACTGGCATTGGTGTCACGGAACAGCGCCTTCAGATTCTCGACGTTGTTCTCCTGGCTCATCATGTCCCGCAGTGGGCCGCTGATCCCGTCGACGAACCGATTCACACTCTCGTCCACCGTGTCCGGTGTGTAGGTGAACATGTTGACCACCGTCTGCGTTGCGGTGTCGACGAACCGCTGATCACGTTCCGCCAGAGCCTGGGCATCACGCTTCTGCCCGGCCAACACGAGTACGACGGCGGTCAGCGCCACGATCAGCACCACCGCGAATGCTCCGGCGGCCATGGCCAGGCGGGCCTGGTTCGGCTGGCGTCGCGGGGGTGGCCCGGGCGGCGACACTCGGACGGCAGCGGGTTTGGCTGCACCTTCGACGACGGCGGTGATCGCGGTGGCGGCGCTGTGGCCTGCCGGCCCCGCGGCTCGAGACGCCCGTCGCCGCACCTGTTTCCGATCGACGCGGTCCGGCTGGTCGGCTTCGGTCATCAAGCCGGTCTCGGATCGAGCATGAGATCTACCCAATTCTCGGCAGGTGTGAGCTTGGAGTCGCCCGCGGCGTAAACGCCGGTACCACCCGCCGGATCGATGAACGTTCCATCCTGGTCGTAGGTAGCGTACGCCGGACCGTCGGCCATCGGCATCGGCGCCTCGGCCGGCAGCGAGCCGGCCGGGGGCGGAGGCAGCGGGGCGCCTGGCGGTGGCGGCGGGGCGGGCCGGCCGTACGGCGGGGCGATCTGGTCCGGCGGCGCGAAGAACGGCCACGGCGGTGGTGGCGCGTTGTTGTTCGGCGGCACCGGCAGCGGGAACGGCGCATTGGGTGCAGGACCAGGCCCCGGCGGAACACCGGGAGGCAACTGCACCACCGGAGCGCCCGGGTCGTAGTCCGCCTCCGGCGGGATCATCGGAAACTTGTTGGGCGGCAGCACGTTGCGACCATCCTCGACGGGCGTGCCGTACGGGATCGGCGGACCGCGCCACGGATTGCTGCCGATAGGCACGAACCCCTTCGGGTCACGACACAGCTGGACCGTCGGCGCGCGCTTGCCCGGGAACTCCATGCACGGGTAGTTGCGCGCACCGCGCACCACGGCGGGATCGTTCTGGGCTGCCTTGCAGTACAGGTCGGTCGGCAGATCCCGCACGGTCTCGTCAGCAGGCGAGCGGATCTCCGTGGCCGGAATGAAGCCGACGTTGCAGGTCGGCGGATCACCCAGGCCGAGCTTGAAGTCCAGCTTGCCGCCCTCGTCCACCGGAACACCGCCGGCGACCGTGAGCAGCGCGGCGATCAGCGCGGGGAAGATGACGAACGACTGCTCGAGCGACTTGTGGTAGATCACCCCAATACGGCCCAGGTTGGCCAGGTTGGCCGCCAGCATGGGGAAACTGGGCCGAATTCCACTGAACGCCGTGGAGGCCACATCGGCGGCTCCTGGAGCCGTCTGCAGCAGCTGCCGCACCTGCGGGTCGGCCTGAGTGACTTCACTGGTCAGCCTGGCCAGTCCGTCGGCGAGCGACCTGATGTCGTCGCCGCTGCGGATTTGCGCATCCAGGAACGGCCCGGCCTGGTCGATCAGAGCCGACGTCTGCCCGTAGCTGTTGTTGGCCTCGTCGATCAGCAGTCGCGACGACTGGATCAACCGCGCCAGCTCCGGGCCAGATCCGTTGAACGCTCTGAACGTCTCGCGCAGCAGGTCCTGCAGGCGGCTGCTGTCCAGGCTGCTCACCAGCTGGTCGGCCTCGGCCAGCATGCTGGCGATGTCCTGGCCGATGGCGGTGCGGTCCTGACCGATCGAGGCACCGCCCGCCAACATCTCGGTAGAGGGGTCCTGCGGCGGCACCAGGTCGATGTACTGCTCACCAACCGCAGAGACGCTCTTGACCGTGGCCGTCACATTGTCCGGGACCGGCGTGCTGCTGTTGAGCCGCATGTTGGCCACCACACCGTCGGGGGTGAGTCCGACCGACTCCACCCGCCCGATGGTGACCCCGCGGTAGGTGACATTCGCGTTCTCGTAGATGCCACCGCCGGCAACAAAATTGGCGTCCACCTTGTACGAACCGATGCCCACCTTGGCCGGGACGTGCAAATAGAAGATCGCAATGGCGCCGACGGTGAGAACCGTGACGATCGAGAAGATCGTCAGCTGGATGCGGGAGACTCGATCGAGCATCAGCTGCCACCTCCGTCACCGTGCTGTGTCGCCGTTCCTGCCGGGATCTTGAACGGATCCGCGGCCTGGCCCGACAGGTTGGCCATCGAACCGATCAGGAAGTCCGGCGGGTTGAGAACCTCGGCCATGTGCTTCATGTTCGGGTCCAGCCCGGAGGTGGTGAAGATCGATTCACCCAGTCGGCGCAGCGTGAGGTCGAAGGTCACGAACACGTTCAGGTAGTCGCCCCGCACCGCTTGCCGCAGATACTTGTAATGGAACGGGAACGTCGGCAGGAACGCCAAGTTCTTGACAAACGCGTCGGCGTTGTCGTTGAGCGCCTTGATGGCCGGGTAGAAGTCCTTCAGGTCCGCGGCGAAGTCCACCTTGGTCTTGGCCAGGATGTTGGCCGCCACACCGGCGAAGTTCTGCAGCGCGGCGAACGTGTCGACGATGTTGGACCTGTTGTTGTTCAACACCTTCAGCGCCTCGGGCAGGCTGTCCAGAGTGCGACCCAGCGCATCGGTGCTCTGCGCCAGGATGCCGGCGAAGCGGTTCAACCCCTCGGCGGCGGCGATGATGTCGGCGGTCTGGCGATTCAGGGAGTCGGTGAGCTCGGCCAGCCGGGGCATCAGGTCGGCAAACTGCCCGGCCCGGCCGGCCACCGAGGCGTAGAGCTCCTCGGTGATGTCCTGCAGCGCACCCAGATTGCCCTTGTTCACCACCACACCGAGGGAGGCCAACACCTCTTCTGTGGTGGGATAGCGGCCGGCGCTCGATTCCGGGATGTTGGAACCCTCACGGAGTTTCGCCGCTGACGCATCGGCAGCCGGCGGCACCAGTTCGATGTGCTGGCTACCGAGCAGCGACGTCTGCGCCACCCGAGCTGTGGCGTTGTCGGGCAGGTCTACGTCGGAGTCGAGCGACAGCTTCACCGCCGCGTAGAAGGTGCCGTCGGGCCGCTGCACCGCGTCGATGCCTGACACACTGCCCACGGTGACGTCATCCACCATCACCGGTGAGTTCTGCGGCAGGGTGGCCACATCCGGCAACTCCACCGTGATGGTGTAGGAACCAGATCCGTGCCCGCGTGTGCCCGGCATGTTCAGGGAGTTCAACCCGCCGAACGAGCAACCCGACAACACCACGATGCCCGTCCCGAGGGCGGCGGCCTGAAACAGCTTGTGTTTCACGGTCATCCCCCTGTCCCAGCCGGTGCAGGCGGCGGCACCGGCCACGGTGGTGGCGGCAGCGACGGTGTTCCGGGTGGCGGCGGTGCCAGCACACCGGGAGCGTCCGGGGACACCGGCGGACCCGGCTGCGGACCACTGCCGACGATGTGCGGTGGTCCGGGTGAGATCTGGCCTTCGACCGCGGGCGGAGGCAGCACCATGTCACCCAGGGTGGCTCCCGGCGGGATGGACGGCGGAGTGACACCCGGGGCGGGCTGCCACTGCAGATACGGCACCGGCGTCTGGGCCTTGGCCTCGGTGGCCGGGGTGTCGTAGATGATCTGCCCCTTGTACGCAGTGATGCTGTTGATCGGATGGAACAGCAGCGGCGGAAAGTTCATCGTGATGCGGCGCAGCACCGGACCCATGCGCTGGCGGCAGATCTCGGCGCGCTTGTAGTTGTCCGGGTTGGAACCGGTGTCGAAGTTGCCGCCGCAGATGAACTGCACCGGGTTGGCGAAGTTGGGCAGCGACAGCGCACCGCCGACGGTGCCCTGCGCCGGGTTGTAGATGTTGTAGAAGTTGGCCAGGCCGTTGGGTGTGACGTGCAGGACCTGTTCGATGTCGTCGCTGTGTTCGGTGAGGAGGTTGGTGAAGTCGGCCAGCTTGTTGACCGAGTCGACCAGGGTCTGGTTGTTCTCGCCGACGAATTGCCGGACGTCGTCGAGTGCGGTGTTGAGCGTGCCGAGAGTGGCGTCGAGGCCCTGGGTGCTGTCGGCCAGCACCTGCGACACGGATGCGACGTGGTTGGAGAACTGCACAATCTGCTCATTGCTCTGCGACAGTGCGTTCACCAGGACCTGCAGGTTCTTGATGGTGCCGAACAGGTCGGTGCTGGAGTCACCGAGTCTTCCTGCGGTCTGGGACAACTCGCGCAGGGCGTTGCGGAACGAGTCGCCGTTGCCGTCGAACGTGGTGGCAGCCTGGTCCACGAACTCACTCAACGGCCCCTGCAGCCCGCCGTTCTGCGGGCCCAGGGTCTGCGAGAGTTTGGTCAGCTCGGTTTTGACGTCGTCCCATTCCACGGGCACCCCGGTGCGGTCGATGCCGATGGTGGCACCGTCGGCCATCGTCGGCGCACCGGTGGCCGAGTCATAGGCGGGCGTCAGTTGGATGAATCGGGAGGACACCAGGTTCGGCGCCACGATGATGGCCCGGGCGTCGGCGGGGATCTGCACCCCGTCGTCGACCGACATGGTGATCTTGACGTCCGAGGCGGTGGGTTCGATGGAGTCGATGGTGCCCACCGGGACGCCGACCACCCGCACGTCGTCTCCGGGATACAGCCCGACCGCCGACGAGAACAGTGCCACCACCTTGTGGGTGCCGCGGCCCGGCCACACCAGGTACAGCCCGACCCCGAGCGCCGCCACCAGGACGACGACCACACCGACGAGTACTCCCCTGTTGCGTGTCATGGCGACTTCGGCCTGATGATGAGACGTTCGGCGATGAGGCCCTTGAGGTAATCCGAGAGGCTGTCCGGCAGCTTGCCGGGCTGGAAGTAGGTGTCGAACAGAACTTCCGACATGGTGGCCGGCGGTATGCCGTAGAGGTTGATCTGGAAGCCCGAGGTGGAGCCCACCACCTCGCCCAGAGCCGTGGCGTACGGCGGGAGGCGGCGCAGCGCCTCGCCGATGTGCTCACGACGCTCAAGCAGGTTGTCCATGACCAGGTTCAGATTGGTCAACGTGGGCCCGAACTGTTCGCGGTTGTCGGCGACGAAGCCCGAGATCTGCTGGGACACGTCGTCGATGCCGGCGATCAAGGTGTTCAGCGCCTGCCTGCGCTCGTCGAGCGCGGCGAACAATTGATTGCCGTCGACGATCAGCTTGTTGACCTGGTCGGCTCGACGCGACAGCGACGCGGTGACCGTCTGCGCGCGCTGCAGCAACTGGCCGAGCGCCTCGTCGCGGGCGTTGAGGCTGCGCGACAGTGACGTCACCCCGTCGAGCGCGCCGCGCAGTTCGGGGGTGGCGTCACGCAGTGTGTCGGTCAGGATGCCCAGCGCCTGTTCGAATTTCGGCTTGTCCAACGCCTGGGTGTTGCCACCGAGATCCTGCAGCGCGGTGGCCAGGGTGTAGGGGGTTGTGGTGCGTCCCAACGGAATCGTGGTCGAGGCCCCACCACCGGCCGGGGTCACGTCCAGTGACTTCTGACCGAGCACGGTGTCGGTCTTGATGGCCACCAGCGTCTGGTCACCGACGGTGATGTCGCGATCCACGGTGAAGGTCACCCGCGCGGCGGTGCCCGCCAGACCGACCGATTCGACTCGACCGACCTTGATACCGGAGACGTTCACGTCGTTGCCCGGCGTGATGCCTCCGGCGTCGGTGAAGAAGGCGTCGTACTTCTTGCCTTGCGGCCAGAAGGGCAGTCCGGTGTAGCCGAACGACACCAGCACCAGGCAGACCACCAAGACGATGCCGAAGATTCCTGTGCGGACGGGGTTGCGTCCGTCGTCACTCTGGGACAGGAGCGCACCTCCCCTTGGACGGGTCCGGCGGTCCGCCGAACGGGATGAGTATGTCGCTGCCCGCGGGTCCGTTGATCTTCATGCGGATGGAGCAGTAGTAGATGTTGAAGAACGAGCCGTAGGCGCCAAGAGCGTTGAGCCGCAGGTAATTCTCGGCCAATGGTTCGATGATCTCGTTGATCTCGGCCTTGCGCCGATCCAGCTCACCGGCCAGCGGGCGCAGATTCTCCAACACACCTTGCAGCGGTCGTCTACTGGTCTCCAGCATGTCGGTGAGGTCGTTCTCGGCCGAGGCCAGCGGGCCGATGGCACCGGCGATGGGGTCGCGTCCCTGTGCCAGCCCGGTGATCAGCTGCTGCAGCTGGTCGACGCTGGCATCGAATTCGGCGCTCTTGGCATCGACGGTGCCCAGCACGGTGTTGAGGTTGTTCACCACGTCGCCGATCAGTTGGTCACGCGCGGCAAGATCGGTGGTGAAGGTGCTGGTGTTGGACAGCAGCTGTTGCAGTGCACCACCCTGGCCCTGCAGTAGTTCGATGACGGCATTGCTGATCTCGTTGACCTTGGTGCCGTCAAGGCCCTTGAGTACGGGCCGAAGTCCGCCCAGCAGTGCGTCCAGATCCAGAGCCGGGTCGGTGTTCTCCTGGGGGATGGTGGCGCCGGCAGGCAGCTTGCGCAGTTCGCCGGGGCCTGAAGTGATCTCCAGGAAGCGGTCACCCACCAGGTTCTCGTACCTGATCGCTGCCCGCGTCGAGGTGTAGAGCTGGTAGCGGTCGTTGACGTCGAAGGCGACGTCGACGGTGTTGTCGGGATTCAGCTTCACCGACTGCACCGAACCGACGGGCACACCGGCGATCCGGACGTCCTGGCCGGCTTTGAGCCTGGCCGCATTGCTGAAGTTGGCGTGGAAAGTGTTGCCCGAGGAGAAGCGGAACTCGCCGAACACCACCACCAGGCCTGCTGCCACCAGCAGCATCACCACGGTGAAGACGCCGACCTTGATTGTTGTGCCGCGCGAGTCCATCAGTAGTCGTCCCCCTCGGCAAAGGCGCCGTTGAACAGGAACTGCAGGGTGGACGGAGCGTCGAACTGTAACTCGGTGTTGGGCTCATACGGCACGTATGCGTTGTCGGTGACCAAGAAGGGCGCGCGATACCAGCTGCCGCCGAGCTGCTTGCTCGGCATGTTGGGCAGCCCGCGGCAGTTGGGTCCACCGGAGGCATTCACGATCGGCAGGCTCTCGGGGTAGGTGTAGGCGGGTGCGCCGGGCAGGAAGTTCGACGCGACGAACAGCCCTGGCCGGGTACCACCGAGCACCGGAGCGAATTTGTCGACGGCTTGGGAGGTGCCCTGGAGCACACAGCCGATGATCGGCGAGTACTCGGCCACCACCTTCAACGGTGCCCGGGCGCGGTTGATGGCGGCGATGTAGTCCTCGGCTGCCGGCGACAGGGTGTCGAACCCGTTGTTGGCCAACCCGGTTGCCGCCAGCAGGGTGGCATTGAGGTTGTCCTGCTGGTCCACGATGGTCTGGCTCAACGTCGGCACGTTGTTCAGTACGGTCACCAGATCTGGCGCCGCGTCGGCATAGATGTCGGCCACCTGCGCCGTCTGCTGCAGGTCGCGCTGTACCGTCGGCAGTTTCGGATTCAGTTGCGCCAGATAGGTGTTCAAACCAGTCATGGTGGCACCCAGGTTGTCACCGTTGCCGCGCAGACCTTCGCCGAGCGCGGTCATGGTGGCGTTGAGGTTCACCGGGTCGATCTTCTGCAGGACATCGGTGAGCGTCTGGAACAGCGTGTTGACCTCCAGCTGCACCGAAGACGCCTCCACGGTGGCACCGGGGCGCAGCGCGGTACCCAGCGGCGACTCAGGGGGTTGGAACTCGACCGATTTGGCGCCGAAGACGGTGTTGCCCGCGATCTTCACCACGGCGTTGGCCGGGACGTACGGCAATTCGCTGCTGTCGATCTCCAGCGTCAGCTTCGCCTGGTCACCGGCGTACTCGATGCTACGGACCTTGCCGATCTGGATGCCGCGGTACTTGACCTTGGCGTCCTGCTCCATGACCAGACCGGCACGCGGGGACAGCACGGTGACGGTGTCGGTGGAGGTGAATGCGGCGGTGTAGCCGAGGTAGGTGACGACGGCGGCCGCTGCGATCACCGCGGCGAGAATCAGCGCCGCGATCCGCACGTGTGTGCGCCTCGATTGTCCGTCTGACATGGCCCGCTACCCCGACAGGTTGAAGTTGCCGGACCCGCCGTAGACGGCGAGTGAGATCAACAAGACGATGGTGACCACAACGATCAGCGAGGTGCGCACGGCCTTTCCGACCGCGATGCCCACACCCACCGGGCCGCCGGAAGCGTTGTAGCCGTAGTAGGTGTGCACCAGCATCACCGCGATCGACATGACGATGGCCTGCAGGAACGACCACAGCAGATCGGTGGGCACCAGGAAGGTGTTGAAGTAGTGGTCATACAGACCCGCGGACTGACCGTTGATGAACACCGTGGTGAAGCGGGCCGCGAAGAACGCCGCCAGCACCGACAGCGCGTAGAGCGGCACGATGGCGATCAGACCGGCGATCAACCGCGTGGACACCAGATACGACATCGAGTGCACGGCCATGGATTCCACGGCGTCGATCTCCTCGGCCACCCGCATGGCGCCCAGCTGTGCCGTGGTGCCTGCCCCGATGGTGGCGGCCAGCGCGATACCCGCGATCACCGGCGCCACGATGCGCACGTTGAGGAAGGCCGACAAAAAGCCGGTCAGGGCTTCGATGCCGATGTTGCCCAGCGATGAGTAACCCTGCACCGCAATGACACCGCCGGAGGCCAGCGTCATGAATGCCGCCACACCCACGGTGCCGCCGATGATCGCCAGCGCACCGACACCCATGGTCATCTCGGCAATCAGCCGGACGGTCTCGCGCCGGTAGCGGGTCAGCGCATTGGGGATATAGCGGATGGACTCGCCGTAGAACAGCGCCTGCTCACCGAAGCTGTCCACGAACCTGGGCGCACCGGACAGGAAACGCTTGAGCCGCAGCGTGGCGTCGTAGCTCCCGAACGCGCTCATGAGTCCAGCACCCGAACGCCGATGGCCGTCATGATGACGTTGATGACGAACAGGCAGATGAACGCGTAGACCACGGTTTCGTTGACGGCGATACCGACGCCCTTCGGGCCGCCCGCGACGGTGAGGCCGCGGTAGCAGCCCACCAGGCCGGCGACGACGCCGAACAGTAGCGCCTTCACCTCGGCGAGCAGCAGTTCCGGCAACCCGGTGAGCACGGTCAGCCCGTTGATGAAGGCGCCGGGGTTGACGCCCTGCAGGAAAACGGAGAACACGTAGCCGCCGGACAGGCCGATTGCGCACACCAGGCCGTTGAGCAGTAGCGCCACAAATGTCGACGCCAGCACCCGGGGGACGACGAGCCGGTGGATCGGGTCGATGCCCAGCACCCGCATGGCGTCGATCTCTTCACGGATGGTGCGGGCACCCAGATCCGCGCAGATGGCCGTCGCCCCGGCTCCGGCGATCACCAGCACCGTGACCACCGGGCCGAGCTGGGTGATGGTGCCGAAAGCCGTTCCGGCGCCGGACAGATCGGCCGCGCCGATCTCGCGCAGCAGGATGTTGAGAGTGAAGGCCACCAACACGGTGAACGGAATGGCCACCAGCAGGGTGGGTACCAGCGAGACTCGAGCGATCATCCATGTCTGGTCGAGAAATTCACGGAACTGGAATGGCCGTTGGAAGCATGCGCGGAAGGTGTCGAAAGTCATCTCGACGAACCCACCGACAGCCCGAGCGGGAACCGCGAGACGAGAGATCAACGTCGGTTCCCTTCCCACTAAGGCCGGTTCGGAATCCGGACTCTAACAGGCTTGGCGAAGCCTCGTCCGGCTAATTGACCAAAAGAATTTATGCCGTTCACACCCGGTTCTCGTACGCCGATCGCTGTGAGCCGGCTCATAGTAACTAGAACACGTTCGCAGTGTCAAAGAACGAACAGATGAGACATATCGACTAGGTATGTCCAGGTCAAGGCAACTGCAACCTATCTAATTCTGAAACATGTTCTAGTTATAGCCTCTAGTCTGGCGAGCAGCGTGACAACTTCAGTTGCCCATCAGGCCGGTTGCTGAAAATCCCTGCTTCGGATCACGTCCAGCAAAGTAGCCCGTGAGGGCTGCACTGAGATCCTCCGGTGCCCACGCCGACCCCGATGCCGTGAACTGATGCGCGGCCACTGGCGCGGCAACCAACGTGACCGACGGCCCGTAGACGATGAACACCTGCCCGTTGACCCGCTCGGCGGCAGGTGAGGCCAGAAAGCGCACCAGGGTCACCACATGCTCAGGCGACAAACCGTCGACTTCACCGTCGGAAAGCTCGGGTGCGGCGCCGAAGACGTCGGCTGTCATGGCCGTGCGAGCCCTGGGGCAGATGGCGTTGGCGCACACCCCGTAGCGCTCCAGACCGCGGGCCGCCGACATCGTCAACGCCGTGATCCCGGCCTTGGCGGCACCGTAGTTGGCCTGCCCGGGCGGGCCGGCCAACCCGGCCTCCGAGGAGGTGTTGACCAGGCGGCCGTACACGGGCCCACCCACATCCTTGGACTTGTCCCGCCAGTACGTGGCCGCATTGCGGGTGAGCAGGAAGTGTCCCCTCAGGTGCACGGCGATCACCGCGTCCCAGTCCTCGTCGGACATGTTGAACAGCATGCGGTCGCGAGTGATGCCCGCGTTGTTGACCACGATGTCCAGCCCGCCGAGGCCGTCGGCGGTGGCCACCAACTCGTCGGCCGTGGACCGGACGCTGATGTCACCGGCGACGGTGACGGCCTTGGAGCCCGCCGCCGCGATCTCGTCCATCACATCGGAATTGTCGATCGCCGACGCCATGTCGTTGATCACGACGGTGGCGCCGGACTGTGCCAGGCCGATGGCCTCGGCGCGGCCCAGCCCGGCCGCCGCACCGGTCACCACGGCGACCTTGCCCGACAGATCGATTCCGGCTTCTACGGAAGTCACGTTACGAATACCTCTAGTCTTTGCGGATGAGGGCGGCACGGGGACATTCAGCCACCGCTTGTTCGGCCAGATCTTCTTGGTCTGCGGGAATCTCGTCCACTTTCATCACGGCATAGTCGTCGTCGTCAAGATCGAACAGGTCGGGCGCGATTCCCACACAGACGGCGTTTCCCTCACACCGATCGCGATCCACTTCAACGTGCACGACACCCTCCTCGCGACCCATGGGCCCGGCGGCCTCTCGCCACCATCCTGGACCCCAAGACTAGAACGTGTTACAACGAGGATGATAAACCGGAGCCCGGTTGCCGTCGTACTCGATCAGTGAGGAAGTGGGCCATGCGCATCGGCTACACCCCCGAGCAGGAGGAATTGCGCCGCGAGTTGCGGTCGTACTTCACCAAGTTGATGACCCCTGAGCGCGCCGAGGCGTTGGCGGCAGGTGACGGAGAGATGGGCCGCGGCAACGTCTACCGCGAGACCGTCGCGCAGATGGGCAAGGACGGCTGGCTCACGCTCAACTGGCCCGAGGAGTACGGCGGGCAGGCCCGCACGCCGATGGAGAGCCTGATCTTCAACGACGAAGCGGCCATCGCCAACGTGCCGGTGCCGTTCCTGACCATCAACAGCGTCGCGCCGACCATCATGCATTTCGGCACCGAGGAGCAGAAGAAGTTCTTCCTGCCCAAGATCGCCGCCGGCGAACTGCACTTCTCGATCGGCTACTCCGAGCCGGGGGCGGGCACCGACTTGGCGTCGCTGCGCACCACCGCGGTGCGCGACGGCGACGACTACGTCGTCAACGGCCAGAAGATGTGGACCTCGCTGATCGCGTACGCCGACTACGTCTGGCTGGCGGTGCGCACCAATCCCGAAGCCAAGAAACACCGCGGCATCTCGATGCTGATCGTGCCGACCACGGCCGAAGGGTTCTCGTGGACCCCGGTGCACACCATGTCCGGGGTGGACACCAGCGCCACCTACTACCAGGACGTCCGGGTGCCGGTCTCGAGTCTGGTGGGCGAGGAGAACGCCGGCTGGAAACTGGTGACCAACCAGCTCAACCACGAACGGGTGGCCTTGGTCTCCGCCCAGCCGATCTACGTGGCTCTCGGCGGCGTCCGCGAGTGGGCACAGAACACCAAGGACATCCACGGTAAACGACTCATCGATTCCGAATGGGTCCAACTCAACCTGGCTCGCGTGCACGCCAAAGCCGAAGTGCTCAAACTGATCAACTGGGAGCTGGCGTCGGCCTCCGACGCCGCACCGTCGGCCGCGGACGCCTCCGCCGCCAAGGTGTACGGCACCGAGCTGGCCACCGAGGCCTACCGGCTGCTGATGGAGGTCCTGGGCACATCGGCGACGCTGCGGGCCGGTTCCCCCGGCGCGCTGCTACGCGGCCGTATCGAACGAATGCACCGGTCGGCACTGATCCTGACGTTCGGCGGTGGCACCAACGAGATCCAGCGCGACATCATCGGCATGGTTGCACTCGGCCTGCCCCGAGTGAACCGGTAGGGACGGACACATGGATTTCACGACTTCAGAGGCGGCCGACGACCTGGGCGGCCTCACCCGCACCATCACCGAATCCGTCTGCACGCCTGACCATCAGCGTGAACTCGACGGTTTGGCACAGCGGTTCGACACCGATCTGTGGCGCAAACTGACCGCGGCCGACATCCTGTCCACTGCCGCACCGGAGTCCATCGGCGGCGGCGGTTTCGGCGTGCTGGAGCAGGTCGCGGTGCTGGTCGCACTCGGCCGTCAGGTCGCGGCGGTCCCCTACCTGGAATCCGCGGTGCTCGGTGCCGGCGCGTTGGCAAAGTTCGGCCCGGAAGCGCTGCAGCAGCAGTGGGCGTCCCCGGCGGTCCAGGGCGAGAAGATCCTGACTGCCGCCCTCGATGGGGACATGGGTGACGGTCCCGTACAAGCGGCAGCCACCGAATCCGGATACCGGCTGACCGGCGCCCGAACCCAGGTGGCCTACGGACCCCTGGCGGACGCATTCCTGGTTCCCGCGGAAACCGACACGGGCACAGCCGTTTTCCTGCTCGCCAAGGATGACGCGGGCGTCGACATGACTTCCCTGGACACCACGGGTCTGGGCAGCGTCGGCCACCTCGAACTGCGCGGTGTCGAAGTGGGTGCCGACCGGTTGCTCGGCGGTCAGGAAGTGCTGGACTGGTTGAGAACCGCACATCTGTTGGGTTGCAGTGCATTTGCGCTCGGTGTGCTGGAGCGCGCACTGGAGCTGACGGCGTTGTACGCGCGTGAACGCGAGCAGTTCGACCGGCCGATCGGCAGCTTCCAGGCTGTTTCGTCTCGGCTGGCGGACGGCTACATCGACATCAAAGGTCTGCGATTGACCCTGACCCAGGCGGCATGGCGGTTGTCCGAAGATCTGCCCGCCGACATCGACGTGCGCTCCGCGGCCTTCTGGGCCGCCGAGGCGGGACATCGGGTGGCTCACACCACGGTGCACGTCCACGGCGGCGTCGGTATCGACGTCGACCACCCGGTGCACCGGTACTTCCTGGCGGCCAAGCAGACCGAGTTCGCCCTCGGCGGTGCCACCGGGGCGCTGTTGTCGATCGGCCGCGAGCTCGCCGATACCCCCGTCTGACGCATGGAACAGCCCACTGTCACCGCCCTGCTGGCGCCGCTGGCGGAGGTCGACGATCAGGGCGTGGCCAGCACCGAGGTGCCTTTTGTCAGTTGGCGCAACCATATTCAGGACGGTGCCGACCTTGCCGCGGCACTACGCGCCAGGCTGGATCCGCGTAGACCGCCCCACATCGGCGTGCTGTCGGGCAACACGCCTTTTTTCAGCACCGTTCTGGTGGCTGCGGCTCTTGGCGGCCTGGTCCCGGTGGGGCTCAACCCGACTCGCCGCGGGCCCGCCCTGCAACGCGACATCGACCACGCCGACTGCCAGTTCTTACTGGCCGATCGCGCCAGTGCCCAACCCGACATCGACTCACTCGATGTCGAATCCGAGTCGTGGGCAGACGAACTCGCAACCCATCGCGGAGCCCCGGTCAGGTTCCCCGACGTGGATCCGGACGACCTGTTCATGTTGATCTTCACGTCCGGCACCAGCGGCGACCCCAAGGCGGTGCGCTGCACCCATGCCAAGGTGGCGTTTCCCGGAGTGATGTTGGCGCAGCGGTTCGGGCTCGGGCCGCAGGACACCTGCTATCTCTCGATGCCGCTGTTCCATTCGAACGCCATCATGGCGGGTTGGGGCCCGGCGGTGGCGGCAGGTGCGTCGATCGCCTTGCGCCGCAGGTTCTCCGCGTCCCAGTTCTTTCCCGATGTCCGCCGGTTCGGCGCCACCTATGCCAACTACGTGGGCAAGCCGTTGTCATACATCCTGGCCACCGAGGCGCGATCCGACGATGCCGACAATCCACTACGGATCGCCTACGGCAACGAAGGAGCGCCCGACGACCTCGAGAGGTTCGCACAGCGGTTCGGCGTGCAGGTGGTCGACGGCTTCGGTTCCAGCGAGGGCGGGGTGGCGATCGCGCGAACTCCCGACACTCCCGAAGGCGCCCTGGGACCGCTGGCCAACGGGGTATCCATCGTCGACGTCGACACCGGTGAGCCGTGCCCGCCAGGTGTGGTGGGCGAACTGGTGAACCTCAGCGGTGCCGGCCAGTTCATGGGTTACTACAACGACCCGGAAGCCGAGGCACAACGGATGGCGGGCGGCATCTACCACAGCGGAGACCTCGCCTATCGCGACGCAGACGGATTCGCCTACTTCGCCGGCCGTCTCGGTGACTGGATGCGGGTCGACGGAGAGAACCTGGGCACGGCGCCCATCGAGCGCATTCTGTTGCGCCACCCCGACGTCGTGGAGGCGGCCGTTTACCCGATACCTGATCCGGCCGTCGGTGATCAGGTGATGGCGGCACTGGTTCTCGCCGACGGCGCCGACTTCGATGTCCAGGCCTTCCAGGGTTTCCTGCATCAGCAGCAGGATCTCGGACCCAAGCAGTGGCCGTCCTTCGTACGAATAGCCAACACCCTGCCCCGCACCGAGACCTTCAAGGTCATAAAACGCCACCTCACCGCGGAGGGAACCGACTGCACCGACGAGGTGCACGCCGTGACCCGCCACCGGGCGCCGGTCTGACATGGCCGACAGCATCGCGTCGATGCTGATGAGCCGGGTGGGCGACGACCACCCGGGGCTGCGGACCCGCGACCGTGACTGGACCTGGGATCAGGTTGTCGCCGAGTCGGCGACCCGGGCTCATCTGGCGACAGCGAAGTGGCACGAGGACTTCCCCGACCGACCGTTTCACATCGGTATTCTGCTGGCGGGCGTGCCGGACTTCGTGTTCTGGCTGGGCGGGGCCGCCCTGGCCGGTGCCACCGTGGTGGGGCTCAACCCCACCCGGGGCGATCAGGATCTGATCGCCGACATCCTGCACGCCGACTGCGGGCTGATCATCACCGACACGGCAGGGCTTGATCGGTTGCCGGACCTGGACATCGGTGTCCTGGTGGTCGACCATCCGTCTTACCCGGTTCTGCTCGACCAGCACCGCGCCGAGGCATCTGTGGCCGACGGGGTAGACGCCGAGTCCCTGTTGTTGCTGCTGTTCACGTCCGGCACCACCGGGTCCTCCAAAGCCGTCCGGTGCAGCCAGGGCCGGCTGGCGCGGATCGCCCACACCGCGGTGTCGAAGTTCGGGCATCACCGGGGTGACGTCGACTACTGCTGCATGCCGTTGTTCCACGGTAATGCGCTCATGGCACTGTGGGCTCCGGCGCTGGCCGTGGGTGCCACCGTCTGCCTGACACCCACGTTCTCCGCTTCGGCGTTCCTGCCGGACGTGCGTTTCTTCGGAGCGACCTTCTTCACCTACGTGGGCAAGGCCCTGGCATACCTGATGGCCACCCCGGAAGCAGCAGACGACAGCGACAACACGCTGACCCGAGGATTCGGCACCGAGGCCTCGCCGGAGGACCAGGCCGAGTTTCGCCGGAGGTTCGCCGCCGAGTTGTTCGAAGGGTACGGCTCCAGTGAGGGCGGAAACGTCGCGGTGCCCGACGACCAGGCACCGGCGGCGGCACTGGGACGACCCGCGCACCACGGAGTGGCCATCGTTGATCCGCAGACGCTGAAGACCTGTGCGACAGCGGTTCTGGACCACCACGGCCGGGTACTGAACGCCGAAGAAGCCGTCGGTGAGATCGTCGACAAGTTCGGTGCCAGGGACTTCGAGGGGTACTACCGTGATGACGCCGCCAACGCCGAACGAGTGCGCAACGGCTGGTACTGGACCGGCGACCTGGGATACGTGGACGGGTCGGGGTTCCTGTACTTCGCCGGGAGGCGCGGAGACTGGATCCGGGTGGACGGTGAGAACACCTCGGCGCTGTCCATAGAGCGGGTGCTGCGTCGCCACCCGGGGGTGATCGCCGCCGCGGTGTACTCGGTACCCGACCCGAGATCCGGTGACCAGGTGATGGCAGCACTCGAGGTCAGCGATCCGACCTGCTTCGACATGGCAGGGTTGTCGCGTTTCCTGGCCGCCAGCGCCGATCTGGGCCGCAAGGGCATTCCGCGGTTGGTGCGCCTTTCGGCCCGGTTACCCGTCACCGGGTCGAACAAGATTCTCAAACGTCAACTGCAGGAACAGCACTGGGACGACCACGGTGACACCATCTACATACGGGTCGGCCGAGGCGCCCCCGACTATCGGATCATGGCGCCCGCCGACCGCGACGACATGGACGCCGCGTTCGAACGCTACGGTCGTGGTAGCTACCGGACGGGGCGGTGATGGTCGCCTGGCACGACGAATG
This sequence comes from Mycobacterium sp. MS1601, assembly GCF_001984215.1. Classification (NCBI taxonomy): domain Bacteria; kingdom Bacillati; phylum Actinomycetota; class Actinomycetes; order Mycobacteriales; family Mycobacteriaceae; genus Mycobacterium; species Mycobacterium sp. MS1601. The sequence goes on from NZ_CP019420.1 coordinate 1,783,211, forward strand.
TGACGTCCTGGTGGCGGGTTCCGGCGCGGGCGGCGTCACCGGTGCCTACACTGCCGCCCGCGAAGGTCTGCGGGTCATCCTCGTGGAGGCCACCGAGAAGTTCGGTGGTACAACCGCGTACTCCGGTGGCGGCGGGATGTGGTTGCCCGCCAACGCCGTGCTGGCGCGAGCGGGCGGCGACGATACCGTCGACGACGCTGTGGAGTACTACTTCGCCGTGGTCGGTGATCGCACCCCCCGCGCCCTGCAGGAAGCCTACGTCCGTTCGGGCGCACCACTGATCGACTATCTCGAGTCCGACGAACTGTTGCGCTTCCAGATCCTGCCCTGGCCCGACTATTTCGGTAAGGCGCCCAAGGCTCGCGGCGACGGCATGCGGCACATCACCGCCAAGGCGTTACGGGTGTGCGCCGCCCCCGATCTGCGCGAGTTGGTCCGCGGCCCGCTGGATGCCGAATGGCGGGACGCGCCGATCCCCGACGACCACTTCGTCGGCGGCCGGGCGTTGATTGCACGACTACTGTTGGCGGCCAGACAGTTTCCGCACAGCGCGACATTGCTGCGCACCGCACTGACCGAGCTCGTCGTCGAGGACGGTGCCGTCACCGGAGCCCTGGTGACCGACAGCACCGGCACGCGAGCGATCAGGACTCGTCGCGGCGTACTGCTGGCGGCGGGAGGGTTTGAACACAACGACCAGATGCGCGCTCTGTACGGTGTCCCGGGATCGTCACGAGACACCATGGGGCCGTGGGGAAACCGTGGTCTTGCACACCTTGCGGGTATCGCCGCCGGAGCCGAAACCGACCTCATGGACCAGGCATGGTGGTCTCCCGGTCTGACCCATCCCGATGGCCGGTCCGCGTTCTCGCTGTGGTTCACCGGAGGCATCTTCGTCGACGACTTCGGCCGCCGGTTCACCAACGAATCACAGCCCTACGACCGGCTGGGCCGCTCGGTCATCAAAGCCCTTGCCGACGGTTCGGTGACGCTGCCGTACTGGATGGTCTACGACGACGCAGACGGGGTTGTCCCACCGGTCAAGGCGACCAATGTGTCGATGGTGGAGCCGCAACGCTATGTCGATGCCGGGTTGTGGCGTTCTGCCGACACTCTCGAGGAGTTGGCCGCCATGATCGGCGTTCCCGCCACCAATCTGGTGCAGACCGTCGCGCGGTTCAATGAATCGGTCGCTCGTGGTGTGGACGGGGATTTCGGCCGCGGCGACGAACCCTACGACCGGGCGTTCTCAGGTGGCAGACCACCGCTCTACGCGATCGAGAAAGCGCCCTTTCACGCCGCGGCATTCGGCATCTCGGATCTGGGTACCAAGGGTGGCCTGCGCACCGACGCCACAGCGCGGGTGCTCGACACCGGCGGACAGGTGATACCGGGCCTCTACGCTGCGGGCAACACGATGGCAGCACCCAGTGGCACCACGTATCCCGGTGGCGGCAACCCGATCGGCACCAGCATGGTCTTCAGCCACTTGGCCGTGCTGGACATGGTGAAAGGAACCCAGTTGTGAACAACGTCCGCGAGATCGACACCGGCCCCGCCATGACACGATTTGCCCGAGGCTGGCACTGCCTGGGCCTGGCCGAGGAGTTCAGGGACGGAAAGCCGCACGGCATAGATGCTTTCGGCTCCAGACTGGTGGTCTTCGCGGATTCGCAGGGCGCTCTCAAAGTTCTTGATGGCTACTGCAGGCACATGGGCGCAGATCTGGCGCAGGGCAGCATCAAAGGCGACGAAGTGGCCTGCCCGTTCCACGACTGGCGCTGGAGCGGCGACGGCCGGTGCAAGCTGGTGCCGTACGCCAAACGCACCCCGCGACTGGCTCGCACCCGCAGCTGGCTGACCATCGAGGTCAACGGCCAGCTCCTGGTCTGGCACGACCCCGAGGGATCAGCGCCCGCAGCCGAACTGACCCCTCCCACCATCGAGGGATACGACGAGGGCCGGTGGTCACCGTGGCAGTGGAGCTCGGTCCTGATCGAGGGCGCACACTGCCGGGAGATCGTCGACAACAACGTCGACATGGCGCACTTCTTCTACATCCACCATGCCTACCCCACCTACTTCAAGAACGTCATAGAAGGGCACACCGCCAGCCAGTTCATGGAATCCAAGCCCCGGGCCGACTACCTGGCCGATCCCGACAAGGTGTGGGAGGGAACGTATCTGCGCTCCGAAGCCACTTACTTCGGCCCGGCGTACATGATCAACTGGCTGCACAACGACCTCGGCCCCGGGTTCACCGTGGAGGTGGCGCTGATCAATTGTCACTACCCCGTCACCCACAACTCGTTCCGCTTGCAGTGGGGTGTGGCCGTACAGGCCATGGACGGTCTGCCCGCTGACAAGGCCGCCAAGCTGGCCGCCGCCATGAACACGTCGTTCGGCGACGGATTTCTCGAAGACGTCGAGATCTGGAAGAACAAGACCCGCATCGACAACCCGTTGCTCACCGAGGAGGACGGCGCGGTGTACCAGCACCGCCGGTGGTACGAACAGTTCTATGTCGACGTCGCCGATGTCACCACCGACATGACCGACCGATTCGAGCAGGAGGTCGACACCTTGCACGCCTACGACATCTGGCAGGACGAGGTGCAGCAGAACCTGGCCAGGCGGAAGAACCTGCTAAACCAGCATTGACGGCACCACAGCGTCGATCAGGTGCGGCCCGGGTTCGGTGAACGCGTGTTCCAGCGCGGCCACCAGCTCTTCACCGGTACTCACCCGGCGAGCCGGAACACCCATACCCTCGGCCATCGATACGAAATCGAGTGTGGGACGGCCGATGTCGAGCAGATTGCGAGCCTGTTTGCCCGCTCCGCCTTGTACGCCCACCCGCTCCAACTCCACCCGCAGGATGTCATAAGCCGCATTGTTGAAGACCACAGTGGTGATGTTCAGGTGCTCCCGGGCCTGGGTCCACAAGGCCGAAATCGTGTACATGGCCGAGCCATCCGCCTGCAACGAGAGCACTGGACGATCGGGTGCGGCGACAGCCGCACCCACGGCCGCGGGAAGCCCGAATCCGATAGCACCGCCGGTTAGGGTCAGTACGTCGTGAGCGGGCGCCCCGGCCGTGGCAGCAGGCAGTCCGAGCCCACCGGTGTTGGACTCATCGACAATGATCGTGCGCTCCGGCAGCAGCGCACCGACGGCATCAGCAATTTTCATACTGTTCAGCGGTCCCGCCGGCGGTACGGGCCGCGACGCCGGGGCCATCGGCGCCTGCTGTCCGGGTGCCACCTCGTCGGCCAGCGCCGACAGTGCCGCCGCGGCGACGGCGGGCCCCGCCAGAACGTGCACCTGGCAGCCGTCGGGAACCAGATCGCTGGATCGCCCCGGATAGGCGAAAAACGACACCGGTGACGGGGCTCCGGCCAGGATGAGATGGCGAGCGCCGGCCAACTGCGCTTCAGCCGCTTCGGCGAAGTAGGCCAGGCGGTCCACCGCGGGCAGCCCGGCGCCGCGCTCCAGCCGAGTGGGAAACGTCTCGCACAACCACCGGGCCCCCGATGCCGAAGCCACCCGGGCTGCTGCCGTCAGGCCGGGCCGCCGATTGGCATCACCACCGGTGAGCAGGACAGCCGGCTCACCACAACGCAGTACCTCAACGGCCTTCTCCACGGCAGCGGTGTCGACGGACTCCACCCCGTTCAGCACTCCCCGCGACGCAGTCTGTGCGCCGTCGGTCCACGAGACGTCGGCGGGCAGGATCAGCGTGGCGACCTTGCCGCCGAGAGCTGCGGCCACTGCTTCGGCTGCGTCGCGCGCGACGTGGTCGGGGCTCTCGCTGCGGCGCACCCATCCCGAGACGTTCCCGGCGAGGGCGTCGATATCCGATTCCAATGGTGCGTCGTACCGCTTGTGGGTCAGGGCGTGGTCGCCGACGACCACAACCACGGGCACCTTCGCGCGGCGCGCATTGTGCAGGTTCGCGATCGCATTACCCAACCCCGGACCGAGGTGCAGCAACACCGCGGCCGGTTTCTCGGCGATCCGCGCATAGCCGTCCGCGGCGCCTGCCGCCACCCCTTCGAACAAGGTCAACACGCCGCGCATCTGCGGAACGGCATCCAACGCCGCCACAAAGTGCATCTCCGATGTGCCCGGATTGGCGAAGCACACCTCCACACCGCCGTCGACCAGAGTGTGCAGCAGTGCCCGCGCTCCGTTCACGGGTGCCAACATACGCGCCGGATTGTCGGAGCCCGTCGCTACCATCACGCCATGCCGCTGGCCGAGGAATTGATCAACCGCGCCACCGCCGACGCGCTGGCCGATGCCGTCGAAGCGGTGACCGGCAGCGCGCCCCAGCTGCGCACTGCGGGCGCGGCACTGGCGCCGCTGCCCCTGCGAGCCAGGGCCGATCTGCTGCGTGACGCGCTGCTGGCCGACGTACCGGGTGACCATGCGGCCCTGGCGGCAGTGGTCCGCCGGGCGGACCTCGAAGGCTGGATGGTCTGGCCGGTCACCACCGCCGTTGCGCAGCGGGCGGTATCACAAGGAAGCCGGCAGGTTTTCGACGACGCCATGGCTCTGATGGCCGAACTCACCGGCAAGCTCAGCGCCGAGTTCGCCATCCGCACGCTGCTGCGTCACGACATCGACCGCGCCTTGCCCATCATCGTGAAGTGGACCGGCTCGCCGGATCCGGCCGTGCGCCGCCTCGCCTCGGAGGGCACCCGCCCGTATCTGCCGTGGGCCATCCGCGTCCCGCAGATTCTCGCCGCACCGGGGATCATGGTGCCGGTCCTCGATGCGCTGTACCGCGATGCCGATCCCGTGGTCCGCCGGTCGGTGGCCAACCACCTCAACGACCTCAGCCGAGACCACCCCGCTTTGGTGGTCGAGACAGCGGCGCGCTGGTTAGCCGCGCCGGACGAGAACACCGCGGCCCTGGTCCGCCACGCCTTGCGCACGTTGATCAAACGCGGTGACGGCGGGGCGTTGGAACTGCTGGGGTTCGCCGCGGCCACCGTCACCGTCGCGGGTCCGGTACTCAACCGGTCGGCGGTGCCGTTCGGCGGTGAGGTGGAGTTCTCGGCCACCGTCCGCAACGAGGGCACCGAGCCGGCGAAGCTCGCCATCGATTACGCGGTGCACCACCGCAAGGCCAACGGCGGGCAGACGCACAAGGTGTTCAAGTTGACCACGACAACGATGGCGCCCGGAGAACAGCTCACGGTCAGCAAGGTGCACTCGTTCCGGCCGATCACCACCCGCAAGTACTACCCGGGTGAGCACGCCATCGAGTTGCGAGTCAACGGAAAACCCTCCAGCCGAGCCGAATTCGAGCTGCTACCCGGCTGAGGCGGCCCGCTCAGCCTTCCCGGATGCCGTCCAGGCGTTTGCTGGCCTGCTCGAAACCGTCCACCAACTCGGCGATGATCTCGGCCACCGGCCGGATCTCGTTCATCCGCCCGACAATCTGACCCACCGGCATGGCGACGGCTGTCGGATCGCTGGACTCGCTCATGCGTTGATGCGCCTCACTGACCAGGATGTTCTGCAGTGGCATCGGCAGCGGGTCCGGGGCTCCCTCGGCGTCCCAGGCGTCGGTCCAGCGGCTCTTGAGCAACCGGGCCGGCTTACCGGTGTAGATCTTGCGGCGCACGGTGTCGGCGGAGTCGGCGGCCAGCAGGGCCTGCTGGATCACCGAGGTGCCGCCGTCGGTGCGTACCCCGAGGTCGTACTCGGCCGAGGTAAGGAAGGCCGAACCCATCCAGACCCCCTGCGCGCCAAGGGCCAGCGCAGCAGCCACCTGACGTCCGGTGCCGATGCCGCCTGCCGCCAGCACCGCGGCGGAGTCGCCCACCGCGTCGACGATCTCCGGCCACAACACCATCGAACCGATCTCACCGGTGTGCCCGCCGGCCTCATGGCCTTGGGCGACGACGATGTCGACGCCGTTGTCGACATGTCGTCGGGCATGTTTGGCCGACCCGGCCAGCGCGGCCACCGGAACCCCGGCGGCGTGCGCCTGGTCGATGACGTCCTTCGGTGGTGAGCCCAGTGCGTTGGCGATCAGCTTGATCGGGTGCTTGAGTGCCACCTCGACATGCGACCGCGCAACCGAATGCAACCATCCCAGAACACCTTCGGACTTCGCCTCGTCCTCGGGCAGCGGCGGCACACCGAGGTCGGCGAGGGTCTTGGCGACAAAGTCTCGGTGCGTCTGCGGGATCAGTTTGTTGATGTCGACGCTGGTGCCTTCGGTGGGGATCTTGGCGGGCATCACGATGTCGACGCCGTAGGGCTTACCGTCGGTGTTGGCGTCCATCCACTGCAGGACGTTCTCGAGGTCGTCGGCGTCGTTGAAGCGCACACACCCCAGCACGCCGAGGCCGCCGGCCTTGGTGACCGCGGCGGCCACCTTCTCCGACGGGGTGAAGACGAAGATCGGGTACTCGATGCCGAACCGTGCGCACAGTTCCGTTTTCATGCCTTCACTCCTGCGTGCTTGGCGTGGACGTCGTCGGCCGGGCGCTCTTCGGTGGTGTCCTTGGCCCAGCGGTAATCGGGTTTGCCTGCTGGAGAGCGTTTGATCTCGTCGACCAGCCACAGGCTGCGCGGCACCTTGTAGCCCGCAATCTCGGTACGTACAAACGCATCCAGTTCGGCAAGGGTGGGGCGGGTGCCTTCGCGGGGGTGCACCACGGCGGCGACGTGCTGACCGAAGCGGTCGTCGGGCACTCCCACCACCAGCGCGTCGAACACGTCCGGATGGCCCTTGAGTGCAGCCTCCACCTCTTCGGGGTAGATCTTCTCGCCGCCGGAGTTGATGGACACCGAGCCGCGGCCCAGCATGGTGACGGTGCCGTCGGCCTCCACCTCGGCGAAGTCACCGGGGATGGCGTAGCGCACTCCGTTGAACGTCTTGAACGTCTCGGCTGTCTTCTTCTCGTCCTTGAAGTAGCCGACCGGGATGTGCCCTCGTTTGGCGATGACGCCGCGCTTACCGGATCCCGGCTCCACCGGGTTGCCGTCCTCGTCGAGCACCGCGGTGAACTTGTCGATGGTGACGCGCGGGCCGCCGGTGTGAGACTGGCCCTTGGCGACCACGCTGGTGCCGCCGAAGCCGGTCTCCGACGAGCCGATGGAATCGGTGATGATGCGGTTGGGCAGCAACTCGAGGAATTTCTCCTTCAGGCTGGTGGAGAACAACGCGGCTGTGCTGGCCAGCAGGAAAAGCGAGCTCAGATCGTACTGATTGCCCTCGTCCTGGTGGGCGAGCAGCGCATCCAGCAGCGGACGGGCCATCGCGTCACCGGTGAAGAACAGCAGGTTCACTTTGTGGTCGTGAATGGTCTTCCACACCTCGTGGGCGTTGAATTCCGGTGCCAGTACCACGGTTTGGCCGGAGAACAGGGCCATCCAGGTGGCCGACTGCGTGGCACCGTGGATCATCGGCGGGATCGGGTAGCGCACCATCGGGTTGTTCTCGGCGGCCTGCTTGGCCAGGTCGTACTCGTCCTTCACCGGCTCACCGGTGGCGAAGTCCGTGCCGCCGAACAACACTCGGTAGATGTCCTCGTGACGCCACATGACGCCCTTGGGGAAACCGGTGGTGCCGCCGGTGTAGAGCAGATAGATGTCGTCCTCGCTGCGCGGGCCGAAGTCGCGCTGCGGTGAGCCCTGTTCCAGCGCCGCCTCGAACTCCACACCGCCGTAGGACGAGAAATCGTCATCCGAGCCGTCCTCGACCACCAGAACGGTGGTGACCTCCGGCGTCTCCGGCAGGACGTTGGCCACCCGGTCGGAGTAGCGGCGCTCGTGGATCAGCGCCACCATGTCGGAGTTCTCGAACAGGTATTTCAGTTCGCCCTCGACGTAGCGGAAGTTGATGTTCACCAGGATGGCACCGGCCTTGACGATGCCAAGCATGCCGATGACGATCTCGATTCGGTTGCGGCAGTACAGGCCGACCTTGTCGTCCTTCTTGACGCCCTGATCGATGAGATAGTGGGCCAGGCGGTTGGCCTTTTCCTCCAACTGGGCGTAGGTCAGTTGCTCGTCACCCGAGATCAGGGCGACACGGTCTGGCACAGCGTCGATGGCGTGCTCGGCAAGATCGGCAATGTTGAGGGCCACGGAACCTAAACTAGAACGTGTTACATTTCGAGACAAGTCCCAAGCGAAGACGCAGGAAGGCGGCCTGAAGTGAGCGAGCCCCAAAAAGAGCCCGACGCCCTCGTTGAGCAGCGCGGACACACTTTGATCGTGACGCTCAACCGGCCACAGGCGCGCAACGCCCTTTCCACTGAGATGCTCTCGATAATGGTAGAGGCGTGGGACCGGGTGGACAACGATCCGGACATCCGGACCTGCATTCTCACCGGTGCCGGTGGCTACTTCTGCGCGGGCATGGACCTCAAGGCCGCCACGGCCAAGCCGCCGGGCGACTCGTTCAAAGACGGCAGTTACGACCCCTCGCGCATCGACGGCTTGCTCAAAGGACGGCGCCTGACCAAGCCGTTGATCGCTGCGGTGGAAGGTCCCGCGATCGCGGGTGGGACGGAGATCCTGCAGGGCACCGATATCCGCATAGCGGGCGAGAGCGCCAAATTCGGCATCTCCGAGGCGAAGTGGAGCCTGTACCCGATGGGCGGCTCCGCGGTGCGCCTGGTGCGCCAGATCCCTTACACCATCGCCTGCGATCTGTTGCTGACCGGACGGCACATCACCGCTACCGAGGCTCTGGACTACGGGCTGATCGGCTACGTGGTGCCCGACGGCTCGGCGTTGGACAAGGCGTTGGAGATCGCCGAGGTGATCAACAACAACGGCCCACTGGCCGTACAGGCGATCCTGCGGTCCATCCACGAGACCGAGGGCATGCACGAGAACGACGCGTTCAAGATCGACACCAAGATCGGCATCGAGGTGTTCCTCTCCGACGATGCCAAGGAGGGTCCGCGGGCCTTCAAGGAGAAGCGGGCCCCGAACTTCCAGATGAGGTGATCGTCGGCCGTGTGGGCGCGACACCCCGGCCGCCCCGAGTGTCGCGCCCACAGGCACCGGACGTGCTCAGCGGACGGCGATGGCCGTCAGCTCGAGCTGCTGCTCGGGATGGATGAAACCGCTGACCGTCAACCAGGTGCTCGTCGGCGGGTGGATGCCAACCCATTCGCGCAACCGCGGTGCGCTTGCCGACAGCGCGTCCATGTCGGTGGTGTAGATGGTCCACGCCACCAGATCACACCGGTTGGCCCCGACCGAGTGCAGTGACCGGTCGAGGATCTCCAGGACGTAGGCCAGCTGCTCGTCGAATGTGGTTCCCACCGGCCGGAGTTCGTCACTGCCTCCGGTCAGCGGCGCGATCCCGGACACATAGATGGTGTTACCGGCAACCGCCACCTGCACAATGCCGATGGCCTCGAAGAGGGCGCTGTCGATGTAGTCGATGTCCGGGGTCGTACGCTCGATCCGGCCGATGCCGGGCGCAGTGGATGTCGTCACAGGATTGCTCGTTTCTGGTTGTCGAGTTGGAGGTCGAGGGCAACAGCGGGCTCGTCGTCGAGCGAGGATGCGGCCAGAATCCGGCGCGGATCCAGCCGTTCGGGATTTCGCACGGCAATGACGGCCAAGATCACCGCCCCGGCCACCCACCAGGCCGCCACGAAGTACCCGGCGAGATTCAGCGGATAGGACAGTGGCGCAACAAAACTGAAGAGAGTGACACCCGCCCCGGCGCAGAATGTCGGGAACAGGAACACCAATCCGATCATCGGCACCACAAGGTGGGTGAACACGCGGAATTCCGAGCGCTGGTAGCGCAGGTAGTACACCGGGCACGCCACGCAGACCGCCATGTAGATGGGCAGCACACCCACCGTCAGGACAGTTCCGGTGACCATGAACCCGGTCACCGGGCCGTAAGCGAACCCGATCGCGAAGGTCACCGTGGTCGCCACGGCGAACACCACAGCGATGGCCACCACCGGTGACCGGAACCGGGGGTGCGTACGCCGCAGGAGGCTGGGCAGTGTGCCCGCCCGGCCGAGCGCCCACGCCACCCGGGTGGCCGCCATTCCGGCTCCGTTGGCTGACGCCAGGCCCGAACTGAGCAGAGTCACCAGCAGGATCACCCAGCCGATTCCCCAGAACGTCCGCGTGATCTCCATCCACGGGTCACCCTCACCGTAGGCCAGAAACCCCGAGTACTGGTCGGGCCCGAAGTACACAGCGGAGGCGTAGGTGGTGATCACGAAAAACACGCCCACCAGGACCACCGATCCGATGACCGCCCATTTGATGGTTCGCTTGGGGTCCTTGGCCTCCTCGGCCAGAGGGGCTGCGGCATCAAATCCGATGAACGCCAGGAACGCGTAGACCGCGCCGGCCAGGATCCCGCTCATCCCGGTGAACCCCTCGACGGTGGCGTGGGTGGTCCAGAACACCGACAATGTGTTGCGGTCACCTGCTGCCACGATCATCCACGCCGACAGCACCAGCATGACGACGATCTCGAGGGCACCCAGCATCATGCCCACCCTCGTACCGAATTGAGCGCCAAGGTAATTCATCACCAGAGCCAGGCCGATGCACCCGACCGCGCCGATGATCCACCATGCGGTGTAACCGAGTCCGAGGGCGCCGCCGACAGCACCGCCGACGATGTTGCCGACCAGCAGTGCCAGGTAGGGCAGGGCGGCGGCGTACACCAGCAACGTGCCCCATCCCGACAGGAAGCCCGCACCGCCGTGGAACGCGGCTGCGAGATAGGAGGGCATGCCGGCCGCAGAGGTCACTTTCTTGGCAAGTTGTCCGATGGCCACGGCCACACAGGCACACCCGAGCAGTGCAAAGACCACGGAGGCCGGTAGCGCCCCTCCGGCGAACGCCGCTCCACCGATGACCGCGAATGCCGCCCCGACCCCGGGCGCCATCGTGGCGATCGAGACGAAGGTGGCCTCGGCGAGTGTGACACTGTTGCGCGCGAGACCACCTCCGCCGTCGTGGGTTGTCATGCCGGACGGCCTGCGGCGTCGGTGATCAGGTTCATCAGCGTGTTGGCCGAACCTTCGCGGGCCGCCGCGGATTGCATCTTGTCGATCCCCAGGTATCCCCCGGCATCCTCACGGACCACCGACATCGGGTCACGCACGTCACCGACGTATCCGATGGCGAAACAGCCCATCTGGTAACCCATGAGCTTGAGAAGGTCGTCGTCGAGGGTGCGGGCCACCTCCAGCGGAGTCGACAGATACTGGTTCTCTTCCTGCCGAACCCACCCGACCGCATAGGTGATGTTGAGCGCCTGGCGAACCTTGTCCGTCGTGGTGTTCGCGCCACCACCGTGGTAGATCTTGCCGTTGTAGAGCAGCACCGAGCCCTTCTCCATCTCGGCAGGCAGGGAATCCTCCTGCGAGAACTTCTCGTCGGTGCCCAGCAGATGGCTGCCCGGCACCACCCGGGTGGCGCCCATGTCGGCGGTGTAGTCGCTCATCGCCCACAACGTGTTGCACTGCACCTGATAGTCGGCGGGGAATTCGAAGAAATCCCAAGCCAATTCATCTCGGTGAATGGCTTGCGCTGGCGAACCCGGACCGATGGAGATGACCTGAGTCAGGTGCAGTTGGAAGGCGGAAGCGTGGCTGAGGTAATCGCCGGCGACATCGAGGATGGTGGGATGCGCAACGAGGCTGCGAGACGTCTCGGAGCGGGCGATCAGCGATCCGGTCCGGCGGGTCCGCTTTCCCAAGAAGTCGTCGCTGCCGAACGCTGTCTCTTCGACGTAGGGACTGAGTTCGTCGTTGATGCGGTCCATCGTGTCGGCGCTGACCAGATTGTCGACGATGACGTAGCCGTCGCGCCGCAGGCAGGCAGTGATCTCCGCTGCCGAGGCGGTCGGGGGAAGGTGATTCAGTTCGGGCACCAGTGGCTCCTCGAGTCGAAGTCAGATGTTTCCAAATGCGACTCAAGTCTGAACTTGAGTCTGTTTCGTCCAAGGGTTCGGGCGTAACGGTGAGGTAAATCCGACTAGAGTCGAGTTTTATGGCGGAAACGATGCGCAGGCTGCCTGCACAACGGCGCAGCAGAGAAACGGTGCAGCGAATCCTCAATGCCGCCGAGCACCTGCTGGGGACCGTCGGCTATGACCGCGCCGTCGAATCACCTGCTCTGCTGGTGGAGGAATCCGGCGTCAGCAAGGGTGCGTTCTACGCCTACTTCACCAGTCCGGAAATGGCGATGGAAACCGTCGCACTCGGGTACATGGAGAAGTCGACGCAGATGGCAGACGAGTTCGCCGCCGCGGACTACGACCGATGGGAGGACGTCGCAGAGCGTGCGATCGCCGTCTACAGCGACTACTACCGATCGCCTGCCGTGCGCGAACTATGGCTCAACGGACACCTGTCACCAGTGGCCGTCGCCGCCGACCAGCAGGCAAACCTCTACATCGCGACCAAACTCTGGTCGACCCTGCGCCGGATAGCACCCGCGGAGACCACACGCACCGAGGTGTACCACTGCTCCGTCGCGATCGAGATCCTGGACTATCTCTTGCGGTTCGCCTTCCGCAAGGATCCTCAGGGCGATTCCGACTTGATCCGCGAATCCGCCGTCGCCATGGTCGCGTATCTGCGGACCACTACCGATCCCGCTGCCTGACTGGATTGTCAGAAGAGCCCGAGACCGCTGGGCGCAATCGACTAGACATTCACCCGAGCGGACGGCGTGAACACCACCGGCATGGATTCGAGGCCGCTGACGAAGTTGGCCGGTCGCAGCGGCAGGGAACCGGGATCGGCGAGCCGCAGATCAGGTAGCCGCGCCAACACCTTGGTCAGCATGAGCTTCAGCTCCAGGCGAGCCAGCTGATTGCCCAGGCAGAAGTGCGAGCCGAAGCCGAAGGCCACATGACTGTTCGGGTTTCGATCGATCCGGAAGTTCTCGGGATCACCGAACACCGTCTCGTCGAAATTGGCCGACTCGAACATCAGCATCATCTTTTCGCCGGCCTTGAGCGCGGTCCCGTGGAACTCGGTGTCCGCGGTGACCGTGCGGCACATGTTCTTCACCGGTGAGGTCCAGCGCAGCATCTCCTCGATGGCACCGGGCAGCAGTTCCGGGTTCGCCACCAGCTGCGCCCACTGATCCTGGTGTCGCAGCAGCTGTTCGGTGCCACCGGACAATGTGTGCCGGGTGGTTTCGTCGCCCCCGATGAGAATCAGCAGCGTCTCGAAGACGATCTCGTCGTCGGACATCCGCTGCCCCTCGACCTCGGCGTTGACCAGGATGGAGAACAGGTCATCGCGCGGGGTGGCCCGCCGGTCGGCGATCACCTCCATGGTGAACGCCGTGTACGCGGCGAAAGTCTCCATCAGCTTCTGGATCACCAGATCGTCGACGGTGGACGACAGCCCGCACACCAGATCGTCGGACCACTTCAGCAGCATGTCGCGCTCTTCGGGCAGCACGCCAAGCATGTCACCGATGACGGCCATGGGCAGCGGGGCGGCGATGTCGCGGACGAAGTCCGCCTCACCCTTTTCGCAGATGCCGTCGATCAGTGTGTCGCACAGTTTTTCGATGGACGGCACCTTGTCCATCACCCGCTTACGGGTGAAGCCGGAGTTGACGAGCTTGCGCCGCAACACATGTGCGGGATCGTCCATGTCGATCATGTATGGCATGCCCGGCTGGTCGGGCCGGATGCCGCCAGTGTTGGAGAACAGCTCCGGATTACGTTCGGCGTCGAGCACCGCCTGATAGCTGGCCGCGGCGGCCAGGCCGTTGCGGTCCCGGAACACCGGCTGATTCGCGCGCATCCACGCGTAGGCGGCACGTGCGTTGCCGTCGGCGTAGAAGTTGCCGTCCGCGAGGTCGACGTCGAGTCCCGGCAGGGTGGATGTCACCGAATCTCCTCAGCGTCAGCGAAAGTCATGTCGACATTGGCAGCCGAACTGGATACCAATGCACGTTTGGGCAATCCCAGCGAGGCAAGCTCGCGCGCATAGGGATGGTCGCCGAGACGTATCCGCACACCCGCCGGGCGGTACCGCACGCCGGAGAGCACCATCTGCCCTTCGGTCTTGCGGGTGATGCCATCCAGATGCGAGTACGTCGAGTGCACCTGAGGCTTTCCGGTGAGCGCGGCAGGCGTGGGCAAGCCGCGCCTGAAATCCATGCTGACGACGTGCTGACCGTCGATGCTGACATCGAACCCGAACCGCCTGGCCGACGAAGGAGAGCGAACGGTGAAGTCTGCCATCACCTTTGGGTAGCCCCAGATGGTCCGGCCGGCTTCGAGCGTGAACGGCTGGTCGACGGGCAGGTGGTGGACAAACGCGCCGGCATCTCGAAGCGCCGCCATCCCGCGAGCCTGGGACCCGGGCGGGTTCACCATGACGTTGGTGCCGTACTCGTAATACTGGCCGAGGTCGGTGTCCTGGTAGCGCATCAGCATCAGCACCACCAGCGCCTTGCCGCGGCCGAACCGGCACACCCGCAACCCGCTGTAGTCGATCATGCGCTGGGCGGCGTCAGCATCGACTGCCAACATGGCGGTGTGCTGGTGCGCGGTGCGCACGCGCACCGGCATGGTCAGCACCGTGCCCGCGATGGTGTGGGTGGTGGCTTGGGTCACACCGTTAATCTAGAACGTGTTCTAGACAGATCGCAAGAAGTGTCTACATAAGTTTCGTGAGGACTCAGATCAACGCTGCGAGATCGCGAACTTGCTCCACCGAACGGGCGCCGATCACCATCATGGTGACGCCGGCTTCCTCCCAGATCTTGATCTGTTCTTTGACGTGGCCGACATCGCCCACGATGGCGGCGTCGTCGACGAGTTCGTCGGGAATCACCTTGGCGGCTTCGTCTTTGCGGTTGGACCGAAACAGCTCGGTGACCTCGTCGACCACCTCCGAATACCCCATCCGCCGGTACACGTCGGCGTGGAAGTTGGTGTCCTCGGCACCCATCCCACCCATGTACAGCGCCAGGAACGGTTTGATCATCTCGAACACCGCAGGGCGGTCGTCGGTGACCACCACCTGCGCCGTCGCACAGATCTCGAAGGTCTCTCTGGTGCGTCGCGCACCGGGCCGGGCAAAGCCCTCGTCGAGCCAGGCGTTGTAGGTGTCGGCCATCCGCGGGGTGTAGAAGATCGGCAGCCAACCGTCACAGATCTCGGCGGCCAATGCCACGTTCTTCGGCCCCTCGGCGCCCAGCATCACCGGGATGTCGGCCCGCAGGGGATGGGTGATCGGCTTGAGCGCCTTGCCCAGCCCGGTGGTGCCCTCCCCCGAGCGTGGCAACGGGTAGTGCGGGCCAGCGCTGGTCACCGGCGCTTCGCGGGCCCAGACCTGTCGCAGAATGTCGATGTACTCGCGGGTGCGGGCCAACGGCTTGGGGAATGTCGCGCCGTACCAGCCCTCCACCACCTGCGGGCCGGACACCCCCAACCCGAGGATGTGCCGGCCTCCCGACAGGTGGTCCAGCGTCAGCGCAGCCATCGCGCACGCCGTCGGGGTGCGCGCCGACAGCTGCACCACCGAGGTACCCAACCGCAGCCGCGACGTCTGCGACCCCCACCACGACAACGGGGTGTAGGCGTCCGAACCCCACGCCTCGGCGGTGAACACGGTGTCGAAACCCGCTTCTTCGGCGGCGGCCACCAGCTCGCCGTGATTGGCCGGCGGCTGCGCGCCCCAGTAGCCCAGTTGCAAACCCAGCTTCACGGCGAACCCTTTCTTGCCACGATTGTTAGAACCTGTTCTACTCGATGCTGTGACCACCAGCCAAAGCAGCCCGGTGCAGATCGATGACCATGAGCCGCCGCTTTCCGCTCCGCTGAAACTGTCATTCGACTACACCCGTTCAGTCGGTCCGATCCTCGGCCAGTTCTTCACCGCACTGCGTGATCGCCGCGTCGTCGGCAACCGTGGATCCGACGGTCGGGTGCACGTACCACCGGCCGAGTACGACCCCGTCACCTATGAACAGCTGACGGAGATCGTACCGGTGGCCAGTGTCGGAACGGTGCTGTCGTGGACATGGCAATCGACCCCCCTGGAAGGCCAACCGCTGGACCGCCCGTTCGCCTGGGCGCTGATCAAACTCGACGGAGCGGACACCCCGCTTCTTCACGCCGTCGACGGAGAAGTCTGCACCGGTGACCGGGTGCATGTGCACTGGGCCGATCAGACCGTCGGCGCCATCACCGACATCGCGTACTTCGATCTGGGCGACACGGCCGAACCGGAAGGCGAACCGGTCGACAAAGACCCGGTGACCATGCTCGTCACCCCGACGTCCATCGAGATCCAGCACACCGCATCACTTCCCGAGACCCGGTTCCTGAAGGCCCTGGAAGAGGGCAAGCTGCTCGGAGCCAGGTCCGGCGCGGACGGCAAGGTGTACTTCCCGCCGAAGGAGGCCGACCCAGCCACCGGCAAGGAACTCGACGAGTTCGTCGAACTGCCCGACAAGGGGACGGTCACCACCTTCGCGATCATCAACATCCCGTTCGCAGGCCAGCGCATCAAGCCGCCGTACGTCGCGGCGTATGTGCTGCTGGACGGCGCCGACATCCCGTTCCTGCACCTGGTCACCGAGATCGAGGCCACCGAGGTACGGATGGGCATGCGCGTGGAAGCGGTGTGGAAGCCCCAGGAGGAATGGGGCCTTGGCATCGACAACATCGACCACTTCCGGCCGACGGGCGAGCCCGACGCCGACTACGACTCCTACCGCCACCACCTGTAGAGGATTGCTGTGACTGAGATAGCTGTGGTCGGCTTCGCCCACGCACCCCATGTGCGCCGCACCATGGGCACCACCAACGGCGTCGAGATGCTGATGCCGTGTTTCGCCAAGCTCTACTCCGACCTGGGTCTGCAGCAGACCGATATCGGATTCTGGTGCTCAGGATCGTCGGACTACCTTGCCGGACGCGCCTTTTCCTTCATCTCGGCCATCGACTCCATCGGCGCGGTGCCGCCGATCAACGAATCACACGTCGAGATGGACGCCGCATGGGCGCTGTACGAGGCCTACATCAAGCTGCTGACCGGCGAGGTGGAGACCGCCCTGGTGTACGGCTTCGGCAAGTCCAGCGCAGGCACCCTGCGTCGGGTGCTGGCGCTGCAGACCGACCCCTACACCGTGGCGCCGCTGTGGCCCGACTCGGTGTCGATGGCCGGCCTGCAGGCCCGTTTCGGCCTGGACACGGGTAAATGGACCGCCGAGCAGATGGCTCAGGTGGCTCTGGACTCCTACGCTGCAGGCGGACGCACGGACACCGTTGAGGTCACCGGGGGCATCGACAATCTGCTGGCCCGCCCGTTCTTCGCCGATCCCCTCCGCCGGCATGACATCGCACCCATCACCGATGGTGCGGCGGCGATCGTGCTGGCGGCCGGCGACAAGGCGCGCGAACTGCGCGAGAACCCGGCATGGATCACCGGCATCGAGCACCGCATCGAGACCCCGGTCCTCGGCGCCCGTGACCTCACCACATCCCCGTCCACCGAAGCGTCGGCGAAGGCGGCCACCGGCGATGACCTCGGCTCCATCGATGTCGCCGAGATCTACGCGCCGTTCACGCATCAGCAGCTGATCCTCACCGAGGCCATCGGGCTGAACGGGTCCACGAAAGTCAACCCGTCCGGCGGTGCGCTGGCGGCCAATCCGATGTTCTCGGCGGGTCTGGAGCGCATCGGCTTCGCTGCCGAGCACATCTGGAACGGCAGCGCTCAGCGCGTCCTGGCGCATGCCACCAGCGGGCCGGCGCTGCAACAGAATCTCGTCGCCGTCCTGGAGGGCCGATGAGCGCTCGCGCGAAGAGAAAAGGACTTCAGCACTGATGCCAAAAAACCTCGCAGCCGTCTTGGGGACGGGTCAGACCAAGTACGTCGCCAAACGCCTCGACGTGTCGATGGCGGGCCTGGTGCGTGAGGCCATCGACCGGGCCCTGGCCGATTCCGGACAGACCATGGCCGATATCGACGCCGTGGTGGTGGGCAAGGCCCCGGACTTCTTCGAGGGCGTCATGATGCCCGAACTGTTCCTCGCCGACGCCGTGGGCGCGACGAACAAGCCCCTCGTCCGCGTGCACACCGCCGGTTCCGTGGGCGGTTCCACCGCCGTGGTGGCGGCATCGCTGGTGCAGTCCGGCAAGTACCGGCGGGTGCTGTCGATGGCGTGGGAGAAGCAGTCCGAATCCAACGCCATGTGGGCGCTGTCCATCCCGGTGCCGTTCACCAAGCCCGTCGGCGCGGGCGCTGGCGGGTACTTCGCTCCGCACGTGCGCGCCTACATCCGCCGCTCCGGCGCCCCGAACCACATCGGCGCCATGGTCGCGGTGAAAGACCGCCTCAACGGCGCCAAGAACCCGCTGGCACACCTGCACCAGCCCGACATCACCTTGGAGAAGGTGATGTCCTCGCAGATGCTCTGGGATCCCATTCGCTTCGACGAGACCTGCCCGTCCTCGGACGGCGCGGCAGCCATCGTGATCGGCGACGAGGCTTCGGCCGACGCCCGGGTTGCCGACGGTCATCCCGTCGCTTGGGTGCACGCGACCGCACTGCGCACTGAGCCGCTGGCCTACTCCGGCCGTGACCAGGTGAATCCACAGGCCGGCCGAGATGCAGCGGCGGCGTTGTGGAAGGCCGCCGGCATCACCAGCCCCATCGACGAGATCGACGTCGGCGAGGTGTACGTGCCGTTTTCGTGGTTCGAACCGATGTGGCTGGAGAACCTGGGCTTCGCCGCCGAGGGCGAGGGGTGGAAGCTCACCGAGGCTGGTGAGACCGCGATCGGCGGCAGGATCCCGTTCAACCCGTCCGGCGGCGTGCTGAGCTCCAACCCGATTGGCGCCTCCGGCATGATCCGGTTCGCCGAATCCGCCATCCAGGTGATGGGCAAGGCCGGCGACCACCAGGTGCCGGGTGCCCGCAAGGCGCTGGGCCATGCCTACGGCGGCGGCTCACAGTACTACTCGATGTGGGTCGTGTCTTCGGACAAGCCGGCGTGAGCCTGGTCCACGACGCCGGGGCGAAGTCCCGGGCCGCGGCCATGGCCCGGGACAAAAAAGCCTGGCTGGAGCTGTTCGCCGACGACGCGATCGTCGAAGATCCGATCGGACCGTCGCACTTCGACCCCGAGGGCAGAGGGCACCGCGGGAAGGAGGCCATCTCGGCCTTCTTCGACATGGCCATCGCGCCGAGTGAGCTGGAGTTCTTTTTCCGCGACTCGTACGTGTGCGGCAACGAGGAGGCCAACGTCGGCCACATCGTCATCACCGCCCAGGGCTACCGCGTCACCGCCGAGGGCGTCTTCACCTACCGCGTGAACGACGACGGCAAGATTACTGCGCTGCGTGCTTATTGGGAGTTGGACAAGGCGGCGGCAACAGCCACCAAAGTGTGATCCGTGTACCGTCGGTGACGCGGGCGCAGTAGCCCGTCCCTCATCCCATTCACCAGATGGTCCTGCTGATCTTCGTATGCGCTCACATCTTGCTACCGCCACTGTCACTGCCCTCGCTCTCGTCCTGGTTGGCTGCGCACCCGCTGAACAGTCGGCCACCGGCGAGTCGACCACGTCGTCGACACCGGCGGCGCCGACGCTGCCCGCGTTCACACCGACCACCACCAGCGCGGTCGCCGCGCCCGTCGACTACGGCCGGCTGCTGCTGACGGCCGAGGACCTCAGCGATCACGAGGACACCTTCGTTCAGCGGTCGTCAACACCGGACGCCGGCGGCTCCCCCGGTGCCAGCGCCTTCTTCGTCAACGCCGAGGACACCAGGGCCATCACCGACACCATCGTGGTCTACCCCGACGCGCAAGCCGCCAGCGCGGCACTGCACCAGGTCTTGGCCGATCCGTCGAAGGTGGTCATCGGCGGGACACCGCAGCCGTTCCCGGTTGGCGCCAACGGCACTCTGGTGCGCGGCACCGCTCCTGACGGCAGTAAGGACGTCACGCTTCTGGTGTACACCCAGGACCGTGCGCTGGTCCGGTTGCGTTTCGAGAGCGCCACCGGCGACGCCACCAGCGACCCGTTCGTGACGACCGTCGGCAAGATGCAGCAGATTGCCCTTCGGACCGGTCTCGTCGATCCCGAATAGCCAGGTCGCACGCGTTTACATTGCGCGTCGGGCAGGAAAAACTGTAACGTGTTCTAGTCTGCTCGGTCGACGATGCGGGCGAGGCACGAGCCCGAGGAGAGGGCCGAGTTCGTGCTCTAGTGGATAACGACTGGAGATGTCATGGCTACCGAGACCGCCGCAGGCATACGCGAGATCGACACCGGCGCGCTGCCGGACCGCTTTGCCCGCGGCTGGCACTGCCTGGGACCGGTGCGCGACTACCTGGACGGCAAGCCACACGGTGTGGAGATCTTCGGGACCATGCTGGTGGTGTTCGCCGACTCCCAGGGAGAGGTGAAGATCCTCGACGGCTACTGCCGCCACATGGGTGGCAACCTCGCCCAGGGCGAGATCAAGGGCGACGAGGTGGCCTGCCCGTTCCACGACTGGCGCTGGGGCGGCGACGGCAAGTGCAAGCTCGTGCCGTACGCCAAGCGCACCCCGCGACTGGCCCGCACCCGCGCGTGGACCACCGATGTCCGCGGCGGCCTGCTGTTCGTCTGGCATGACCACGAAGGCAACCCACCTCCGGAGGAGGTGCGGATTCCCGACATTCCCGAGGCCGCCAGCGACGAGTGGACCGAGTGGCGCTGGAACACGATGCTGATCGAGGGTTCCAACTGCCGCGAGATCATCGACAACGTCACCGACATGGCCCATTTCTTCTACATCCACTACGGGCTGCCGACGTACTTCAAGAATGTGTTCGAAGGTCACATCGCCAGCCAGTACCTGCACAACGTGGGCCGCCCCGACGTCAACGACCTGGGCACCACTTACGGTGAGGCACACCTGGATTCGGAGGCGTCGTACTTCGGGCCGTCGTTCATGATCAACTGGCTGCACAACAACTACGGCGGATACAAGGCCGAGTCCATCCTGATCAACTGCCATTACCCGGTCACCCAGGACTCATTCGTACTGCAATGGGGCGTCATCGTCGAGAAACCCAAGGGCCTGGACGAGAAAACCACCGACAAGCTGGCGCGGGTGTTCACCGAAGGGGTGAGCAAGGGTTTCCTGCAGGACGTCGAGATCTGGAAACACAAGACCCGCATCGACAACCCGCTGCTGGTCGAGGAAGACGGCGCGGTCTACCAGATGCGCCGGTGGTATCAGCAGTTCTACGTCGACGTCGCCGACGTGACCGCCGACATGACCGACCGCTTCGAGATCGAGGTCGACACCACGGCGGCCCAGGAGAAGTGGGCCGTCGAAGTTCAGGAGAATCTGCGGGTGCAGGAGGCCAAGAAGGCCGAAGCCGAGGAGCAGCCGGCGCGATGACATTGCGCGGCGAGCGAGCCACCCCGCCGGACGTGGACCGGCTGGCACGCTCGATGCTGCAGCTTCTCGGCGAAGGCCACGGTGACTCGGAGAACGGGCACGAGGCCCCTCCCGAGGTGAACGGTCACAGTGCCCGGTCCTGGCGCAAGGCACCGGATTTCGCGTCGGATCCCGATCGGGCGGCGGCCGTCAAGGAGGCCAGCCGCGCGGATCGCGAACGGTACCTGAACTCCGGACTCACTCCGGTGGACTGCCGCTTCTGTCACGCCACCGTGGCTGTCAAGAAACTGGGACCCGAACATACTGCAGTGCAATGGAATTCCGATGCATCCAAACGCTGCGCGGTGTTCGAGCAGTTGCGGACCGAAGGCGGCAGCAGCGGCCGGAGCCGCAACTGCCCCAAGCTCTCGGACAGCATCAAGCACGCCGTCGCCGAGGGCTGCCTGGAAGAGGTCTCCAGCGCACCTTCCCCCGGCGACGGATGATCGCTGATCAGTCTTTGACGAAATCGAACACCAGGTAGACCAACTCGCCCTTCTCCACCGACTGGTGCAGTTTCTGGCCCTGGACACCGCTGATGTCGCGGAAGATCTTCCGCAGCGGCTTGGGCGCATGCTTGGCGATCAACTCGGTGTGACGCGCCGAATTCTTCTCCAGCCCGCGCTGGACGCCCTGGATGATGTCCACGCGGGAAACCTCCCGCAACGGTGACGCCGCCATATCGGCTTCCCACTGCGCGATCTGATCACGACCCCGCAGGTCGGCGTAGAGGAAGTGCCCGCCCGGCCGCAGCACCCGTGCCACCTCGGCCATGAAGACCGGGAAATGCGGATAGAGATGAGCCGCTTCGACATTCACCACAGCGTCGAAAGACGCGTCGGGAAACGGCAGCCTCTCTGCGTCGCCGTGCACAAACTTCAGGCCGGGCAACGGATGGCGCTCACGGCAGTACTCGATGCCCGCCGGATTCAGATCGAGACCGGTGTAGCTGTTGGTCTTCAGGTAGCGCGAGATGTAGGAGGCGGCGCCGCCGTGGCCACAGCTGACCTCGAGAACGTCCTTTCCGGCGAGGTCGATCTGGGCGGCGGTGCGGTGGTAGAGCTGGATCGAATACCTATCGATCTCGTCGGCGGGCTCCAGCGGAATTCCCATCGGTGGGGCTTCCTCATACCCCCAGTTCAAGAAGTGCGCTTCGTCGTCTCCGAGGCGTTTTGTCATGATCCGGTAGCCGTAACTCGAAATCAGCTTCCCGAAACGCCGGTGCGTCATCCCCACGAAGGACATCAGCCAGTCGGTATGGCGTCGCTGTGTGGTGTTCCCCATGGCGTCGATTCAAACAGACCCCGCGCTCACAATGCGGCATAGCCGACAACCAACAACGATTTACTTGAGAAAGACAACACCTCGGCCACTCGCGACAGCACCGCACTCTCCCTACGCTGGCGGGTATGACAATGGGCCGACTTGCACTGGTGCTCTGCATGACGCTTGTCGGGTGCACGCGGATCGTCGACCCACCGCAGGCACTCCCCGGGATCCCGGTGGCTCCCATCGCCGCCGGACAGGTCGCCGACCTGATGAGCAAGCACGTCGAACAGCAGGACGGCAACCTTTTCGTGACGGTCGAACCGGAGCACTGCAGTGGTCTCGCCCAGGAGGTCGACGCACCGTTCGTCTTCGACCACAACCCGGCAGCCCACGCCGGTGGCCACTGGGTGGCGCCGGGCAGCCCCGAGGTCTACATCGAAGAGATCGTGGGTGTGTACCGCGCCAACTTCGATCCCACGGCCGCGCTGAACCAGGTCCGAGACACGATCATCAACTGCTCGGGAGTGCCTTTCGCCGTCACGAGCATGGTGCAGCGGTCCTATGACTTCGAGCTCAGTTCGGCGCCCGACTCCGGTGCCCCGGAGATAGTCCTGTGGTCGTTCTCCAGTCCCGACTGGGCCTGCGACAACGCCTTCGTCGCCGCGCACAACGCCGCCGTCGAACTCACCACATGCGCGGTCACCGGCGGATTCGACGTCCTGACGCTGGCCGAAGAGGCACTTCAGCGCATCGAGGCGCTGGCCGACAACACCCTGTAGGCACGCGTCAAAGACCTGCGAACCGCTCCTTGACCTGCTCGGCGGTCAACCCGTAATCGGCCAGTGAGTAGGTGTGTTTGGGTGCGCGTGGCCCTTTCTTGCTCTCCTCGTGGGTGGTAGCCACCGCGGTCCTGGCGGCATCGGTGAACTCGATGCCGAACGTGGCGTAGATGTCCTCGACGACGCTGACCGGGTCCTTGATGAGAGCGAAGTAGTCCAGATCGTAGAACTGGGCCGGGTCGCGACGGGCGCGTTCGGCGTTGAACAGTTCCAGTCCGCGACTCCAGGTCTCCATGGAGTCCGCACCGATGACATCACCGACGAAGGTGTTGGACCAGCCTTCGGTGGTGTGCTCGGCCAGCGAGCACATGGACGCCATGATGGTCTCCGCGGGCCGGTGACACTGCACCACCAGCGCGTCAGGATAGGTGGCGAACAACGCATCGAGGGCGAAGAGATGGCTCGGATTCTTGAGCACCCAACGCTTTTCGCGGTCATTGAGGCCGATGAGTTGCAAGTTCTTGCGGTGCCTCTGATACGACTTGGTCCAGTCCTGGCCGGCCAACCACCGCGAATAGGTGGGCAGATGCGCCAGCGTCTCGTAGGACACCGAGTGCAGTGACTGCCGCAGCAATTGCCAGCATTCCTCGACCTCGTCGGCAGTCATATAGTGCAGGCCGGTGTAGTCGGGATTCTCCTCGTGCGCCTTGGTGAACTGTGCATCCAGTTGCTGGAAAACCGGATTCTGCGACCAGGTTTCGCGCGGTGGACGAGGCTGCGGGAACTCGGCGAGCCACAACTCGAGGCCTTGATGGCGCGGATCAGCTGCCAGCAGCCGGTGCACCACCGTGGTCCCGGTGCGCGGTAGCCCGGTCACGAAGATGGGACGTTCGATCGACACCTCGGTGTGCTCGGGGTACTGCTTGAACGCGGCCTCCGACACCAGCCGGGCCACCAGGGCGTTCCGCGCGAAGAACCGCTGCATCTTGCTACCCAGCTCGGTCAGGTCCGCGTCACGCTGATAGGACTCCAGCAGCACCGCCAGCGCCTCGCGGTAGTTGTCGTCATCGGAGCCGAAATCATCCAGCCCGCAGGCCTTCACAGCCGAGGCATGCAGATCATCGACGGTGCCGACGTTGGTTCTGGTCACGCCTTGTCCTCACTCACGCCCGGTCCTCTTTCGCGCTCGCTCCGGTCCTCGCTCGTTCCTCGCTGCGATCCTCACTCACGCCTTGTACTCCCCGCAGTTGACGTCCAATGCCTGCCCGGTGATCCCGCTGGACAGATCGCTGGCCATGAACAGAATGGCCGAGGCCACTTCGTCCTCGGTGGGCAACCTCTTGAGGTCGGAGGCGGCGGCGGTGGCCTTGTAGATCTCGTCGACCGTGGTGCCGTACTTGCCGGCCTGGTGGGAGAAGTAGCTCTCCAGGGTTCCACCCCAGATGTAGCCGGGCAGAATAGAATTCACCCGGATCCCCTGATTGCCGAGCTCCGTGGCCAGCGACTGCGACATCGCCAGCAATGCAGATTTGGCCATCTTGTACGCACCGTACTTGGCCTGGGAGTGACGTACCACCATGGAATTGACGTTCACCACCGAACCCTTGGCCTCCGCAAGCGCCGGGGTGAACCCCTGGATGAGCCGTAGCGCCCCGAACACCGTGAGTTCGATGGCCTCGCGCATGTGCTCGAAGGTGGTGTCGGCCAACGGTTTCATGGACGGTACGCGGAACGCGTTGTTGATCAGCACGTCGACCTTGCCGTATGCCTTGAGAGCCTCGGCCACCAGGTTGTCCACCTGGGCGTCGTCGGTGATGTCGGTGCCCACGGTGACCGCGCGCCTACCCAGGTCGGTGACCGTCTTGGCCACGTCGTCGAGGCGTTCTACGGTGCGCGCCGCCAATACCAGGTCGGCACCGTTCTCGGCACACCGGCGCGCCAGAGTGGTGCCCAGCGCGGGACCTACCCCGCTGATGACGACAACCTTGTTGTCCAAAAGAGCCATCTCAGCCCACCATCCTCTCGCCGATCTGCCTCTGGCGCAGCGCGATCCGCTCCCGCCAGTCCTGCTCAGAGATCTTGTTGTCGTCCAGGTACGGCAGCACTTCGCCGATCTTGTCGATGTCGACGATCTGTGCACTGGGTCCGTCGGCCTCGGTCAACTGGCGCGAGACGCGCTGCCAACGAAACTGTAGATACCCCTTTCCGTGGCCCAGGGTTTCACACCAGTTGGTCACACCGGGGTTGGTGTCGCTGACCACGATGCGGATCTTGCCGTCCGGATCTGCCTGCGCCTGTGTGCCGTTCAGCGATGTCTGGTGGTTGATGTAGTCCAGCGAGATGTACCACAGGCTGCCGAGCTGGAAGCCGATGTAGGGCGCGTCGGTGACGGGCAGAGTGATGACGATGGCCTGCTGGGGCGCAAGATCATAGTGCCCCACCGACGAGTACTGCGTGGCCAGTCCGCCAGGCGTCAACCGGGGTGCGGTCAACGTGTTGACGGGCAGGTTGTCGTAGAACCACTTGGGGAACTGCAGCCAGGTCTTGACCCGTTGCACCAACTGCTTACCCGCGACGGCATAGCGCTTCTCGATCAATTCCCTGGTCAGCGGCGGCGGTGCGGTACCCGCGGTATCGGAGCGGGCGATCGCGAACGAGCCACGTCGCGCCGACCAGTCGTTGTAGACCTCTCGAATCACCAACTGTGACGGCGCGTCCGGGGTGAAGCGCCACTCGAAGGTGCCGTCGGAGGCGATATCGAGCTTGCGGTCGTCGAAGGCGGTCTCGCTGTCGGGCACCACCTCGTCGGTGTATTCGCCGCCGAGAAGTTGGAAGCTGACGTCGGTGGTGGTGCCCCTGGTGCCGGTGACAACGTACTGGTGGCCGGGATGCACCCGGGTACCGAAGTACATGGTGTCGGGGTTGTCCAGACCCATCTTGGTGAACGGCCCGGTTCCGCTGTGCAGGAACGGATGGTCACGGTCGTAGTCGAACGCCACATGGGTACAGGCGGCGATGCACCCGGCCAGATACTGCAGGCCTTCCAGGAGATCGGCCTCCGATTCGATGAACGGGGCTGCGGTGACTAGCTTTTCCGCTTCGGCAATGGCGTCGACCAACGGCTGCGCATACATGCGGTCACATCCTCTCGGTCCAATAGTGAACCGGACTGGTAGAGTTTCCGACTGAACATTAGAACGCGTTCTAATTCGAGTCAACGCTGGAGGTGGTGATGACAACTCCCGAGCCGGGCCGTTCGTCCCCGCCCACCAGACGGGTGGTCACGGTTCTCGACTTCCTCGCCAGCCATCCACAAGGGCGGTTCGGTCTCTCCGAGCTGAGCCGTAAGACCGGTCTGAGCAAGCCGACGTGCCTGGGAATCGTCACCACCTTGACCGAGGTCGGCTATCTGGTGCGCGACGCGCAGGACAAGACCTACCGCTTGGGTCCTGCACTCATCTCGTTGGGTCACAGCGCCCAGGAGTCCATGCGCGTCAACCCCGCCGCCCGTGAGTGCTTGCGCGCACTCTCACACGATTTCGACACCACGGCGGCTTTGTCCGCGGTGGTCGATGACCGCATCACCCTGCTGGAGATGGTGGCACCGCCGGGCGTACGCCCCGGTGTCCAAGTGGGCCAGAGTTATCCATTCGCACCACCTGTAGGACTGATGTTCGTGCTGTGGGACCCCGCTGCACTGCAGGCCTGGCTCGCCCGCCCGCCCACCATCCCCTTGCGCACCGACGGGGAGCGACTGGACCGCGTCATCGCACAGTGCCGCGCCTCCGGCCATCTGGTCGAACTGCTCACCCCCGCCGGGCGTCGGCTCTATGCGTTGATGGCCGGGATGTCCTCGACCTTGCCCGACGAACTGCGGGCTTTGCTGGGCGAGATGATCTCCGATATCGGTGAACGGGTCTATCTGCGCGACGAGAACACTGCTCCCCGTGGACACCGGCACGACGTCGGCGTCATATCCGCACCCGTCTTCGACCATCACGGCCGTCAGGCGATGGTGGTGTCGCTGCAGATCGGGCGCGCCTTGACGGATGTCGAAATCACCAGGCATGCCAAGGGATTGATGGCAACTGCAGCAACGCTCACTGCTCAGCTGGGCGGCCGAAGCGTCTCCGCCTGAGCCACTGTAATCGGTGTCAACTCACGCTGGCCAGCGCGAAGGGCAAGACCGCGGATGCGCCCGCCTTCCTCAGGTCCACCGCGGCCATGGTCATGGTCCAGCCGCTGTCGATGAGGTCGTCGACCAACAGCACTGGGCCACTGACTCCGCAGACATCTGGCACGTCCCACGAACCTTGCAGCGCAGCAACACGATAGGCGGAGTTGGCGGCGGTCACCGGCCGCCGCGTCGGGGCATACCTCAAGATGCCCAGATTGGTGAGCCTGCCGAGTTCGGCCAGTCGGTCCACCACCGATCCGATCAACAGCGAACGGCGGTCCGAGTCAAGGCCCATCACCGCCACCGGTCTGACATCCCACCGCCACGCCGCCAGGACATCCACCGCCGCCCGCACGATCACCTCGGGGGCTGGCGCATCCTCGTCGTCCAGCAACCTGCGCAACCGTTCACCCCACCCCAGATCGGTCAGTCGGCCGATACTCCGGCCGGATTCGGGACCGTCGGCAATCTTCCCCGACAGCGGTACCCCGATCTTCGCCAGCCCGGTAGGCCACTGCTTGCGTGGGGTGATCTCCACCCCGGGCCGCAGCAACCGGTCGCGCGTCTGGGCGACCGCACTCTCGTCGACCTCAGCCACGAAGGCGGGCCCGGCGCAGTTGTCGCAACGGCCGCACTGCTCGTCCGGAGCCAATTCCGGATCGTCGAGTTGCCCACGCAGGAATGACATCCGGCAGGCGGTGGTGGCCTGGTAGTCCAGCATTGCCTGCTGTTCTCGTTTTCGCGCCTGATCGAGGTTTCGGTAGCGCTCCTCGTCGTAGCTCCACGGCTGTCCGGTGCTGATCCAGCCGCCCTTCACCCGACGTACCGCGCCGTCGACGTCGAGCACCTTCAGCACCATCTCCAGCCGGGTACGCCCGAGATCAACCAAGGGCTCCAGCGCCGGCGTGGACTGCGCGCGCCCAGGTTCCAGCGCTTGAATAACGTTGCGCACCATGGCTTCCGACGGAAATGCCACGGAGGCGAAGTAACGCCAGACGTCCTGGTCCTCTGGGCCAGGAAGCAGGATCACCTCGGCACTGTCGGTGGAACGG
Organism: Mycobacterium sp. MS1601; assembly: GCF_001984215.1. Taxonomy (NCBI): domain Bacteria; kingdom Bacillati; phylum Actinomycetota; class Actinomycetes; order Mycobacteriales; family Mycobacteriaceae; genus Mycobacterium; species Mycobacterium sp. MS1601. Next base: position 1,811,939 of record NZ_CP019420.1, read on the forward strand.
CCCGCGCGGCCAACCTGCTGGTAGTAGGCGATGGGCGACGACGGCGCGCCGAGATGCACCACGAAGCCCAGATCCGGCTTGTCGAATCCCATGCCCAACGCCGAGGTGGCCACCAGAGCCTTCACCCGGTTGGCCAGCAGGTCTGCCTCGAGTTGTTCACGCTCGGCGGCTTCGGTGGCGCCGGTGTAGGACGCCACCGCATGGCCGTGTTCCCGCAACAGAGCGGCGACGTCATTGGCCTGGGCCACAGTCAGCGTGTAGATGATGCCGGAACCGGGCAGGGCATCCAGTTGCGCGGCAATCCACGCCGCACGTTGTGCACCGCCACCGGCCTTGACCACCGACAACCGCAATGACTGGCGGTCCAGACCTCCACGCAGCACCAGGGTGTCGCGGCCGCCCACGCCGAGTTGCTCGGCGATGTCGGTGACCACCCGGTTGTTGGCGGTGGCCGTGGTGGCGAGCACCGGGATGTCGCTGCCCAGCTCGCCGATCAGAGTGCGGATGCGGCGGTAGTCAGGGCGGAAATCGTGGCCCCAATCCGACACGCAGTGCGCCTCGTCGATGACGACCAGACCGGCGTCGGCGGCCAGTGCGGGCAGTACGGTGTCACGAAAGTCCGGGTTGTTCAACCGTTCTGGACTGACCAGCAGGACGTCCAGATCGCCCGCCTTGACCTGCTGGTGTACGTCGTCCCAGTCCGCGACATTGCTGGAGTTGATGGTGGCCGCCCGCACGCCTGCACGCTCCGCCGCGGCGACCTGGTTGCGCATCAGTGCCAGCAGGGGCGACACGATGACTGTCGCTCCGCGACCCGCGGCGCGCAGCAGCTTGGCCGCGATGAAGTACACCGCCGACTTGCCCCACCCGGTGCGCTGCACCACGAGGGCCTGTTTGTTTCCGACCACCAACGCCTCGATGGCCGTCCACTGATCGTCACGCAAGGTGGCACCGGACCCCGCCAGCTGTTCCAGCAGGACTTGCGCTTCTTCTCGGGTCGCCATGACCCCAGCATGCACTGCGCTTCTGACACCGACGGTGTTAGGTGAGGGGGTGATCGACCCAGCCAAACATGACTTCGTTCTGTCCGACGGTGCCGCATTGACCTACCTCGACAAGGGCGCCGGCCCGGTGGTGCTCCTGGTTCACGGCGTGTGCATGACGAGTGCGTTCTTCACGCACAACGTCGACGCCCTGGCTGCCGACCATCGGGTGATCGCGGTGGACCTGCGGTCGCACGGCGATTCACCGACCTCGCCCACAGGCAATACGGTTGCGCAGTATGCCCGCGATCTTCATGAGCTCATGGTGGGGCTCGACCTGCACGACGTGACCGGCGTTGGCTGGTCCATGGGGTCGTTCGTCTGGTGGGACCATCTGCTTCAGTTCGGCACCGAACGATTGAGCCGGCTCGCCGTTGTGTCACAGGGGCCGGCTGATCTCACCCGACCCGACTGGCCACACGGCATCGCCGATCCAGATGAACTCAGCGAGTACGTCGACGCGATGCAGTCAGACTTCTCGGGTTTCTTCGCCGGATTCGTCACCGAGATGTTCAAGGACCCGGTGCCCGAGGACGACGCCGCGTTGCTGCTGTCCGAGATCACCAAGATCGGGCCGAATCCCGGCACCGTGATCCTGGCCGACCAGACCTTGCGCGACTACCGCGGGTTTCTGCAGGGCTTGGCGGTACCTCACCTGCTCGTCTGGGGTGTGGACGAGAAAGTGGTCAAGCTGGCCTCGGCGGACTGGCTGAGCGGCGCGTTGGCAGACGCGGAATTGCATGTGTTCGACGACAGCGGCCATTGCCCGATGTGGGAAGAGCCGGCCCGCTTCAACGAACTGCTGACCGGGTGGATCGCCCGCCGGACGGGGTAGGCCGGTCGGGGCCCGCTGTCCCTGCACAACCCAGCCACCTGAGTGAACGGGCGTCACTCCAGGGCGGATATCCAAGGGCAAACCCGCCAGCAGGTGACTGCCGTTCACTCAGGTGAAAGGCGAGCCACCCACATCAGGTGGCGGCCTCCATCTCACGCTTGATCTCGAGTGCGATGTCGATCAGCTGGTCTTCCTGACCGCCGATGAGTTTGCGTTGCCCGGCGCGGTGCAGCAGCTTGTGCGCAGGCACCCCGTAACGCTCGGACTGGCGGATGGCGTGCTTGAGGAAGCTGGAGTACACCCCGGAGTAACCCATGATCAGTGCATTGCGGTCCAGCAGGCACTCTTGCGGCATGGCGGGCGCCACCACCTCCTCAGCGGCGTCCGCGATGTCGAAGAAGTCGATACCGGTCTTCACACCGATCTTGTCGAACACCCCGATCAATGCCTCCACCGGAGCATTACCGGCTCCGGCACCGAAACGACGGCAGGACCCGTCGATCTGCTTGGCCCCGGCACGCACCGCCTCGATCGAATTCGCCACGCCCAAGCCGAGATTCTCATGCCCATGGAAACCGACCTGCGCGTCGTCTCCGAGTTCGGCCACCAGCGCCGACACCCGGTCGGCCACCCCTTCGAGCACCAGGGCCCCGGCGGAGTCCACCACGTACACACACTGGCAACCGGCGTCGGCCATGATGCGCGCCTGCGCCGCCAGCTTCTCCGGGGAGATGGTGTGGCTCATCATCAGAAATCCGACGGTCTCCAAGCCCAGCTCACGTGCCAGGCCGAAATGCTGAATGGAGACGTCGGCCTCGGTGCAGTGCGTCGCGATCCGGCAGATCGAACCGCCGTTGTTCTGGGCCTCTTTGATGTCCTCTTTGGTGCCGACACCGGGCAGCATCAGGAAGGCGATCTTCGATTCCTTGGCCGTCTCGGCGGCCAGCTTGATCAACTCCTGCTCCGGGGTTTTGGAGAACCCGTAGTTGAAGCTGGACCCACCGAGCCCGTCACCGTGGGTGACCTCGATGACCGGGACTCCGGCGGTATCCAGTGCGCCGACGATGGCCGCCACCTCGTCCCTGGTGAACTGGTGCCGCTTGTGATGCGACCCGTCCCGCAGGGAGGTGTCGGTCATCCTGATGTCCCACATCGGGTCGAAATAGATCTGCTCGGTACTCATGCGTGACCTCCTGTTGTCGCGGCCAGCACCTCGCGGGCAATCTCCTCGCCCACCTTGGTGGCCGCCGCGGTCATGATGTCCAGATTGCCGGCATATGGCGGCAGGTAGTCACCGGCGCCCTCCACCTCGACGAAGGTGGTGACCACGTGATTGCCGCCGTTGAACACCGACGGCTCGTCGAACTGCGGCTCGTTGAGCAACCGATAGCCGGGCACATAGGTCTGCACCTCGGCCACCACGTCCTTGATGGACGCCGTGATGGCGTCGTGGTCAGCGTCCTCGGGGATGGCGCAGAAGATGGTGTCGCGCATGATCATCGGCGGATCTGCCGGGTTCAGGATGATGATTGCCTTACCGCGGTCAGCACCACCGATGTTCTGCACACCCGCGCTGGTGGTCTTGGTGAACTCGTCGATGTTGGCGCGCGTACCTGGCCCGGCAGACGCAGACGACACCGAGGCCACGATCTCGGCATACGGCACCCCGACAACCCGTGACACTGCGTAGACGATGGGAATGGTCGCCTGCCCACCGCAGGTCACCATGTTCACGTTCGGCGCATCCAGATGCTCGCGCAGGTTTGCCGGCGGAATCACCCCTGGCCCCACCGCGGCGGGCGTCAGGTCGATGGCACGGATCCCGGCTTCGGCGTACCGCGGAGCGGCATCGCGGTGCACGTAGGCACTGGTGGCCTCGAACACCAGATCCGGCAACTCATCGCGGCCCAGTAGCCAGTTCACCCCCTCATGGGAGGTTTCCAGCCCGAGCTTGCGAGCCCGCGCCAACCCTTCACTGTCCGGGTCGATGCCGATCATCCACCGTGGCTCCAGCCAGTTCGAGCGCAACAACTTGTACAACAGGTCGGTGCTGATGTTGCCCGACCCCACGATCGCAACGGTTGCCTTGTCGGCCATGTATCGGCTCCTATTCGAAAGTCAGCTCTACAGAACCCAACCCGGCGAAGTCGGCGACGAAATGATCGCCGGGATGTGCATCTATCGCCCTGGTGCACGAGCCCGGCAACACGACGTCGCCGGCCTTCAACCGCACACCGAAGCTGTCCACTTTGCGCGCCAGCCACGCCACGGCCGTCACCGGATTGCCCAGCACCGCATCACTGCGCCCCTCGGCGATCACCTCGCCGTTGCAGCGCAATTCGGCCTCGATGGCTCGAATATCGACGTCCTTGGGCGACACGCGGTCCGGCCCCAGCACCCACCCGGCCGACGAAGCATTGTCGGCGATGGTGTCACAGAGCTTGATCTTCCAGTCCTTGATCCGGGTGTCGATCAACTCGATTGACGGGGCGAACGCCGCCGTGGCCGCGAGCACGTCATCTTCGGTGCACCCCGCCCCCGGGAGATCGTCGGCGAGGATGAATCCAACCTCGACCTCCACCCGCGGATACAGGTACGCGGACGCCTTGACCGGTACATCGGAGAACACCGCCATGTCTTCGAGCAGGTGGCCGTAGTCCGGCTCATCGACGTTCATCATCTTCTGCATGGCTTCGCTGGACAGACCCACTTTGTGGCCGATCACCCGGGCTCCCTCGGCCACCCGCCGGCGGATATTGATCAGCTGGATCTCGTAGGCATCGACCACGTCGATATCCGGGTGAGCAGCGGTCAACGGATCCATCGGCACACGGCTGCGCTCGGCCTCCGCCAGCTCGGCGGCCAACTTAGCTCGGGTCTGTTCGCCCAGCATCTTGTGAATTCCCCTCACTTCTTTGACCGGGGCGGTTGTTCGCGGCCCGGGCAATTCTATAACGTGTTCTACATGACTGGTCAGGATGGCGACTTCGACGTGGTGGTGGTAGGCAGTGGCGGCGCCGGCATGGTCGCCGCCCTCACCGCCGCTCACCAGGGGCTGTCAACACTAGTTGTTGAGAAGGCCCCGCACTATGGTGGTTCTACTGCACGTTCTGGTGGCGGCGTGTGGATCCCCAACAACGAGATCCTCAAGCGTGCCGGCGTCAGCGACACTGCTGAAGCAGCCCGGACGTACCTCCACGCCATCGTCGGCGACGTGGTGCCCGTCGAGAAGATCGACACCTACCTGCAGCGCGGGCCCGAGATGCTGTCCTTTGTAACCAGACACTCACCGCTGAAGCTGTGCTGGGTGCCTGGCTACTCCGACTACTACCCCGAGACCCCGGGCGGCAAGCCCACCGGCAGATCCGTCGAGCCCAAGCCATTCGACGCCAAGAAGCTGGGTGCCGACCTGGCCGGGCTGGAGCCGCCCTACGGCAAGGTGCCACTCAACGTGGTGGTGATGCAGCAGGACTACGTCCGGCTCAATCAGCTCAAACGGCATCCGCGTGGGGTTCTGCGCAGCCTGAAGGTCGGGGCCCGCACCGTGTGGGCCAAGGCCACCGGCAAGAATCTGGTGGGCATGGGTCGCGCGCTCATCGCCCCGTTGCGCATCGGTCTGCAGCAGGCTGGTGTGCCGGTACGGCTGAACACCGCGTTCACCGACCTCTACGTCGAGGACGGCGTGGTCAAGGGCATCTACGTGCGTCCCACTGACGCACCGGAATCCGCTGAGCCCCAATTGATCCGCGCTCGCCGCGGTGTCATCCTCGGTAGCGGTGGGTTCGAACACAACGAGCAGATGCGGGTCAAGTACCAGCGGGCACCCATCACCACCGAGTGGACCGTGGGCGCCAAGGCCAACACCGGCGACGGCATCGTGGCCGCCGAAAAACTCGGCGCTGCACTGGATGTCATGGAAGACGCCTGGTGGGGTCCGACGGTTCCGCTGGTGGACGCACCATGGTTCGCACTCTCGGAACGCAACTCCCCCGGCTCGATCATCGTCAACATGGCGGGCAAGCGCTTCATGAACGAATCCATGCCGTACGTCGAAGCCTGCCACCATATGTATGGGGGGCAGTATGGTCAGGGCCAGGGCCCGGGCGAGAACATCCCGGCCTGGCTCATCTTCGACCAGCAGTACCGTGACCGCTACATCTTCGCTGGATTGCAACCGGGACAGCGTATTCCGAACAAATGGCTGGAGTCCGGCGTCATCGTCAAAGCCGACACCCTGGCCGAACTGGCGGAGAAGGCAGGCCTTCCCGCGGCGGCCTTCGCCGAATCCATCGAGCGGTTCAACGGCTTCGCCCGCGACGGGGTGGACCAGGACTTCCACCGCGGCGAGAGTGCCTACGACCGGTACTACGGCGATCCGACCAACAAACCGAACCCGAACCTCGGCGAGATCAGCCACGGCCCGTTCTACGCCGCCAAGATGGTGCCCGGCGACCTGGGCACCAAGGGCGGTGTTGTCACCGACATCCACGGCCGCGCGCTGCGTGACGACGGCTCCGTGATCGAAGGGCTGTACGCCGCGGGCAACGTGAGCGCGCCGGTGATGGGGCACACCTACCCGGGACCGGGCGGAACCATCGGCCCCGCGATGACCTTCGGCTATCTGGCGGCACTGCACATCGCCGGAAAGGGTTGAGCCATGCCCATCGACCTCGACACCGCCCTCGGCGCCCAGCTGCCGCCCGCCGAGTTCTCGTGGACCAGCAGCGATATCCAGCTCTATCACCTGGGTCTCGGTGCGGGTGCCGACCCGTTGGACCCCCGCGAGCTGCGGTATCTGGTAGACGACACCCCACAGGTCCTGCCCACCTTCGGCAACGTGGCACAGAGCTTCCACATGACCAAGGCGCCCACGGTGAGCTTCCCGGGTATCGACATCGAACTGTCCAAGGTGCTCCACGGCAGTGAGGGCATCACCGCTCCGGCGCCGATCCCGCCGTCGGGCACGGGTATCGCCGTCACCCGCTTCACTGACATCTGGGACAAGGGCAAGGCGGCCGTCATCTGGTCGGAGACCGAGGTCACCGCACCCGATGGAACACTGCTATGGGCGCAGAAGCGGTCCATCTTCGCCAGGGGTGAGGGTGGATTCGGTGGTGACCGGGGTCCGTCCGGCTCACAGGTGACGCCAGACCGCGCTCCTGATGTGGAGTTGGCGATCTCGGTGCTGCCGCAGCAGGCACTGCTCTACCGTCTGTGCGGCGACCGCAACCCGCTGCATTCCGACCCCGGATTTGCCTCTGCCGCCGGCTTTCCGAAGCCGATCCTGCACGGGTTGTGCACCTACGGGATGACCTGCAAGGCCATCACCGATGCGCTACTGGATGGCGACGCCGCCGCGGTGGGCTCCTACAGTGCGCGCTTCGCCGGCGTCGCCTTCCCGGGTGAGACGTTGACCGCCCGCGTATGGAAGGAAGACGGCCGGTTCGTCGCCAACGTGGTGGCACCGGGGCGCGATGATGCCGCAGTGCTCTCAGATGTGGAGTTGACGCCGGCTTAGCGTGTGCAGCAGGTAGATTCACAAGGTGTTCGCAAAGGCCGTCGGCCTCGTCACTTTGGGTGTCGCCTGCTGGGGTCTGGCGGCGCGGTATGTGCCGGCGACCAATCATCTGGTTCTGCTCAGCGCTGTGCTTGCGCCATACCTGTTGATGTTCGCGCCCCTGGCAGCACTGCTGCTGGCCATCTTCGGCCGCCGGATGTTCGTCGTCGCCCTGGTGGTGACCCTCGTGGCCGTGGCCGTCATGGTTCCGCTGTATCGAAGTTCGAAGCCCGGACAGGCTGAACACGTCGTCCGGGTGATGTCGGCGAACGTGTACGGCGGATATGCCGACCCCGCAGACCTCGTGAAATCAGCTGCGGCGCAGGCCGATGTACTTGCCGTCCAGGAGCTGACACCTGAGTTCGTCGAGAACCTCACCGTTGCAGGTATCGACGCGGCTTTTCCACACCGCTGGCTCGATCCACGCGACGGAGCCTCCGGCTCCGGCCTCTGGAGTCGCTACCCGCTCTCGGACACCCGACGTATCGACGGGTTCAGCATGGCTTTCCTCAGTGCCCGAATAGAGTTGTCCGGCAGTGTGATCAATCCGATGGTGCTCGTAGTTCACCTCCCCGGACCGTGGCCGCAGCCCATCGGCGAATGGCGTCACGACATGGACCGGCTACCTGCCACGCTGAGCGACACAGCCGATCAGGCGGGCGACAGCGCGGTGATCGTCGCGGGAGACTTCAACAGCTCCCTGGACGTACTGCAGTTTCGTGCCCTTTTGCGCAACGGTTACCGAGATGCTGCCGAGCAGTCAGGGGCCGGCTTCACACCCACCTATCCGGCCCATTGGCCGCTGCCACCGGCGATCACCATCGATCACATCCTCACACGCAACTGCACCGCCACCTCGCTGCACACGATCCGGCTTCCGGGTTCGGATCACCGCGGAATCATCAGCTCTGTTGCACTGGATACTCCCGCGTCCAATCCACGAAAAGCTGTCCCCCCTGGCTGATGTCACCGCCGAAGTTGTCCAGCTGCACACACAGCACCATCGGGTTTCGCGGAATGGGCTCGGTTTCGGTCATCTCCCACCACTGCGCACCATCGACAAAGAAGGCCAGGCGCTGCGGTGTCCATTCGACAGCCCAGCTGTGCCACTGGGTGGCATCGATGCCGATGGTGTTCGACTTCTTTCCACCGTTCTCGTAGTGGATGAAGGCATCGACGCTCTGCCGGGACGGATCGGCGATCTCCATGAAGTCCACCTCGCCGCTGCCCGCGCCCGACGGCCACAGCAGCAGCACCGAGTGGTAATTCGCTGATGCAACAGACGATTTCGCGCAGACCTCCCACCGTCCGTACTTGCGGCCCGGTGTCCACGCCATGCCCTCGGAGTCACCCGCCGCGTCTCCCGTGATCGTCAGCATGCCGTCGTTCACCGACGCCGCCGAAGGAGTACGGCGACCGTTGCCGTCATGTCCCGGACCGTTGTACAAGTACCAGCCGCCCAGCGCACCCGGACTGCTGAAATCGTCGGTCCGCAAGGGCGTACCCCACCCATGAGCTCCTGCCGCAGTCGCCGGGCAGAAGCCGTCCGCGCCTGCGGTGCCAGGGGCGGCTACCACGCCGGCCGCAACGCAAAGCGCGGCGACTGCCGGGCGGGCAAACGTCGTCACGCGCATTGTTGTGCCACCTGGTCGCCGGCCGACTGAGCTTCAGCCATGAGCGCCATCACGTGAGGATCGGAATTGGTCCTGCCTACCAGCTGGCTCATCCCGATGTCCTCGATGTTGGCAGCGAACGTCCGGACCGGGGCCGCCAGTTCGGACGGCGTCGCAGGATCCAGGCGGGACATCAGGTATTGCCCACCGGTGATAGTCGCCAACCGGGCATTGGCCGCCACCGCTTCGCGGGCCACCGCATCGGAGCCAAGATCCACATTGGTCTGTATCGACAGCGCCTGGTGGACCGTGGTGAAGGCATCGCAGATCCGCACTCTGGCCTGATCGGTCTGTTCGGCTGAGGCCGCCGGCTCCTGCGACGAGCGCAGCAGTAACCAGCCGGAGATGAGGACAGCTATCACTGCCACCACCAGCGCGACCGGTGCGATGAATCGTCTGACAGACATTGCTCATACCCCCTGGTGATGTGGTGCGGGTGCCGACCGGATTCGGTCGGCACCCGCGCCGTGATTCATGTTGGGTGGGCTCTAGTCGTCGCCGGCGCCCGGGCTGCCGTCGCTGCCGTTGTTGCCACCGAGGCCGCCGGAACCTCCGGCGCCGCCGGCACCGCCGTTGTTGGTGGTGCCTCCCGACGCATCACCGCCATCGCCGCCGTTGCCGCCGTTGCCGCCGATTCCGCCGCCGTCACCACCTTCACCGCCGCCGCCACCGGTGTTGGTGCCGGCGCCACTGTCGAGTCCGCCGGCTTCGCCGCCGTCGCCGCCGTCACCACCGGACCCGAATCCGGCACCGTTTCCACCGATACCGCCCGCACCGCCGACGGCTGTCCCGTCATCGTCGGTTGCTTGAGCAGCGCCGCCTTCTCCGCCGTCGCCGCCGTCACCGAAGACGACGGTCGAGCCGCCTCCACCGCCTGCACCGCCGGTGGCGGTGCCCTCCACGCCGTTGCTGATGGCGCCACCACCGGCTCCACCGCTGCCGCCGTTGCCCGTGGTCGCGCTACCGCCGGCTCCGCCTGCGCCGCCTGTGGCATCGCCGTATTCGGACTCCGAGTAGCCGCCTTGACCACCCCCACCGCCGCCGCCGGCCAGGAAGCCACCTGAACCACCCGCGCCGCCGGCGCCGCCGGTGGAATCGGCGGTTTCGTCGTCGGCATCGAGCTCGTTGCGGCTGTCGCCACCTGCTCCACCGCTGCCGCCTGCGCCGGCCACGAGCGCGCTTCCACCATCTCCACCGGCACCACCGGTTCCTGCGCCGTCGTTGGCGGTGCCATAGCCGCCGGCTCCGCCGTCACCGGCGTCACCGGTGACGGTTCCGCCGCCTGCGCCGCCATCACCACCGGTGGCTATCCAACCGGTGCCCCGCGCTTCGGCGTAACCCCCGTCGCCGCCGTTGCCCGCGGCGCCGGTGACAGTTCCGCCACCGGCACCGCCGGCACCCGCAGTGGCGTCCCCGTAATAGGACACCGCGTTACCGCCCGCGCCGCCGTTGCCGGCGTCGCCGATCAACAGGCTGCCTGCTCCGCCCCTGCCGCCGGCAGCACCAACAGCGTCGATCTGGCCGCCGGCGTAATTCACGATCTGTGTCTGCAGGTCGCTGCCGCCGTCGCCGCCGTTGCCGCCGCGACCGAACAGCCCACCGCTTCCGCCGTTACCGCCGGCCGTGGCCTCGGACGTACGGGCACCCGCGGCGTTGTACACCGCATCGACACCATCGCCGCCATTACCACCATTGCCGCCGAACAGGCCGGCATTGCCACCGTTGCCCCCCAAGGCCCCATCGCCGCCGTTGCCCCACAACAGACCGCCGTTTCCGCCATTGCATGGCGCGGTGCAGGTCAGCGGATTGGCATCGATCCCGTCACCGATCAGCCAGCCCCCGGGACCGATGATGGTCGGCAAGTTGGCCAGGCCCATCGTGACAGCGGCGGAAGCCAGCGCGGGCGGGGTAGGTGCGTCCGAGACGCAGAATTCGACGTTCGGCGCGCACTCGGCCGGCGGGTCCAGCGGCACCTCGTTCGAGACGAGCTTCACTTCGAAGCTGGTCTGCTCGAGTGTGTCGAATGGCGTGGACAGCAACAACCCCACCCCCACCATTGCCGATCCGGCTACTCCCGTGGTGATGACTTGGCGCGCCGAGAACCTCTGCGAGCGCTTGGACTTCGTGGACACGATTGGAACCTCCTTGGAGTGCGCCTGTCGACCCCCGGCAGGCTCAGCACTTCAACTATCCGACGACCCGTCCGACACGTACATGGACCTTTGGAACCAACTTTTACTGCACCCACACCGCGCGAGGAACTAGTTCCTCGATTAATGGCGCGGTGTCGACCACCGAAATCCATAGCCGGGCAGATCAATTGATCTTCCCGATACCTCGGCTCTGATTGCCGACTCGGTGGTGTTGACCACCAGCAGTGTGGATTCAGATGCCAACGCCAGAACCCCCTCGGGCGCAGCCACTTTCCACCGCCGCACGTCCGGCGGAAACGTCGAGGCGAATCGTTGCAGTACGTCGGTGAGAAACGGTAATGGCTTGCCTCCATTGGCCATCCATGTATCCGTCCACAAGCATTCGGCGCACGTCTGACCCTGTGGTCGCGGGTTCCAGTAGAGCACTGTCTGGGCACCCGTACTCGCCAGTTCGATCATTGCGGCAATCCGCAGGGCGACATCGCGTCCCGGCGGCCAATCGGGGCCTGTGGGCTCGACATACCATTCGGCCCACCAGACCGGCAGATCATCGTGGATTCGCAGCCATCTGTCGACTGCGCTGAATCTGGTCAGCGCTGCGAACGGGTCACCGCCCCCCGTGTCGGTGACCGCATGACTATCGACGACAACAAAATCCGCGCCTGTGCGATGATTCTTCCAGTACATGAAAGCGTCGAGGACGCGCTGGTCCACCGAGCCCCAGGGCCCACGAAGCCCCGGTGAGGCGTACGAATGGTCAAACGGCCGAGAAAAATCCAGATAGGGCCCACCGACACGGTTAGCCGGATTGACTGCCTTCACCGCGTCCCGGACCGCATTGTAGAGGGTGGTGTATTCATCGGCCTTCCAGCGTTTCTCGTCGTCGTCGAAGAAACCTTTGAATTCGTTCCACACGACAAAGTGCCGGACGTAGCTGTACCGCTGGGCGATCAGCGCGCTCAATGCTGCGAAATCCGCGAAATGCTCGGGCAGCGGCGCATCCTCCAGCTTGTTCCAGTCGGTCTGTCCCGGCTCGCCGCCCTTCATCCAGTCCGGCGCGCAGCACAGGATGATCACGGGGGTTCCACCCGTGCCACGAATGAGATTCATTCTGCGATCGAGGCTGTCGAACTCATAGTGACCCGGTGACGGTTCCGGATTATCCGCCCCGAACCCCATGATGTGCTGAGCCTGAACCATCGGCACCGTACGCAAGGCATTCTGTGCTGACCCGACCGATCCGGGATCACCGCCGTCGGCACTGAACTGTGTGTGGGTGAATCCCCAACCCGGCCAGTTTTCCTCGTGGCTCTCCACCGAGGCAGGAGCCCACGGCGACCATGGACACAACGCCATGAACAGCGCTGCCCCGCTCATGCCGGTCACGACCCAGAGCGCAACGCGTCTGACGCGGTGGCCAGCCATGCCTCGCCTCTTACCGATCCGGTGTGTCACAGCGAGTTTGGGGAATGTTGGACCTGAGCGCAAAGAAGAGCAGAACGTAGCAGGCCACAATGACGCCCAGTGCCCCAACGGCCAGAAGAACCACCGACGCGAGTACCCACAGAACTATGTTCATCAACACCGGTCATCTCCTTGGTTGACGTCCAGCGCGGCCACGAAGCCACGGCAGACAGACGAGTTCGCTGTAGAGGTAATCGATGTCGTCAGGGCCCAGGTCCTTGCTCAGGTACATCTTGGGCCAGCTGTTCAGTTCCAGGCCTGGCCGCGGGCGATGGCCGACCAAGCGAACCTCGACCAGGGTGGCCGGCAACCGGTGCCGCAACAACAGGTGCCGGCCGAGAGTCCGGAACCACCGTCGCAACAGGTCGGGGTCGCTGACGTGGAGTATCTCGGCAAACACCGGTACGTTGTGGTGCCGAAACTCCCGAAACACCACGTGGCACCTTTGGTCCCCCCGGGCCAGGACCACCTGCTTGGCCGCCAGCACACGGGCATGGTCCCGGTACACATGAAGATCAGTTCCGGTGAGGATTCGTTCGATGAGAGCCGGGTCAGAGCTGACTCTCGTGCCACCAGGCACCGCCGGCCAGGGCAAGTTCGGGACCAGCACCGCCGATGTGTCAAGGAACCGAAAGCCGCTCCACGCCAGTATTTCGCGAGGACCGGTATCCGGGGACAGTGCCGTGAAATGGTAGCCATCCTGGGCCAGTGCCGCATTCAAGAGGGAGATGCTCCTGAATCTGTACTCGGGCAGGACACACCACGAACCCAGATTGCAGAAGTGTTCGACACGGCCCCCGATCTGCCGCTGCGAGTACAGCGCGAGCATGCTCCCGACCACGCGTCCGCCGGCCCGCAGCATGAAGCCGTAGTTGGGCGGCGCGGAACCGCCAGGCAGTGCAGTGCAGGCAAGGGCCCACGGCAGCCGGTCATTGTGGTTGTCGTGCAGGAAATTCGCCACAGCGAGCAGATCGGCAGCATCGGTGATGGGAACCAGTTCGGCTTTGGACCTGCGTGACGCCGTGAGCCCATTGTGCCTAGTCGGCTGCGTGTCCATTCCGATTTCCTGTCTGCACACCCATCGACACTGCGGTCTCACAAGGCAGGTGGCTGTTGGTCCGCCACCAACTGCGACCGGACTCCGGGAGTGTGTCGATAGGGTCGTAGAACGGATAGACCCTGCGCAGGGCGTCGTCGTCGTGCGTATCCAGACCGGTCCGGTAGTTCTTGGTCCAGTACGAGATTCCGAGTTCCCTGTTGTAGTGGGCCACTTGGTGCACCCAGCGTTTGCCTACATAGGGAACGTCGCACACGATCCGCGGTGTCGCGAATCCGGGCAGATATCCCAGCATCGCCAACTGCAGTTGCTGAGCCTCCCACAGCGACGTCCGCCAGTGTTCGGCGTTGGGAATCATGTCGCACATGTAGAAGTAGTACGGCAGTATGTTCGCCTCCCCCTGCAGGGCAAAACACAAGTCCAGCAGGTCATCAGCAGTGGCATTGACCCCACGCATCAACACCCCTTGATTGCGCACATCCCGCAGCCCGGCGTCCAGCAGGGCCCGCGCGGCATCCGCTACCAGCGGTGTCACCGATCCGGCGTGGTTGATGTGGGTGTGTAGGGCGAGGTTCACGCGCCGGCCCGCGGCCAGCTTCGCCACCCTGGCCACACCCTCGAGAACACTCGTCTGCAACCAGTGCTGCGGCAAGGCCGCCAAGGCCTTGGTCGCCAACCGGATGTCTCGGATGGTCTCAATCTCCAACAGCCGAAGAAGAAACGATTCCAACCTCGGCCACGGGAGATTGGCGACGTCACCGCCGGACACCACGACATCGCGCACAGTCGGTGTAGCCCGGAGGTATTCGATCATCTGGTCCTGTCGATCCACCGGATTGAGTGCCAACCGGGTCTTGGTGACCGTCGGAGTCGAGTTACCGATGAGGTCCATCCGGGTGCAGTGCCCGCAGTACTGTGGACAGGTCGACAGCATCTCGGCGAGGACCTTGGTGGGGTACCGGTGCGTCAGTCCCTCGACCACCCACATCTCACTCTCGTGCAATGAGTCCCGTTCGGCGTAGGGATGTGACGCCCACTCGGGATGACGGTCGCTGAGCACCGGTAGCATGTAGCGCCGGATCGGGTCCGCGTAGAACGCGTCGGTGAATGCGCGTCTGCTCGGCATGGGCTCCGGCACCATGGTGTTGAGCATCTGGGGTGGCAAGAGCATCGACATGGTGGCGAACCGCTCGTGGTCGGCGGCCAAGTCCTGATAGAACCGCTCGTCGAGCAGATCACCGGTCACCGCACGCAATTCAGCGATGTTCTTGATGGAATGAGCACGCTGCCATTGCGCTGCACGCCACTCGGTCCGCGTGACAGCGGCCCATCCCGGATAACGGCGCCAATCCGGTTCCCACAGTTCCCTGCGTCGGTAGGTGTAAGGCTGGTCCAGCGCGGCGGTGTATCCGGTGCCTGCGGTGTGGTCGATGTCAGTGATGAGAGTCATTACGCCAAAACCCTTCTCGTGTCGTTGGCTTCGTGTTCGATCAGCTCGGCCGCCGCGCGATGGCCGGACAGGACCGCGCCCTCCATGTGTCCGAAGAACTCGAGGCTGGTTTCGGTTCCCGCCCAGTGGATCCGCCCGTGCGGCGTGGTGAGACTCGGGCCGAGCCTGCGCCAATCGCCTTTGCCGAACAGTGCTGCATAACAACCTCGGCTGTACTTCTCGGACAACCAGTCCGTCACCGAGCACTGCGTCGGTGCGGGCAACTGGGGGAACAACCGGGTGACGTGAGCCAGGGCTGCGGCCCGTTGCTCGGCCACGGGAAGCACACTGAATGCCTTGGCTGCTACACCGGTCACGAATGCTGTGAGCACACCCACGGATCCGTCCGGGGGCGAATCGTCCACCGTGAACATCAACGGACCACGTGCGCTCATCGACCAGCCCGACAACCCGAACTCCCGCCATACCGCAGTTGGATAGATCAGGTGCACCTTGACCACACAACCTCTCCCGGTCACCGCGCTCGCCCTGGGGCGCACCAGAGCAGGCCGGAAATCGATGCCCTGGGCCAGGACCGGAGGAATGGCAACGATGGCCCTGTCCCCGCGATACCGCGAACGCCGTCCGTCTTCGGAGATGGTGTGCACCACCACCCCGTCAGCGCCCTGGTCGATGCACCGGACTGGCTCCTGCAGTCGCACCCGCCCGCCCAGGTGGTCGGCCATCGCCTCGCACAACCTGTGTGACCCGCCCGCGACGCGCCATTCCTGAGCGCCCCCTTCGAATGCGTTGAGGAATCGAGTTCCTCCGCCGGACCGAAGGTAGAAGGCCATGTGCAGAGCGGAGACCGCCGTCGGGTCGGCGGCCATCATCTGACCGATGAACAACGGCAGGAACGCCAACGCATCAGGATGCGTGAGCCGCTGGCTGAACCATCGTTGAGCCGAGATCCGGTCGAGTCGACGCGCATCCGGGCTGAGCCAGGGCAGGTCCGGCCCGGCCTGTCCCAGCAGTTCCTCGATCTGGTCGAAAAGTTGTCCGAGTGCAACCGCATCCAGTGGTGGCAGTCGCATGGCGGTCGTCGTCCGCTCACCGTTCAACAGGAAGGTACTCTTGCCCTCCATATCGGTGGATTCCCGACGCAGCCCGTACTGTCTCATCAGAGCGAGCAGCGCCGTGTGTCGATTTCCCAGGTACGCGGCACCGCCGTCGACGAAATGGCCACCGGAAACCGGCACACCGCGCATCCGACCGCCGACACGACCACGCGCCTCCAACACCGTGACGTCCGCACCGGCGCGCACCAGATCCGCTGCGGCGGTGAGACCGGCGATACCCGCCCCGATCACCACCACCTGCGGACCGCAGGTGGTCACGGCACCACCGCGGCGACTCTGGCGAAAACACCTTCGGGTGAAGGATCGTCGACGAAATCGTCGTAGAGCAGCTCGACGCCGAAATCGCGGGCGATGGCACTGAGCACCCGGGTGGCCAGCAGTGAATCGCCGCCCAGGTCGAAGAAGTCAGAGTCTGCTCGGACCTCCCGGACGTCGAGAACCTCGCAGAAGATCTTGACGATGTGGTCGCTGCTCATTGGACTGTTCCTTTGTTCTCGAGGTCTGCGGCGGCACACTGAGTTGCCACCCTGTCGACTTTGCCGGAGGACGTATACGACAGTGCAGCAACGAAATTGATTCGGCTCGGGACAAACTGCCCAGGCAATCGGGCACGTAGGTAGCGTTTCAACTCCGCTGCGCTGACGGCCAGCGCGGGCACCACGTAAGCGGTCAAGGTGGTGCGTCCCAGTGACCGCGTGCCCACCACCACGGCACCGGCCACTGCGGGGTGTGTGGTCAGCTGAGTCTCGACCTCGGCTGGATGCACCCGGACACCCAGAACTTTCACTTGCTCGTCCACCCGACCACGCGGGTAGAGCAACCCGCCCGCACTCCCTGTCACCAGGTCGCCGGTGTGGAACCACCGGGTGGGCTCGCAGCCGTGGGCCACCACGGGAAATGCGGCCTCGGTCAATTCGGCGAAACCGAGGTAGCCGGTGGCCAGGCCCGGGCCGGCGATCAGCAACTCGCCCTCGTCGGAGATGTGGTCGACGACGTGAGGCAACCGGCGCCCCAGCGGTGTCTCACCTTGCTGGGCTTCGATTTCCGGTTCGGTGCCCGGACCTGACAGCCTGACGGCATGGGTGATCATGGTGGTCTCGGTGCACCCGTAGGTGTTGAGCAAAGTGATACCACCCGTCGCCATGGACCGCCACTGCTGCAACCGGGTGGGGTCGACACGCTCGCCGCCGATGATCACCAGGCGCAGGGTGTCCGGCAGACCCGTCTGCTCGTCCTTCAGATACAGCACCAGTTCGTGCCAGAACGCGGTGGGCAGGTCCAGCACGGTGATCTCACGCTCGTGCACCATACGCAGGAAGCGCGGCATGGAGCCGCTGTGTGCTTCGCAATCGAAAACGACGGTGGCCCCACAGGTGAGTGCGGGCAGCATCTCCTCGAAGCAGGTGTCCCAGCTCAGTGAGGCGAACTGGAGCACCCGGTCATCAGGTGTGAGCTCGAAGAGATCCACGAGCGCTCGAACCGTCACCGAGAGCGCCTGCCGCGACACCACCACTGGCTTGGGCGCCCCGGTGGAGCCGGACGTGCAGAGAACATATGCTGCGCTGCCGCCGATGTCGGCAGATCCGAAGGCTTCGGCCAGCTGCTGCCTCCGCGCTGCGGGAAGAGCAGCATCGATGGGACAGTACGGAGCGCCCGCTGCGAGCGCACCCAGTAGATGCTCGACAGCAGCAGGCGCGTGTGAGACCACCACGCCTGCCGGTCGCGGCGAACCCTGCTCCGCGAAGTCCCTGCGATACAGCGATGCCGTCATCGCAACCCGTTCGGCAAGACTCTGATACGTCACCACGTCGCCGTTGTGCAGCAGGGCGGCTTCGCTGCCCCTGACCGCGGCCGTCGCTTCGAAAGCCCGAAACACGTCTTCTGTTTCACGCAGTGTGGATACGGACATGACTTCTCCCCCTTCTCATGACGTCAGCAACACGAATCGTTCGATGACCACCAACACGAACCCGCCCAGCAGCGGAACGACCGCGAGCGTCATCGGCCGCAACCTGTACCGCTGTGCGGGCGACAGGAACAGCCGCCGTACCTCCTGGGTGACGAGAAGCGCCACCAGCATCACCAGCAGTGCCACCCCGAGCGGTGTCCAAGGGGTGCGCCAGATCTGCACACCCGTCTCCAAGGGGGCGAACCTGTTGGGTTCGGCGCCGGCGGGCCAGGCGAGCGAGTACACCGTGGCATCCGAATTCTGGTACACCACATGCATATCGGGAACAGATGCGAGGGCATGGCGAAACTGCTCACCCCAGCCGGCGGGATAGCCCTGGCCGAAGACCACCATGTCTTCTTGGCTGCGCGTGGTGACCAGGTAGGACCCCGGCCCCTGCTCCCTCAGCTTCTCCACCACTCCCGACACCTCGGCGGGGTCGGCAGGGGCCATGGTGTTTCGCCATCTGACCCGCTCCGCATCGCGGTAGCCCAGTGGCATGAACGGTGTGGAGCCGAGATCCGGGACTGCCGTCACGTACACCACCGTCACGTTCCCCTGGCTGTTCTCGTAGAGGGCCT